>NZ_DASVWK010000759.1:0-4159 GCF_036389735.1 Archangium sp. | reverse complement strand
CCCGTCTTGCCCGCCACCACGGTGATGTCCTTCAGCCCCGCCTGCGACATCGCCCTGTAGGCCGTACCGCCCGGCTCCATCGCCGTGGCGATCAGCCCCTCCTTCACCGCGTCGAGGTGTGCCTTGGGGATGTCCACCTGACGCACCACCTCCGGCGAGTTCTGCGCGATGACCTCACCATCCAGGCCCTCGATGCGCTCGACGAGCTGCGGCTTGAACAGCGTGCCGCCGTTGGCGATGGCCGCGTACACCATGGTCAGCTGAAGCGGCGTGACGTTGTCGTCGCCCTGGCCGATGGCGCTGTTGAGCGCCATGCCCTTGGTGTAGCCACCCGGGGACGCCTTGTTGTGGTAGTCGCTGGACGGCATGATGCCCGGCACCTCAGCGAGCACACCGATGCCCGTGGGCGAACCCAGGCCCAGGGCCTTGCCCATCTCGGCGATGGGATCCAGCCCGATGGTATCGGCCACCTTGTAGAACCAGGTGTCGCACGAGTACTGCATCGCCGTCTTGCCGTTCACCGGCCCGTGGCCGCTGTCCTTGTGGCAGCGCCAGGTGCGCGCGCCCAGCCGGTAGCCACCGGGGCAGTTCACCACCGACTCCGGCCGGAAGAGGCCCGACTTGTACGCCGCCAGCGCGGAGATCACCTTGAAGGTGGAGCCCGGGCTGAAGTGGTTGGCGGACACGCGGTTGATCATCGGCTGGAGCGGATCCTTCGCCAGCGAGGCCATCTGCGTGGGCGTGATGCGACCGGTGAGGAGGTTGGGATCGAACCCCGGCCGCGACACCACCGCGCGGATGAAGCCCGTCTTCACGTCCACCGCCACCACCGCGCCGGCGGAGGCGGGGAAGGTCTGCTCGGCCACCTCCTGAAGGCGCATGTCGATGGACAGCACCACGTTGTTGCCCGGCCGCGACGGCACCACCGCGTCCTTGCCCAGCTTGTCCTGGAGATCCTCGATGACCCGGCCGCGCGCGTTCACCACTTCCTTGCGCACGCCGTCCGTGCCGTGCAGCGTCGTCTCGAAGTAGCGCTCCAGGCCACGGCGCCCGATGTAGTCACCCAGCGCGTAGTGCCCGCCCTCGGCGTTGAGGCGCTCGAGCTCGTCCGTGTTGATCTCGTTCATGTACCCGAGCACGTGCGACAGCACGCTCCCGGTGCGGTAGTTGCGGTGCGGCACGGGCACCACGTCCACGCCGTCCAGCATGTCGCGCCGGGCGTTGATGCGGTCGTACTCGTCGCGCGCCAGATCGATGCGCACCGGCAGCGGGTGGAAGGGCGCGTTGCGGCGCGCCACGCGCACCTGGTCCTCGATGCGCTTGCGCGTGGGCTCGTCCCAGCCGAGCAGCTCGCCCAGCTGCGGCAGCACCTCGGTGGCGCAGTTGGTGCAGAAGGCCGGGGTGATGAAGGCGTCGAAGGAGGGACGGCTGTCCACCAGGATGGTGCCACGCTGGTCCTTGATGAGCCCGCGATCCGCGCGCAGGCGCACCTCCTTCACGAAGTTCGCCACGCTCTTGGCGGAGTACTCCTCGCCCTGGGTGATTTGCAGGCGGTAGAGCTGGACGGCGAGCGCCACCAGCCCGGCCACCATCGCCAGTCCCACCCACACGAAGCGGCGCTTGAGGTCGCGCCCCGGGGTCGTCTCAGCCAGAGTCGGAGGAGTCAACGCAGCAGCCCCGCGGAAGAAGAGCGATCCTGCGACGCCTCGAAGCGCCGCAGCAAGGGATAGAGGAAGGCCGCCGCCACACCGGTGAGCGTCACCTGGAGCGGCAGGCCGGGCAGCAGCGCCGTGGCCGAGCCCTCCTTCGTGGTGAGCCAGGTGAAGAAGGACGCGAGCACGCCATGGCCCACGTCCGCGCCCATGGCGAAGAGAACGAAGGCCGCGCGACCGCGCACCTCCACCAGGCTCACCACCAGCTTGCCCACCAGGAAGGTGAAGACGGCCAGGAAGGTGAAGAGGCCCGTCGGCTGGCCGCTCATCAAGTCGAGCAGGTAGCCCACGGAGAAGGCGGAGATGGAGCCCTCGAGCGTGTTGGCGCGCACGGCCAGGAAGGCCACGAGCACCACCGTCACGTCGATGCGGCTGATGGCCAGGCCCAGTTGCTGCACCACCACGGACTCCAGGGTGAGCAGCAGCAGTGCCAGGGCGATGGTGACGAGGAACTTCATCTAACGCTCACCTCCGGCCGGAGCCTGAGCCACGCTGCCGAAGGGGCTCCCCACCACGAGGACCTCTTCCAGCCGGGTGGTGTCCACCGCGGGCACGATGTCGCCGCCCAGGAACATGCCGTGCTCCGTCTTCTCCAGGTGCGACACCTTGCCCACCACCAGCCCCGGTGGGTACACCCCGTCCGTGCCGGAGGTGATGATGAGATCGCCCTCCTGGATGTCCTCGGTACGCAGCATGTTCTCCAAACGCAGCGGTCCCTTGCCCGAGCCGGCCGCCGTGCCCCGCGCCCGCGAGCGCTGCACCCGCACACCCACCCGGCTCTGCATGTCCGTCACCAGCGCCACGTCCGCCCACCCTCCCGTCGTCCGGACCACCTGACCGATGATGCCGTCCGGCGTCACCACGGACATGCCGCGGTACACCCCGTCCGACTCACCCCGGTTGATGCGCACCGACAGCAGCTTGGACACCGGGTTGACCCCGATGACCCGCGCGGCGACCTCCGGCCCCTTCACCGCCTCGGCGTAACCGAGCAGGCCTCGCAGCCGCTCGTTCTCCGCCCGCGTCTCTCCGAGCGCCTGCACGGCCGCCCGCAGCTGGAGGGTCTCCGTGCGCAGCTGCTCGTTCTCCCGCCGCACCTCGCGCAGGTCGATGTAGCCGAACACCACGGCTTTGATGCCGTCGATGAGGCCGATCAGTCCGCGCTGCAAGGGGGCGGTCATGCCGATGACCGCCCGGTCCACGAAATTGGGGTCGCGGCCGCGCCGACCCGTCGTCAGGAAGGCCCCGAACGGGTACAGCAGCAGCACACCCACGATGAGTAGCGTCCGGTAGCGCTTGAAGAGCGACAGCACTTCGTGAAGGTCCGTGTAGGAGAGAGGGAGCGGCTGAAACGGGGGGGGGCTCGCTAACTACTCTGAATCGCTTGCATTTTCCGGGGTGTTGCTCTAGGCAGTCAAGGTCTTCACGGCGGGTGGCGATCCATCGTCCACCTTCCGACCGGGCACCCAACACATGCGCGTCGTGAATCCTTCCGCGTGGAGGAAACCCCCGGCGCGACTCAGGCACAGAACACGGTCACGGCAACATGAATGACTCTCTCGAGCCGCGGAAGGTCGTTTCCCTCCTCTTCATCATCGCGATAGCGGTGGTGTTCACCCTCCAGTTCGGGCCTGGCAGCTCGGGCTTCAGCCAGACCAACAACGCGAACACGGCCCCCTCGGCCGCCGCGGTGGTGAACGGCCAGGAAATCCCGGTGCTGGAGTTCCGCCGGGAGTACGCCAATCAGCTCCAGTACCTGCGTCAGCAGGGCCAGCCCGTCACCGAGGCGGTCGCCCGCCAGTTCGGCCTGCCCCAGTCGGTGCTCGATCGCATGGTCAACACGGAGCTGCTCGCCCAGGCGGCCGAGCGCCACGGGCTCCGGGCCTCGGACGAGGAGCTGCTGAAGCTCCTCCAGCGCAGCCCCGAGTTCCAGAAGGACGGCCAGTTCGACTACGCCACCTACCAGGGCATCCTCCGCGATTACTACCGGCAGACGCCGGCGGACTACGAGGAGGACCTGCGGCGGCGGCTGACGGCGCAGAAGATGCTGGGCGTGGTGCAGAACGGCGCCGTCGTCTCGGATGACGAGGTGCGCTCGCGCTTCGAGAAGGAGGGCAACCAGGCCCGCATCGTGTTCGCGCGCTTCCTGCCCACCATGTACGCCGACAAGGTGCCGGCCCCTGGCGCCGAGGACCTGAGCACCTTCCGCAAGGCGCACGAGAAGGACATCAAGGACTACTACGAGGCCAACCGCTTCGTGTACCAGCAGCCCGAGCGCATCCGCGCGCGGCAGATCCTCATCAAGCTGGCCCCCGAGGCCACGCCGGAGCAGAAGGCCAAGGCGCTGGAGCGCGCCCAGGCGCTCGCCAAGGAGCTCGAGGGCGGCAAGGACTTCGCCGAGGTGGCGCGCGCCAGCAGCGAGGACCCGGGCACCAAGGCCGCCGGGG
>NZ_DASVWK010000758.1:0-12455 GCF_036389735.1 Archangium sp. | reverse complement strand
AGCGCGTCCCCGCCCCCGGCGGCCTCGTGGCCTACGCCTCGCTGGGACTGGGAGGGAACACGGAGCTCAAGCCGCGCTCGTTCGGCCTGGGACAGGCGGGGCGCCGAACCGCGATCGCCTTCGCCGGCAAGCTGCCCCTCGCGCGGGCCTCGAGCCTCCGCCCCACGGACCTGCTCGCCTACTGCGGCGCCATGGACTACGCGCTCCAGGCCTTCACCTCCATCTCCCACCTGCCCTACGTGCCGGACGCGACGGACCTGGACGGAGACGGTCTGTGCTCGGACACCGCTGTCTGCCAGGGCAGCGAGGACCTGCCGGACTACAACCGCTTCGCCCCCCTCTCCCACCGCCCCCGCCGCGAGCAGCTCCGCCGCACCGAGGTGGTGCTCCCCAACCTGCCCTCCGGGTTCGACACGGCCGTGGTCTCCGCCGTGGAGCTGTCTCCCGAGGCGGGCCTGATGCCCCTGGGGCTGGCCTCGCGGACCGCTGGGGCGGCGCAGCCGGATGGGACACGGCCCGTACAGCCGGTGCTCCTGCGCAGTGGAGCACCGTACGGGGGCGCCGAGGTGGGCATACCCGGAGTGTGGGCGCTCGCCACCTCCGCGAATTCGGGGGCGTCCGTCAGCGGGCGCATCGTCCGGGGAGCCGCCCTCCCCACCCGCGTCTCCGTGCCCGACTTCCTGCCCATACCCACCGCCGCCTACACGGCCGGGGAGCGCACCTTCACGCCGTCCCCGACGAGCTGGAGCGCGCTGGCCGGGGCGGGCGCGGGGCTCGTCCGGGTGACGCTCACCGGGGCCCAGGGGCGGCATGTGGTGTACCTCGCGCTGGAGTCTGGCGGGGGGCCGGTACGGCTGCCGGAGTCGCCCACGGGGGCGGATACGGATCCCGCCGGACAGCCCGGGGCCTCGCTGGAGGTGGCGGCCCTGAAGCTCTCCGCGGGGTTGTCCGCCGAGGGCGTGCTGGACGCGCCGGGCGTGAACCTGCTGCAACTGCCCATGGTGATGGACGCCTACTCTCGCTCGCGACCCCAGTGAACTTGCACTAACCTCCGGGGTCTTAGCGCTGGGACGAGCCGCCCTCGCCCCGCGCCCCCCTTTTTTCGGAGTCCCCGCGCGATGCTCAAGGACCCCATCATCGGAATCGACCTCGGCACGACCAACTCGTGCGCGGCGATCGTCGAGGACGGTGGGAACGTGAAGCTCATCCCCTACAAGGGCGGCGAGTACACCATCCCCTCCATCTTCGCGATCGACGACAAGGGCAACGAGCTGATCGGCTACGAGGCCAAGCGCCAGTGGCAGCTCAACCCGAAGAACACCGTCTACGGCGCCAAGCGGCTGGTGGGGCGGCCCTTCCAGAGCGAGATCGTCGCCTCGATGAAGCAGACCGTGGCGTACTCGATGCGCCCCGGCAAGAAGAACGACGTCGTCCTGGACGTGGGCAAGAAGGAGTTCTCGCTCCAGGAGGTCAGCGCGAAGATCCTCAATAAAATTCGCGATGTGGCCGCCAACCACCTGAAGACGCCCATCAAGCGCGCGGTGGTGACGGTGCCGGCGTACTTCAACGATCGGCAGCGCCAGACGGTGAAGGAGGCCGGCAAGCTCATCGATCTGGAGGTGGTGCGCATCATCAACGAGCCCACCGCGGCGGCGCTCGCCTATGGCGCCGGCAAGAACGTCAACAAGAAGGTGCTCGTCTATGACCTGGGCGGCGGCACCTTCGACGTGTCCATCATCGAGATCCGCGACCGGGTCTTCGAGGTGAAGGCCACCGGCGGTGACATCTTCCTGGGCGGCATCGACTTCGACAACGCCATCATCCACCACGTCCTCAAGGACTTCGCGTCGAAGACGGGCATCGATCTGGCCACGGACCCGGTGGCCATGCAGCGCATCAAGGATCTCGCCGAGCGCACGAAGATCGACCTGTCGGCGCGCGACGAGGTGCAGTTCAACATCCCCTTCATCACGATGACGGCGCAGGGCCAGCCGCTGAACATCGAGATGAAGTTCACGCGCAAGATGCTCCAGCAGCTCACGAACCACCTGGTGGACCGGACGCTTCAGATGGTGGCGCGGGTACTGGTGGACTCGGGGCTGAGCACCAAGGACATCGACGAGGTGCTGCTGGTGGGTGGGCAGACGCGCATGCCCATCGTGCAGGACCGGTTGACGAAGTTCTTCAGCAAGACGCCGAGCAAGGGTGTGCACCCGGACGAGGCGGTGGCGGTGGGCGCGGCGCTCTACGCCAAGTCGCTGGAGGACAATTCGAGCCTGCGGCTGCAGCTGCTGGACGTGATTCCGATGGCCATCGGCCTGGAGCGGGCGGGTGGCGCGTTCCACACGGTGTTCCCGCGCAACGCGCCGATCCCCAACGCGAAGCAGTTGGTGGCCACCACGAGCAAGGACAACCAGACCGAGCTCGCCATGCGCATCTTCCAGGGCGACGACGAGCTGGTGACGAAGAACGATCTGCTGGGCGAGTTCACCTTCTCGGGAATCCGCCCGGCCCGAGCGGGCTCGGTGCAGGTGGAGATCACCTTCGACGTGAACGTGGAAGGCATCCTCACCATGCGCGCGAAGGATCCGGCCACCGGCCGCGAGATGCAGACCACCGTGCGCGTGTCGAGCTGACGCGGGGAAAATGAAGAAGCCCCCGTGCCTCGGTGGGCAGCGGGGGCTCCGTGGAGCGGAAGTCTGGCCTCGGTTACGCCGACTTCTTTTCCTTCTCCATCACCAGCTGGGGCGGCTCGTGCTTGGTCACCACCGTCTCGGTGATCTTGCACTCCTTCACGCCGTCCCGGTACGGCACGTCGTACATGATGTCGAGCATGGCGTCCTCGAGGATCGCCCTCAGGCCGCGCGCTCCCGAGTTGCGACGCATCGCCTCCTTGGCAATCGCCCTCAGCGCCTCCTTCGTGAAGGTCAGCTTCACCTTCTCGATCTCGAAGAGCTTCTGGTACTGCTTGATGAGCGCGTTCTTCGGCTGGGTGAGGATCGTGATCAGATCCTCTTCCTTCAGATCGTTGAGCGTCGCCACCACCGGCAGACGCCCGATGAACTCGGGAATCATCCCGAACTTCATCAGATCCTCAGGCTCCACCATCGCCAGCAGCTCGCCCACGCTGCGCTCTTCGCGGTGGGTGATCTTCGCCCCGAAGCCCAGGCCCTTCTCGCCCACCCGGCGCTTGATCACTCCGTCGATGCCGTGGAACGCACCGCCGCAGATGAACAGGATGTTCGTCGTATCAACCTGCACGTACTCCTGCTGGTTGTACTTCTTCCCGCCCCTGGGCGTGACGTTGGCCCGCGTGCCCTCGATGATCTTCAAGAGCGCCTGCTGCACGCCCTCGCCGCCCACGTCGCGCGTGGCACTCGGCGTGTCGCCCTTGCGAGCGATCTTGTCGATCTCGTCGATGTAGACGATGCCCCGCGCCGCCTTCTCCACGTCGTAATCGGCGTTGTGGAGCAGGTTCTGGATGATGTTCTCCACGTCCTCGCCCACGTAACCGGCCTCGGTGAGGCTGGTCGCGTCCGCGATGGTGAACGGGACGTTGAGGAAGCGCGCCAGGGACTGCGCCAACAGCGTCTTGCCGCTGCCCGTGGGGCCCACCAGGAGGATGTTGCTCTTGCTCAGCTCGACGTCTTCCGAGCCCGAGGGCTTCATGCCCGGACGAGGCTTCGTCGTGGGCTTCTTCTGGTAGATGCGCTTGTAGTGGTTGTACACCGCGACCGACAGGACCTTCTTCGCCTGGTCCTGACCGATGACGTAATCATCGAGGAACGCCTTGATCTCCATCGGCGTCGGCAAGCTGACCTGCGGCTTACCCTCCTCGCGCTCGTTCTCATCCGCGATGATGTCATTGCAGAGCTTGATGCACTCGTCGCAGATGTAGACCGTCGGGCCCGCGATCAGCTTGCGAACCTCGCGCTGCGACTTGCCGCAGAACGAGCAGGACAGGTTGACGTGGTGCTCCTTCTTCACTGCCGCCTCCGAGTTCACCGACCCCGGTCAACCCGGAGCCTACCTAGCCGACACCCTCACCACACCCAAGTCGTCTGGCTGCCCACGTCTCGAACAGCCGTCCGCCAAAATATAGGCTCCGCTTGAACGCACCGGAAGCCCAACCCGGATGTGTCGTCCGACAAGCTGTGCACCGCCGGACGAGGTCAGCGTTGAGTAACACCCGTTCAGGCGTCATTCACGCCCGAAGCGATCTCCTCCAGGTCCTCGGCCAGGGCGGCTGCCCGCTCAGCGATGGCATGGGGCACCTTCCGGCACCCGGATACCTCGGAGGCCAGCTTGCGGGCCACGTTCGCCAGCTTCCTCACCTGGGCACTCTCCGGGGGGGGCTCCGGCGCCGGCTTCGGGAAGCGCTCCACGAACTCCTTCTTCAGCTCGTTGGCCGGCTTCTCGGGGTTCCAGATACTGTCACGCAGTGAACGATACTCCTGCGGCGACAGCTGGCCACGCTCCTCCGCGTCCGCCAGGACCTCGATGACCTCGAAGGGAGGCGCCTTCTGGGGGAAGTCGTCCTGGGCCACCTCCTCGGCGGGCTCGTGCTTGGCCAGGAAGCTGAACGAGCGCGTGAGCTTCAGCGCCGTCTGCTTCTTGATGTGGATTTCCTTCAGGCAGTACGCCTCGAAGCTGGCGTAGCCCCAGGACTCCCAGAGGTTCTCGTCCCGGACCTGCACCAGCAGCTTGCCCAGCTCGGCCCAGGTGGACTTGAACCGCTTGGCCGCCACCAGCACGGTGTGGCGGAAGGTGCCCGGGGGCACGGAGGCGGCCTTCTTCTCGATGTCGAACTCAGCGGCGGTCACCATGCTCCCCGTATCGATCAGGAAGACCGAGGGGGCAAAAAAGCGACCTGCCGCCGCCTAGCCTTTCTTCCCAACGGTGAACGAGAGGCTCACCGTGGCCCGCTCACCCGTGTAGGCCTTGAAGGGCCACTTCTTCAGCTCGACCAGGAGGCAGTCGTACATCGCCCCCTTCTTGAGCTGCGGATGGTCCACCCAGAGTTGGGCCACCCGGCCATCGTTTCCGATGGTGAACTCGAGCGGCACCTTGGCGGAGAAGCCCGGGCGGCGATCGGCCTCCTCCTGGAAGCAGTGGAAGAGCGAGCTCTGCTTCGACTTCACCACCTTGTTGATCGCCGACTGGTCGTAGTTGACCTCGGTCGCCAGCCCATCCCCGTCGGCGTTCACCTTGCCCGCGGGGCGGCGGCCCGGCTTTGGCACCGGCGAGGCCGACGCCACCTTCTCCGGCTTCGCGGGCTTTTCCGGCGGTTGCTCCACGGACGGCTCGGCGGGCTTGCTGGGGGTCCGGTCCGGCGCCCGCTTCGGCTCACCCGGGTACTCGAAGAGCTCCTCCGGCCTCGAGCGCTTCGCCACGGTGATGACCGGCGGGTCCACCTGGATGTCCAACGCCCCGTTCTCGCTCGGCATGTACACGGCCGCGTACCGGGAGATCTGCCACGCGCCGAGCCCCAGCGCGCCCAGCACCACCGCCGCCACGCTTCCCGCGATCAGCCGCTGGCGCGTGCGCCGCGACCGGAGCGCCCGCACCTCCGCCTCCACCCGCTGCTTCACCGCCGCCTTCTCGACGTGCAGCCGGAAGGCGTCCAGTTCCTTCAGTTTGCGGAAGCCGCTCGGGCCCGAGGCGGAGACATCCGTCTCTCCCGTCAGCACCCCCGCGTAGAGCTTCTCCACCAACTGGTGGCCGGTCAGCGGGCCGAGGACGAGGTCACCCTGGCGATAGAGCCACTGGGTGTCGAGCTGCGCCTGCTCGAAGTTCTGGAGGTCTTGTGCGGCCGACATGGGCGGGGAAGTATCCTAGTCCCCGCGGGTTGCCGCAACGCCCCTCGATCGGACCTACACCCCCCGTGAAAAGAACCCCCGCCGCCCTGTGGATCTGGTACCGCGGCACCGACTACCTCGGCTTCCAGCGCCAGCCCGAGGGCCTGACCGTCCAGGAAGCCCTCGAGACCTCGCTCAAGAAGGCCGGGGTCCCCTACACCCTCATGCCCGCCGGCCGCACCGACCGCGGCGTCCACGCGCGCATGCAGGTGGCCAGCATCCGGCTGCCACCTTTCTATACCTCGGAGATGCTCTCCGAGCGGATTGTCCCCCACCTGCCGCCGGATCTCGGGCTGTGCGTCGCCCGGCGCCCCGTTCCCGGCTTCCACGCCCAGTGGAGCGCCGTCGGCAAGGAGTACCGCTACCGGATTCAGCTCGGGGGCGCGCCGGCCGAGGCCTGGCGCCCCTTCGTCATGGAGCCGTCCACCGAGCCCCGGCTGGAGGGCCTCGTCCTCAAGCCCGAGCGGGTCGCGGAGTTGCTTGGCGCCGCCGTGGGCCAACGCGACTTCTACGCCTTCCACGAGCACTCCAGTCTGCGCAAGCCTCGCACCCTGGAGTCCTCCACCCTGCACCACCTGGGCAACGGACTCTTCGAGGCCCGGCTGCGCGGAGATGGGTTCGGGCGCTACCAGGTGCGCTACCTCGTGGGTTCGGCGCTGCTCACCGCCGCCGGTGCCCTCCCCGAGGAGCACTACCGCGCCGCGCTCGACTCGGGCACCCCCATCCCCGGCCTCAAGGCCCCCGCCAAGGGGCTCCTGCTCTGGGAGGTGCGCTATGCGCCCGAACTGGATCCCTTCACCCCGGAGGAGCGGGCCCGGCCCCCGGGTCTCCCCCTGGGGCCTCCCTTCTGTCTCCCGGCCGAAGCGGACTCCGACGCCGCCGCCTAGTCGACCAGGCGATCCTCGTACTTCGCCAACAGATCCGAGATGGCCTCCCGGAGGTACTCGCTCTGGCGGATCCTCGTGGAGCGGGACAGCTCCTTGAGCGCATCCAGCTTCTCGCGGTTGAGACGGAACACCACCGAGGTGAGACGAGGATTCATGTCCATGTGCGTTGTCTCCTACAGGCGCGCACAAGGTCTCACATACGCACCGGATCGCAAGAAAATCATCGGACCTGGTGGATCACTTCGCGATCAGCGGCGGATCAGTTTCGGATCAACCGCGGATCACAAGCTCCAGCGCAGGCCGGTGCTCACCTCTACGTCCAATCGGAGACCAGATCCAAATCCGAGCTGTCCTCCCAGCGCCCCGTACAGCGTGAGGCGCTCGCTCAGCGCTCGTCTCGCACCCAGGCCTACCCGGGGCCCCGCCCACAGGCTCGGGCGCAGGTGCACCGCGACGCCGAGATCCGCGTAGGACTGCCACTCCTCCAGCTCGAAGACGCTCCGGTAGCCCCCATGCACCCCGAGGCTGAAGCCCGGTGTTCCGCCTCCGGCGCGGGCCAGGAGGAAGAGCTCGTTCTCCTCGTAGCCCACCGGCACGCTGGCCCCGAGCTCCAGGTGACCCGCGAGGCCTCGCCGCGCCTCCTTGGAAGCGACGAGCTCCGTGTAGGTCAGCACCGGACCCAGCAGCAGCGCCGGGCCTCGGGTCGGAGGACGGCTCCACCCGCCCTGTGCGAGGGCCAGGGTGGGCAGGATCGCGATCAGGAGAGACAGGTGCGGATCTCCGGGGATCGTCCAGGATCAGGACGGGATCAGCTCACCACCGGCAGCGGGTGGGTATCCGCCCCCGGGCGCTGGATTCCCGCCGCGTCGTTCATCCGCCCCGAACGGAAGGGCTCCAGATCCAACGCCACGAACTTGAACCCCAGCGCCTTCAGCCCCGCGTCCACCTGCCGACGCACCTCCGCCGACAGGAAGCGCTCGTACTCCTCCGCCGCCAGCTCGATGCGCGCCACCTCCTGGTGGTAGCGCACCCGGAACTGCCGGAAGCCCAGCCGGCGCAGCTCCGACTCCGCTCCCGCGATCTGGAAGAGCCGCTCGCGCGTCACCGACGTCCCGTACGGAATCCGCGACGCCAGGCACGCCATCTGAGGCTTGTCCCACGTGGGCAGCCCCAGCGCGTGGCTCCACGCCCGGATTTCCTCCTTCGTCAGCCCCGCCTTCGCCAGCGGCGACTGCACGGCGTGCTCCTTCGCCGCCTGGTGCCCCGGTCGGTGATCCTTGAAGTCGTCCGCGTTGAAGCCGTCCAGCACCACCTCGAGCGCCAGCTCCTTCCGCTTCGCCTCGCAGAGGTCGTACAGCTCCGTCTTGCAGAAGTAGCAGCGGTTGGTCGGGTTGGCCGCGTAGCTCGGGTTCGACAGCTCGTCGCTCGACACCACCACGTGCCTGGCGCCCAGCCGCGCCGCCAGCTCCCGCGCCTCCTTCTCCTCCTCGGGCGCCACCGAGGCCGACAACGCCGTCAGCGCCAGCGCCCGCTCCCCCAGCTCCTCCACCGCGATCTTCAGCACGAAGGTGGAGTCCACCCCTCCCGAGAACGCCACCAGCGCCGAACCATGCGCGCGCAACGCCGTACGCATCGCGTCCAGCTTGGGGCGGGAGGAGTCACACAGGGCCTGGATCCGCTCGGGGCTCAGCATAGGGGGTACCTCTATAAACGAAGAACCCCCGGTTGCCACAAGCAACCTGGGGGTTCCCGGTCCTGCGAGCGCTTGTCTAGCGGGCCTTGCGCTTGGGAGCCGCCGACTTCTTGGCCGCCGGCTTGGCCACCCGGGCCGCCCTCGCCGCCGGACGCGCCTTGGCGCCCTTGCCGGCATCCGACTTGGCCGCCGCCTTCGCCGACTTGGCCGCCGCCGGAGCCGGAGCCGCCTTGCCCGGCTTGGCCACCACCACCTGCGTCTTCGTGGGCGGCTGGGCCTTCATCTTCTTGCCGGTGATGATCTTCAGCTCCTCGCTCGTCACGTAGCCGAGGTCCAGCAGCGACTGGAAGATCTTCCCCGCCCCCTCCTCCACGGTCTCCTGGTCGGAGTGGAGCACCACCTCGGCGGACGCGGGCGGCTCATACGGCTCGGTGATGCCGATGAAGTTGGGGATCTCCCCCCCGAGCGCCTTCTTGTAGCGGCCCGTGGTGTCCCGCTCGATGAGCTTCTCGGTGGGGCAGTCCACGTACACTTCGATGTACCGGCCGATCGTCCGGCGGTTGTCCTCGCGCCCGGCCTTGTAGGGGCTCACACAGGGCACCAGCACCGCCACGTTGTTGCGCGTGAGCAGCCCGGCCACATACCCCAGCCGGCGGACGACCGTCATGCGGTCCTCCTTGGTGTCTCCCAGGCCCGCCCATAGCGCCTCCCCGAGCTCGTTCTCGTCGAGAATCTCCACGTTGCGATCCACCTGCCTGAGCCGGGCCGCGATGTAGGCAGCCATCGTACTCTTGCCGGTCCCGGACATGCCGGTCAGCCAAATGGTGAATCCAGTCGTCTGCGCCATACGGATCCCAAACTCCCTGCGCTTCCCAGGGTAACGTGTTGTCCGTACCCCCCAGAGCGCGGCAGATCAAAAGTCGGGGGCGTTATAGACGAGAATCCCGGCGTTTGACAATTCATACCCACCTTTCCGCAGGTAGGGTAGGCAAACGGCCAAACGCCCGTCTTCTCAAGAGAATTCCGTGCGTTGGGGCGTCCATGAGCCCCGCCAAACCGGATGTCCTTGGAACTCTCCGCAGGCCCACCGGAAAATTCTCCCCTCACTGACACACCCGGAGTGGATGGCCATCACCAGGTACGCCGCTCCTGGGATCAGGATTTGCCCCTCTGGAGCCGCCTGACGTCGGTCTTCGTCGGAGAAGCACGCATCCGTGTCCACATGTGAGTGGAAGACGCACGCCACCTGCTCCCCCTGGGCCTCGGCCTCGGTGAGGACCCCGAGCCACTCGCGTGGATCAAAAGCGTAGGCGGTCCGCGAGGTGCGAGGAAAGCGCACAGGGTCGCTCGCGTGGAGGTCGTCCTGGACGTTGCGCAGGGGGCGGACCCGCCAGGGCCCCTCCTCCCCCGCTCGCAGCAACACCCCGCAGCCCTCCCGGGGGTAGCAGGTTTCGAGGTGTCGGATGACCTCCGACAGATCCTCGGGCAGCGCGGGGCTCAACCGCACCGGCCGCAGCCCCGTATCTTTAGATCCGTCATCACCCCCGGCGCCTCCCACCCGCACCCGCCCAGCGCCGGCCCCAGCCCGAGCAGCAGCCGCTGGAGGATCAGCGCACCCAAGGCTCCCAACCCCACCCCGAGCGCTCCTATAGGAGGAGCACCCAGCGTGGCCGTGGTGGCCGCGAAGCAGCCGGCGCACCCGCCCGTGCCCCGGAAGACGACCACGCCTCGCGTCCCGTCGCCGCCCAGCGCGACCCAGGGGCCCTCGCCGTCCCACTCCGCCGGCAGCTCCGCCAGCCTCCCCGTGCCGCGCGGGGGCAGCGCGTCCGCGTTCACGTCCGGCAGCACCCTCCCGAGCACCTCCGCGGCCGGCCTTCCCACCTCTCCGGCGGACACGAGAAAGCCCTCGGCTCCCGGAGACAGGGGCTCCGCGCCCGCCTCCACCGCCGTGCCCCCGGCCGCTACGTACGCCGCGGCCGTCAGCCCCGCGGGCCCCGTGGCCACCAGTCGCACCCCTCCGCCCAGCAACTTCTCCTGGCCTCGTCCGCCCACCTCGCGCAGGAGGATCTGCCGCGAGTAACGGAGAATCTGGTCCTCGCGCAGGGCCATGCTCAGCGGGCTCCCTGCTTGCGCAGCAGCAGCCGGTGGGTGCCATCGCCCCGGGGCTCCAGGGAGAGCACCTCGTGCCCCTCGTCGCGTGCGTTGCGCGGGACGTTCTTCAGCGGCTCGTCACCCCGCAGCACCACCTCCAGCACCGCGCCCTCGTCGAGCGCCTCCAGCGCCAGCTTCGTGCGCACGTACGTCATCGGGCAGACCTCGCGGGTGATGTCCAGCGTCCGCGCTACCTCGTGCATCGGGCGATCTCCTCGGTGAAGACGGGCGGGCGCGGGCGCGCACAGCCCTCGCAGTCGGGCGCGCGGCGCACGCGCACCTGGCGGCCCCGCAGCGTGGCCCCGTCGAGTACATGCAGGGTGGCCTCTCCCCTCGCCTCGGGAGCCGGGCCGCGCAGCCACTCCAGCACCAGCAGGGCCTGCACTGCCCCCACCAGCCCCGCCATGGAGCCGAGCACCCCCGCCTGCGCGCACGTGGGCACCGCGTCCGGCGAGGGCGGCTCCTCATAGACGCAGCGAAGGCACGGCCCACCGGGCTCCACGCGCATCGCCTGTCCCTGCATCCGCAGCACCCCCCCGTAGACGAGCGGCACGCCCACCGTCACCGCCACTTCCGACAGGAAGAGCTTGGTGGACGTCCCATCCGTCGCGTCCACCACCGCGTCATGGGCCTGGAACAGGGCGCCGGCATTGCGGTCGTCCACCCGCTCGGCGAGCGTCTCCACGCGCAGCCCCGGGAAGGCCCGCCGCAGCCCGTCCGCCGCCGACTCCACCTTGGGCCGGCCCACGTCCGAGGTGCGGTGCCAGAGCTGCCGGTGGAGGTTCGTCACCTCCACCCGATCCGGATCCACGAGCGTCAGGTGCCCCACGCCCGCCTGGGCGAGCGCCAGCGAGGCCGGACAGCCCAGTCCGCCCGCGCCCACCACCAGCACCCGCGCCGAAGCCACTCGTTCCACGGAGGCGACCCTCGCCGAGCCCCCGTCCGCCGTCAACAGGCGCGGCGAAAAGCCGCACTCCCCGGGACTCGTACCGAATATCTTCCCGCCCCGCTCCGTCCCAGCTCACGGACGCGCAACCGAATCCGGAGCACCTTCCCCGCATTCCCCCTCAGAGGATCCCATGAGACACGCGCTCGCCCTGCTCACCCTCGCCGTCCTCGTCGCCGGCTGCCCCAAGAAGACCGGGGAGAACGGCGGCGACCCGGTGGAAAACCCCTCCTACCGCGATGCCGGCCAGCAGACCTCGCCTCCGGCCACCGTCTCCGGCACCACGCCCACGCCCACGCCCACCACCGACGGAGACTCCGGCACCCAGGCCCAGGGCGCCAACCCGGCCGTGGAGGCCTGCGTGGACCGCTGGCTCCAGGAGCGCAAGATGGATCGCTACGGCCACCCCGAGGGCACCATGTACGCGGGCGGCTCTCCCCTCTTCAACGAGGCCACCGGCGAGAGCAAGGACCGCCTGGAGTACGTCTTCGGGCGCAATCCCGAGGCCCGCAAGGCCTGCGCCGCCAAGAGCGCCCAGTAGCCTCCGCCCGCCGTGCCTGCCTCCTCCTCCTGGCGGGGGGGCAGGCGCCTTCCGGAGTGAGGGGATTCCCGGAAACCCGACCGGTCTCCTAAGCTGCCGGCCCGATGGAACCCGCGCTCGCCTTGGATGATGACAAGCCCGACTCGCACCGGCGCGCCCGCGTGCGCGCGGTGCTGGAGCGGCGAAAGCTGACGGACAGCGTCTCCGCCGAACAGGCCACCGCCTCGTGGGAGCAGGATCGCTTCGTGGCCCGGGCCCGCGCCCTCTTCTACGCGCGGCTCATGTTCCTCACCCTGGGCCTGGCCATCCTCGCGGTGCCCAGGTGGGCCTTCTACTTCGGCCTGCACGGCACCTTCGCCTTCGCCGGCTACTTCACGAT
>NZ_DASVWK010000757.1:0-4299 GCF_036389735.1 Archangium sp. | reverse complement strand
GCATCAGCACCAGCAGGGATTGGAACAGGTACGCGCCCCCCGTGTGCCCGATGAGTCGCTGGCCACCGAGGTGGAACTCCATGAAGCCGTGCGCCCACCCGCTCAGCCTGGGGTCATGTGTGAAGTGCTGGCGGTGCATCCTCCGCACCGTCTCCTCGCGCAGGATGCGGTGGCCCTCGTGCTGTCCGCCCTGGAGGTGCGCGAGCATGAACCTCGCCAGGTCCGTGGCGGTCGTGCTCAGCGAGCCCCCGGACGCCACCACCACCTGCTCCAGGGGCTGTGCGCGCGGGCTCCCGTCCTCGAGGGTGTGTCCCAGCGCCATGTCGGCGGCGAGCTCTGGCGGCACCGTCCTCCCGAAGAAACTGTGCCTCATCCCCAGTGGCTCCAACACGTTCTCCCGCAGGTAGCGCTCGAAGGGCAGGCCCGACACCCGCTCGACGATGTGCTCGGCCAGGGCCGTGCCGTAGTCGGAGTACGCCGAGAGCTCGCCCGGAGGCCGCACCCGGGCCGGCATGCGCCGCCGCAGGTACTCGGTCAACGAGTCGGGGGGAGGGCCCTCCGCCCAGAGGCGCTCGGGCACCTCGAAGCCCCCCGCGTGTGCCATCAGGTGCGCGAGCGTGAGGGGCTGGGGATGGGTCGCTGGGAGCCGCACGTCGTCCAGGTATGTGTGGAGGTCGGCGTCCAGGTCCAGCCGCCCCCGCTCCACGAGCTGCATCACCGCCGTCCAGACGAACAGCTTGCCGATGGAGGCCACGCGGAAGAGGGTCCGGTCCGCCACCACGGGGACGCGGTGCTCGGCGTCCGCGAAGCCGTAGCCCCGTGCCAGCACCACCTGGCCGTCTCGCACCACCGCCACCGTCGCCCCGGGGATGTGGTGGGTCGCGAGCTGCGCGGTGACCACTCGCTCCACGAGTGACTCCAATGACTCCGGCTCTCCAGGGGGGAGCACGTCGGCCCGGGCCGTCGCCGCCACCAGGGCGAGCACGAGCACCAGGAGGGACGGGCTCATGGGCGCTCCTGGCGGCTTGGACATGGTCGCGCAGGTGTAATCGGAATGTGGACGGCGCACCACCGGGTCGCTAACAAGGGACGCCACACGGACACGGGAGGGCTGTCATGGAGCAGAGGGCACTCGGCAAGCAGGGATTGAAGGTCTCCGTTCAGGGCCTGGGCTGCATGGGGATGAGCGAGTTCTACGGCGCGGGCGACGAGAAGGAGTCGATCGCCGTCATCCACCGTGCGCTGGATCTGGGCGTGAACTTCCTCGACACGGCGGACATGTACGGGCCCTTCACCAACGAGAAGCTGGTGGGCAAGGCCATCGCCGGTCGGCGCGACCAGTTCATCGTCGCCACCAAGTTCGCCAACATGCGCGGCGAGGATGGCGCCTTCCTCGGCATCAGCGGCAGGCCCGACTACGTCCACAAGGCCTGCGACGCCTCGCTGAAGCGGTTGGGCGTCGACCACATCGACCTCTACTACCAGCACCGCGTGGACCCCACCGTTCCCATCGAGGAGACCGTCGGGGCCATGGGCCAACTGGTGAAGCAGGGCAAGGTCCGCTTCCTCGGTCTGTCCGAGGCCGCGCCCGAGACGCTCCGCCGTGCCCACGAGGAGCACCCCATCTCCGCGCTCCAGACCGAGTACTCCCTCTGGAGCAGGGAGCCGGAGGAGGAGATCTTCCCCACCATCCGCGAGCTGGGCATCGGCTTCGTCGCCTACAGCCCGCTGGGACGTGGCTTCCTCACCGGCCGCTACCGCCGCTTCGAGGACCTCGAGCCCAACGACTGGCGCCGCAACAACCCGCGCTTCCAGGGGGAGAACTTCACGAAGAACCTCCAGCTCGTGGACAAGATCAACGAGCTGGCCGCGCGCAAGAACGTGAAGGCCTCGCAGCTGGCCATCGCCTGGGTGATGGCGCGGGGGCAGGACCTCGTCCCCATCCCCGGCACCAAGCACGTGAAGTACCTCGAGGAGAACATCGCCGCGGCGAGCATCCGGCTCTCCGCCGAGGAACTGCGCGACATCGACGCCATCGCCCCGAAGGGAGTGGCGGCCGGCACCCGCTACCCCGAGGCGGGCATGCGGAGCGTTCACCGCTGAAGCGTGGGTTCAGGCCGCCGTGTTGGGGAAGTGCGGGTTCTCGATGAGCCCGAACACGTTGCCGAACGGATCCTTCACGGTGGCCACGCGGATGCCTCCGCCCACGTCCTTCACGGGGCTGGCGGGTTCGGCGCCGAGCTTCATCAGGCGCTCCCAGGCCTGATCCGCGTTCTCCACGCCCCAGTAGGGGACAGGGCCCCCGGCCCCCGGCTTCGCCGCCGAGGTGTCCGGGTCCAGCCCCAGCTCGAAGCCCCCCACGTTGAAGCCGACGTAGAAGGGCTCGTCGAAGTACGGCGCGGTGCCCAGCACCTGGCTGTACCAGGCTTTCGCCTTGGCCAGATCCGTCACGGGGTAGAGGGTGGTGCGCAGGCCGAGGATGGGAGGGGGTTTCGTCATGGTGTCCGTGAGGTTGGGATCCGGCGTGGCAACCGGACCGTGAAGCGGGTGCCTTCCTTCTCGTTGGAGGTCACCCCGATGCGGCCACCGTGGGCCAGCACCAGTTGCCGGGTGATGTAGAGCCCCAATCCCACGCTCCCCGCCCCTGTGCCCGCCTGTCGCCCCCGGCGGAAGGGCTCGAAGAGGTCGGGCAGGAGGGCGGACTCGATGGGCGCGCCCGTGTTGCCGACCTCGAGCAGGACCTCGTCGTCCATCCCCTCGCAACGCACCAGGATGGGCGTGTCCGGGGCGCTGTGTTGGAGCGCGTTGCCCACGAGGTTGCCGAGCACCTGCGCGAGCCGGTCCCCATCCCACTCGCCCGTGCCATCGCCCTGCTGGGACAGCTCCAGCTGCCGCTCCGGGTGGCTGGCGACATGCTCCTCCACCACGCCGCGCGTCAGCTCGAAGAGGTCCATCTTCTTGCGCTTCACGGAGATGCCGCCGCCCAGCCGCGCCTGGCTGAAGTCCAGCAGGTCGCGGATGAGGCGGGTGGCCCGGTCCGACGCGGAGATGATGCGGGTGAGGCTCTTGCTCTGCCGCTCGTCCAGCCCCTCGCGCGCCAGCAGCATGGAGGCCGAGATGCGGATGACGCTCAGTGGGTTGCGCAGGTCGTGGCTGACGATGCCGAGGATCTGCCGCTCGAAGTCGGCGAGCTGGCGCGCCTCGGCCTCCTGCTGCTTCTGGGCGGTGATGTCCACGCAGGCGCCCGTCATGTAGAGGGGCTTTCCGCTCGCGTCCACGAACGTCTTGCCCTTGCCGCTCAGCCAGTGGAGCTGCCCGTCCTGGCGCACCACGCGGAAGTCCAGCTCGAAGTCCGCGCCCTCGCGCTCGCACGCGGCGTAGCGGCGCTCCATCTCCACCCGGTCCTCGGGGTGGACCAAGGTGAAGACGTCGTCCATCCGCTGCACCGTCCGGCCCGGCGCCAGCCCGAAGAGCTGATCCAGGTTCTCGTCCCACTCGAGGGCGCCGGAGCGGATGTCCCAGCGGAAGGTGCCGGTGCCGCTCGCCCACAGGGCCGCGCGCAGCCGCTCGTCGCGCTCCTGGAGCGTGGCCTCCATCCGCTCGCGCTCGGCCAGCACCTCGCGCAGTTGCGTCTCGCTCGCCTCGGCGGCGGCGCGGGCCTGCTGCGCGGCCTCCTGGTTGCGCTTCTGGTCATCGATGTCGGCGTTGGTGCCGAACCAGCGGACGATGCGGCCACGCGCATCCCGCATGGGCAGGGCGCGCACGAGGTGCCAACGGTAGCGCCCGTCGGCGCGCCGGATGCGGACCTCCGTCTCGTAGGGCTCGCCCGTGGCCACGCTGTGCTGCCAGCGCTCGTTCATCCGCGGCAGATCCTCCGGGTGGACGGCCCGCTGCCACTGCGAGGCGTCACCCACGGGCAGGCCGGTGTCCTCGATGCCGCGGCGGCTGATGTAGTCCAGCAGCCCATCCGGCCGACTCGTCCAGATGGGGTGCGGCAGCACCTCGGCGAGGGTGCGGTACTGGAGCTCGGCCTCGTGCAGGCGCAGGGTCTGCCGCAGCAGGTGCGACAGCCGCTCCGGGGTGAGGGCCGACTTGCTGAGGTAGTCGGTGGCGCCGGCCTTCATCAGCTCCACGGCGATGTGCTCGTCGCCCTGGCCGGTGAGCATGATGATGGGCGTCTCCACCAGGGCGGAGCGGGCCTTGCTCAGCACCTCCAGCCCGTCCTGGCCCGGCATCTGGAAGTCCATCAGGGCGCAGTCGAAGGCCTGCTCCATCAGCGCGGCGAGCGCGGCCGTGCCA
>NZ_DASVWK010000756.1:0-6459 GCF_036389735.1 Archangium sp. | reverse complement strand
CTTGCTGCGGCCACTGGCGCGCGCGTACACGTCCGGGCCCAGCGCCACCTCCACCTCGAAGATCTTCTCGTGGTCCGGGCCCGTCTCGGAGACGATCTGGTAGCGCGGCGTCAGCTTGAGGTGCTCCTGCGCCGCCTCCTGGAGCTTCGTCTTGTAGTCCTGCCGGCTCAGCGCCTGCGCCACCCCGTCCAGCGCCTCGCCGAAGTGGCGGTCCACCAGCCCCATCACCGGCTCCAGCCCACCGCTCAAGTACACCGCGGCGAACACCGCCTCCAGCGCGTTGGCCAGCAGCGAGGTCTTCTCCCGGCCTCCGCTCAGCTCCTCACCCCGGCCAAGCTGGAGCAGATCCCCCAGCACCAGCTGCCGGGCGATGCGCGACAGGCCCTCCTCGTTGACGATGCGGGCGCGCAACGGCGTGAGTTCCCCCTCCTTCATCTGGGGGAAACGCTCCATCAGCCGGTGGCCCACGACCAGGTTCAACACCGCGTCGCCGAGGAACTCCAGCCGCTCGTTGTCCTGGAAACCCTCGCCCCGGTGCTCGTTCACCCAGCTCTTGTGCGTCAGCGCGGTGAGCGCCAGCTCGGGACGCGCGAACGTCGTCCCGAGGCGCTCCTCCAGGGCCTTCACCCGCTCGGTGGGTAGCAGCTTCGCCACGAGTTACTCCGCCAGCTGGCTCGCGAGCTCCTCGGCGAGCGCGTAGGGGTCCGCCTGACGCTCCGCGATGCGCCCGGCCACCTCGTCCAGCTGCCCTCGCTCCCGCTCCAGTCGCGCCAGCGCGCCTCGCAGCAGCCGCTCGCGCAGCAGGGCCACGAACTGCGCCGCCGCCCGGGTGCGCTCCTTCACCTTGCGCCCACCCGTCTCATCCAGGAAGGCGCGGTGCTCCTCGATCGTCTTCACCAGCACGTCCACGCCCGAGTCCCTCGCCGCCACCACCTTGAGGATGGGCGGCTCCCACTCGCGAGGCCCCGCCGGCTCCTCCACGTGCGTGCCCTCGGCCTTGGCGCGCACCATCCGGTGGTGGGCGTCATGGTCCATGGGCGGCGCCTTCACCGCGTGGCGCAGCTCCAGCATCATCCGCAGCTCGCGCACCACCCGATCCGCCCCGTCCAGGTCGGACTTGTTCACCACGAAGATGTCCGCCACCTCGAGGATGCCCGCCTTGATGGCCTGGATGTCATCCCCCATGCCCGGCACCGTCACCACCAGGGTGGTGTGCGCCATCTGGGCGATGTCGATCTCGTCCTGCCCCACGCCCACCGTCTCCACGATGATGACGTCGCGCCCCATGGCGTCCATCACCCGGATGCAGTCGCCCGTGGCGCGCGACAGCCCGCCCAGGTTCCCCCGCGTGGCCAGCGAGCGGATGAACACGCCTGGATCCGTCGCGTGGTCCTGCATGCGGATGCGATCGCCCAGGATGGCGCCCCCGGTGAAGGGACTCGTCGGATCCACCGCGATGACACCCACCGTCCTGCCCGCCTTGCGCAGGTGGGCGATCAGTCGATCCGTCAGCGTGGACTTGCCCGCGCCCGGCGAGCCGGTGATGCCGATGATGTAGGCCCGCCCCGTCTTGGGGAACAGCTCGCGCAGGGCCTCGGTGGCCTCCGGCTCGCCGTCGTCGATCTTTCGCATGAGGCGCGACGCGGCCCGCACGTCGCCCTCGAGAACCCGCTGGGAGAGACTCGCCTTCGTTGCCAAATCCTTACTCCTGTGGAGGGCCCGCGCCGACCAGCTTCACGGCCTCGGCGGGAACCTTCAGCAGGCTCGCCACCAGGGGGACCACTCCGGGGAAATCATCCAGTTCGAACCGCTCCGCCCACACCTTGCCCTGTGCCCCCGCCAGGAGACCCCGGAAGGTCCGCCCGGCCACTCGCGCCCCCGCGAAACGGTAGGGCTTGCCCTCCACTTCGAGCAGCACCAGCAGCTCCAGGCCGCTGCGCGGGGGAACGAGCGCCTCATGCCCGAAGGCCCGGACGATCTCCGAGAAGCCGATCAGCCCCTCCCCCGCCGCCTGCCGCGCCGGTTGTTGCCCCTGCTCGCCGAAGAGCGCGGCCAGGTAGCCCACCAGCGCGCTCCGCTCGCGGAACTCGGACAGCTCGAAGGTGTGCGCCTGGGGCAGCGGCAGGGACTGCCCGTCTCGCACCGCGCTCGACACCCGGAAGTGGCCCTGCCGGTCCGCCACCAGCGTCAGCGTCAGCCCGTGCTCGGACACCTCCGTGGACAGCACCAGCGAGTGCGGATCCACCCGCGCGCTCAACCCCAGGGCCTGGAGCTCCGCGGAGCGCCGCTGCACGTGGAAGAGGTGCTCGTTGAAGGCGTCCGCCACCTCCGCCTCCACGTCCCGCGCCTCCCGCACCGCCCCGAGCGCGATGGGGCGCAGCCCCACCACCTCCGGCGGCGCCACGGGCACCAGCCGCTCTCCCTCCACCCGGAAGTCCACCCGCTCCACCTTGCGGTGGCCCGCCGGGTTGTCCAGGGGCTCGGTCAGGGAGAGGAGCGCCGTCAGGCCCCGCCCCCCGTCCCGTACCTCCAGTCCGAGCTGTTTCAGCCGGGCCGTGTCCATCACGCCTTCTTGAAGACTTCCCGCGCGATGATGGAGCGCTGGATCTCGCTGGTGCCCTCGCCGATCTCACACAGCTTGGCGTCGCGCAGGTAGCGCTCGACGGGGAACTCGCGCGTGTAGCCGTAGCCCCCGTGGATCTGCACCGCCTTGTTGCAGGCGCGCGTGGCGGCCTCGGAGGCGAACAGCTTCGCCATCGAGGCCTCCTGGCTGTACGGCTGGCCCGCATCCGCCAGGGCCGCCGCGCGGTGCACCAGCAGCCGCGCCGCGTCCGTCTCCATCTTCATGTCCGCGAACATCCAGCGCAGCGCCTGGAACTCGGAGATGGGCTGGCCGAACGCCGTGCGCTCGCGCGAGTAGCGCAGCGACTCCTCCAGCGCCCCGCGCGCCAGGCCCACCGACAGCGCGCCGATGGTGATGCGGCCCTTGTCGAGGATCTTCATCGTGTCGATGAAGCCGTGGTCCACCTCGCCCAGCCGCTGCGAGTCCGCGACCTCCACGTTCTCCATCACCAGCTCCGCCGTGTCCGAGGAGCGCATGCCCAGCTTGCCGTGGATGGAGCGCTGGCTGAAGCCCGGCATCCCCTTCTCCAGGATGAAGGCGGTGATGCCCTTCTGCTTCTTCTCCGGAGAGGTGACGGCCAGCACCACGAAGGTGCTGCCCACCGTGCCCTGGGTGATGAACATCTTCGCCCCGTTGAGCACCCACTTGTCGCCCTTGCGCACGGCGGTGGTCTTCATGCCCGCGGCGTCCGAGCCGCTTCCGGGCTCGGTCAGGCCCCAGGCGCCGAGGAACTCGGCCGTGGCGAGCTTGGGCAGGTACTTGCGCCGCTGCTCGTCGTTGCCGAAGACGCGCAGGTGGCTGGTGCCCAGCCCGTTGTGGGAGGCCACCGTCAGCGCCAGCGAGCCGTCGTAGCGGGCGATCTCCTCGACCGCCACCGCCACCGCCAGCGAGTCCATCGCCGCACCGCCGTACTCCTCGGTGACCAGCATGCCCATCACACCCAGTTCACCGAGCTCCCGCACCACCTGCATGGGGAACTTCTCATCCTTGTCCCAGTCGCGCGCGTAGGGCTTGACCTTGCGCTCACAGAAGTCACGGAGGGAGGACTGAAGGGCTCGATGGCTCTCGGGAAGTTCGAAGTCCATGTCGGGATGTATAGCAGAGGGTGGAGAGGGGGCCATTACACCGGGTAGACGCCGTGCTTCTTCGTCTCCCGGGGCTGGAAGCGCCGGGAATACAGCTCATAACGCTGCAACAGCTCGTTGCGCAGCCGGTCGCCCGGGACGATCTCATCCACCACCAGCTCGCTCGCCAGCTTGTAGATGTCCACATCCTGACGGTACTCGTCCCGGAGCTGCTGGACGTAGGCGGCCCGCTCGGCCTCGGGCTTCTCCTGAATCTTGTTGAAGAAGACGGCGTTCACCGCCGCCTCGGGGCCCATCACGGCGATCATCGCCTGGGGCAGCGCCAGGGTGGCGTCCGGTGCGAAACCCGGTCCGCTCATGGCGTACAGCCCCGCGCCGTACGCCTTGCGCACCACCACGCAGATCTTCGGCACGCTGGCCTCGGACACCGCGGAGATCATCTTCGCGCCCGCCCGGATGATGCCCGCGCGCTCCACCTTGGTGCCGATCATGAAGCCCGGTACGTCCGACAGGTACAGGAGCGGGATGTTGAAGGCGTCGCACAGCCAGATGAACCGCGCCGCCTTGTCCGCCGAGTCCACGAAGAGCACACCGCCCTTGTACTTGGGCTGGTTGGCGACAATGCCCACCGGCCGCCCACCGATGCGCGCCAGGCCGGTGATCAGCTCCTGGGCGAAGAGCTTCTTCACGTCGAACCAGCTGCCCTCGTCGATGAGCTCGTTGATGAGCGCATACATGTCGAAGGGCTTGTTCTGATCCGCGGGGATGATCTCGTCCACCCGCTTGCCGCTGCTCTTGGGCTCCTTGGGCTCGGCCCGGGGCGGCGCCTGGGTGAAGTTCTCCGGGAAGTAGCTCAGGTACTTCTTGGCCGTCTCGATGGCCTCCTGCTCCGTCTTCACCAGCACGTCGCCCACGCCCGACACCGAGCAGTGCATCTTCGCCCCGCCCATCTCCTCCAGCGTCACCTTCTCGCCAATGACCATCTCGGCCATGCGCGGGCTGCCCAGGTACATGGAGGCGTTGCCGTCCACCATGATGACGATGTCGCAGAAGGCCGGGATGTACGCGCCGCCGGCCGCGCTCGGCCCGAAGAGCAGGCACACCTGGGGCACGTAACCGGAGAGGTGCACCTCGTTGTAGAAGATGCGGCCCGCGCCCCGCCGACCCGGGAACATCTCCACCTGATCGGTGATGCGCGCGCCCGCCGAGTCCACCAGGTACAGCAGCGGACAGCGCAGCGCCTTGGCCGTCTCCTGGATGCGGAGGATCTTCTCCACCGTGCGCGCGCCCCAGCTCCCCGCCTTCACCGTGGAGTCGTTGGCCATGATCGCCACCGGCCGCCCCGCCACCTTGCCCAGCCCGATGACGACGCCGTCCGAGGGCAGCTCCGCGTCCAGGTTGTTGGCGAGCTTCGCGTCCTCGATGAACGAGCCCTCGTCCACCAACAGCCGGATGCGCTCACGGGCGAACAGCTTGCCGGTCTCGCGGTTCTTGGTGTGGTACTTCTCGGCTCCGCCCTTCTCCACCTGGGCGATCTTCTCGAGCAACTTCTGGTCGAATGACATGGCGGCGGGGGGCATAGCAGAAAGGTGCTCGCCTGGCTGCTGTCTCCGTTCACTCGACGGCTTGGGCACGCCGCGTCATGGCCCCCCTTTGACCGCCAGCCGACGCCTACCCCCGCCCTCGGGTGGGAGCAGGCTGCCCTGGGGGTGCCACCCCCGCCTCCCCTCCCTACTTTGCTCCCCGCGAGGGTCGGCGGCCGTGGGGGAAGCCCACCCTTCGTATGGCTGTGGCCAGGAGGAGGACGGAATGCTGTTCGCGAAGAAGGCCAAGTTTGCGGTGAAGAGCAACATGTACCGGAAGTACCTCGCCAAGAAGATCCTCAAGGACCTGCCCAATTCGGCCAAGGACCAGTGGGACGACTTCGACGTCGATAACGTGCTGCGCTACATGGGTCTCACCACCTACAAGCCCGCCCGTAGCTCGTTCGCCGGCGCCGGCGCCTTCATCATCGGTTGCGCCGTGGGCGGTATCGCCGCCCTCATGCTCGCGCCCAAGACGGGCACCGAGATGCGCACCAACGTGAAGGACAAGGCGATGGGCTACCTCGGCAAGCAGGGCGTCAACATCAACCCGGAGAAGACCGCCAGCGCCTAGTAGCTCCTGGGCTGGTCACCAGGCGGGTAGAGGAGCCACGGGTTGTGCTCCCCTGCCCTCCTGGGGGTTTCTCCAGTGTAAGCCCCTGGAATCATTGAGGACGGGACTGCTCGTACACCCGGAGGAGCCGCGTCTTGATGTCGAAGTGCGGTCGCCGGAAGTCCGGGATGATCACCTCGCCCCGCGTCTCCTCGAAGTTGCCCGACAGCAGCCCCAACGGCAGCAGCGCCGAGAGGTAGGCCGCGTCCGAGGCGTCCACCTCGTCCAGCTTCGAGACCTTGAGCGTGCGCGCGAAGCTCACGTGCCCGTCGACGGCCCACGCACTGCGCACCGTCGGCCCCTTCGTCCTCGCGGCGAAGTGCTCGGGCGCGGGGCCCAGTGCCGCCAGTGACGCGGGCACGTGCTCGACGACGTAGGCATCGAAGAGCGGATTGCCGGAGCCCACCAGCACCTTCACCGCCAGTACCTGGCCCGTGCGGGACTGCTCCAGCTCCAACTCCACGTGCAGCGTCCCCGCGCTCCGGCTGTACGCCTCCACCACGTCCACCGACGAGGGCCGCGACCCCGCCCTCCCCCCCGCCTCCGACCCCAGGG
>NZ_DASVWK010000755.1:0-9707 GCF_036389735.1 Archangium sp. | reverse complement strand
GCGGATGCTCGTCGTGGTGTTCGGGCTGGGGCTCATCGTCCTCTGCGCGTGTGGCGCCGAGCCCGCCTGTGGTCCGGGCGCTGGAGTGGTGTCGAGGGTCGTGGACGGCGACACCGTGGTGCTCCAGAGCGGCGAGCGCGTGCGCTACCTGCTCGTGGACACCCCGGAGAGCACCGGGGGCAAGCAGGAGTGTTTCGGCTCCCAGGCCCGGGACTTCAACCGCTCGCTCGTCGAGGGCCGCCTCGTGCGCCTGACGTATGGCGAGGCCTGTACCGACCGCTATGGTCGGTTGCTCGCGTACGTCACCGTGGAAGGGCAGGAGGTGAACACCTTGCTGGCTGAGCGCGGGTACGCCTGCACGCTCTACGTGCCTCCCGCGGGAGAATCCCGGCGCTCCGAGTTCCAGGCACTGGAATCCTCGGCCCGGCGGGCCGGACGCGGCATGTGGAGTGCGTGTTCCTCGGTGGCTTGCGCCAGGTGAGTCGGGCGCTGGAGTCCCGGCGGGCGTCCGGGCGCTGGCTCACGAGACGCTCAAACCAAACCGCGCTCCATGCTACTGCCCAACTCCTCATGTCATTCAGCAAGAGTCTCGCGACAAGGCTTCTTGTCGCCCTGTGCAGTGTCATCAGCATCGCGCTCGGTATCCTCGTCCTCGTCGTCAGCCGACAGTCATCGCGGGTCGCTGAAGAGCAGGCGAACCAGATGGTCACGCAGATGGCCGAGCGCTATGCGCGGATGGTCAACTCGGAGCTCGACGCCGCGTTCATTCCCGTCCGGACGCTCGCGCAGACGGTGGCGGCCCAGAAGGTCGCCGGTCTGGCCGACCGCCGGCTGACGGATGCGGCGCTCAAGCACGTCCTCGAGGCCAACCCGAAGCTCCTCGGCATCTGGACGACGTGGGAGCCCAATGCATTCGATGGGCTCGATGCGAAGTACGTGAACACGCCGGGCTCGGACGCCACCGGCCGCTACATCTCGAATTGGAGCCGCGGCTCCGGACACATCGAGCTGGAGCCCAACGTCGATTACGAGAAGGAGGGCACGGGCGACTACTACCTCCTCGCGCGCAAGACCCGGAGGGAGACGATCGTCAACCCCTACATCTACCCCGTCGCCGGGAAGCCCACGCTGATCACCAGCGTCACCGTGCCCATCCTGTTCAACGGCAGGTTCGTCGGTACCGTCGGCGCGGACATCTCGCTCGAGCAGATCCAGAAGCAGGTCTCGGAGATCACCCCCTTCGAGACGGGGTACGCGCTGCTCGTCTCGAACAATGGCGCGTTCGTCACGCACCCCTCGCAGGCGCGTCGCGCGAAGCAACTCGACGCCTCGCCCGCGGAGTCCCTGGTGAAGACCGCCCTCTCGAGCGACACCGCGCTCTCCGGCCACGTCCCCTCGGAGGTGCTCGGGGCCAGGGCCATCGAGGTGGTGGTCCCCATCCGCATCGGTGAGACCACGACGCCATGGGCGCTCGCCGTCTTCGCTCCCCTCGACAAGGTGCTCGCGCCGGCTCATGAGCTGCGTGAGTTCACGCTCCTGCTCGGGGTGCTCGCGCTGCTCGCGCTCGGTGGCGCCGTCCTCCTCGTCATCCGCCGCGTCACCAAGCCGCTCGAGACGATCTCCAGCGCCGCCACCCGCATCGCGAACGGCGACCTCACCGGAGCGCTCGACCACCGCTCCGAGGATGAGATCGGCGTTCTGGCCAACGCGTTCCGCTCGATGCGCGACCGGCTGGCGCAGGTGATTGGCGAGGTCCGCGAAGGCGCCGCGGCCCTCTCGTCGGCCGCGTCCCAGCTCTCGTCGACGTCCCAGTCGCTCGCGAGCCGCGCGGGCCAGCAGGCCGCCACCTTCGAGGAGATGACCACCAGCCTCGACAGCATGAGCGCGTCCATCATCAAGAACGCCGACAGCAGCCGTCGGGTGGAGACGCTCGCGTCCAAGGGCGCGGCCGATGCCCAGAAGAGCAGCCGGGCGGTCGCCGAGACGGTGGAGGCGATGAAGCAGATCGCCTCGCGCATCTCCGTCATCGAGGAGATCGCCTATCAGACGAACCTCCTGGCCCTGAATGCCGCCATCGAGGCCGCGCGCGCGGGCGACCACGGGAAGGGGTTCGCGGTCGTCGCCTCCCAGGTCCGCAAGCTGGCGGAGGGAAGCCAGACGGCCGCGAAGGAGATCAGCTTGGTGGCGTCCAGCAGCGTGAAGATCGCCGAGCAATCCGGCCGGCTGCTCCACGCGCTCGTCCCGTCGATCGACACGACATCACACCTGGTGAAGGGCGTCGCCGCCACGTCGAGCGAGCAGTCGTCGGGCGTCGGGCACATCAACAAGGCGATGGTGGGCCTGAACGATGTGACGCAGCAGAATGCGGCGGCCGCCGAGGAGCTGTCGAGCACCGCGGAGGAGATGGCGGCGCAAGCGGAGAGCCTGCTGGAGCTGGTGAGCTTCTTCCGCGTGGGTGCCACGCTCGAGGTGTACGACGCAGGACAGGGACGGCCCGGTGCGCGGGCCCTTCAGAACCTCACGCCAATGCCCGTCCGCAACTGCGTGTCCATTCGCGACACGGTCGCCGGTGGCGCCGCGTCGTAGGTGAGGACGAAACCCGTGGTGAAGGTGACGCGCTTGTTGGCCTCCACCGCCAACAGCGTCTCGTTCAGCAGCCGGACGTCCGAGAACTTCGTCAGCCTCGGCTGCACGTACACCGTCTCCACCAGGCTGATGTTCTCCATCAGCCTCACCCGGCCAATCACGTAGCTGCTCAGCCGGAGGTCCGTCGACCGGGCCCCGGCGTCCGGCTCGTCGTCCCGGCGCAGCCGCTCGTGCTCCAGCATCATCGACACCCCGAGCACGAGCCTCGCCGTGTCCGAGCTCCAGGGTGTGAAGCGCGGGCCCGCTCCCACCAGCGCCCGCAGTTGCAGCCGCCGGAAGGCATCGTACTCGTGCTGCACGAAGGTCTCCCCGGACACCCACTCCGTGAAGCGGTAGCGGTAGCGCAGGTGCTCGAGGAGCTTGCTCACGATGAGCTCCTCCTGGGCGAAGCCGTACTCGCCTCGCGCCACCCCGAGCACCGCGTGTTTCTCCGTGCGCCATTGGCCCAGCACCAGCCCCCGCATCACCAGCAGGTCCGTGCTGCCCGTGCGCCAGTCCACCGACGCCTCCGCGCCGCCGGAGAGGCCCAGCGGCGCCGTCGCGTCATCGAACAGCGCCTGTACGTTGACGATCTGCGCCGCCGCCTCCCGCGACGTCAGCAGCACCAGCATCAGGACCACGCACCTGGGGAACATGGGCGCGCTCTATCATCCGAGCGCGCCGCGGTGCTACGGCGCCAGCAGGGCCTCGACCCCGGGCGTCTTCCGGGACAGCGTGGCGAGCTGCGCCTGGGAGAGCTGGAGCCCGAGGAGCTCCTGCTTCAAGTCCACCCGAAGCAGCTCCGGGTGGTTGGCCGCCGCCTCGGACAGGTCCTCGCCCCGGGCACGTGCCTTGTCGAGGGCCGTCCGGAGATGGAAGGCCATCAGGAAGCGGGCGAGCCTGTCCACCTTCCCCGTGTCGATGCCGAGCTCGTCCCCGAGCCGCTTCGCCACCTGCTGGGCTGCCCCGGCATCGAGCCGTACGTTCCTCCGGACGGCGCGGACCGTGGCGGGCGGGGCGCGCCCCTCCCGCGAGGGTGACGCCTCGCGAGCGGGGGCGACGGAGCCTGCCTCCAGCGCGGCCAGGCGCGTCTCCAGGCGGTACACGTGGACGCCGAGCAGCCCTCCCACGGCGAGGAGCGCGACGGCGGCGAGCATCCAGAAGGAGCGACGTGGGTCCATCGGAGCCTCCGACTCAGTTGCCGGCCACGAAGTCGATCTGGAGGTACTGCCCCCAGTCCCCACCAAGATTGTAGGGATCGGTCCGCGTCACCAGGAGCTCGAAGCCCGTCTCCGTCACGTTCCGGGTGTTCACGTTGAACGTGTCACCGCAGTCCCCGCAGAGCCCCTTGGGCGAGACGATGACCATCGGCGGCGTCGAGAACTCCCTCGGGAACGTGACGGAGTAGATGTAGTTGCACTGGATGACCGGGAAGCCATCGCACCTGCTGGGCGGGCCCAGCACGACGCTGCTCATCTGCAACTGTCGGAGATGGGTTCCGCCGCCCACCTGGAGGGCTCCGACGTTCGCCGCACCGCTGATCCACAACTGGGCGTCCTGCATCGAGCCGCCCTGGTTCTGGATGTACCGGTTGCTGCCGGCGGGCACGTCCGAGCCGGTGAGGGGGCCGCTGCTCCAGCCCGTCCCGGTGCTCCGCAGCACGTTGCCCGCCGCGCCCGGCGAGGTCAGCCCCGTGCCACCACTCGCGACGGGCAGGACGCCGCCCACGTCGGTGCTCAGGGACACCGGGCCCCAGGTGGGCTTCTCGCCACCGTGCAGTACCTGCTTCGGGGCTCCCGGAGCGAGCGCGGCCCAGCTCGAGCCGTTCGAATGGAGGAGCTGTCCCGCCGCTCCCGGCGCGGGCGGCAGTCGCACGTCCGAGCCCTCCGTCACCTTGCCCGGGCCCGTTCCGAACGCCACGCTGAAGGTGGCCGGGCCCTGGCCGTCATAGCTGCCGCCCTGGAGTCCGGTGCCCGCGGTCAGGGGCGAAGGCGTGGTGGGCACCCACTGGCTCCCGTCGAAGCGCAGCATCTGGCCACCGCTCGGGGCGGTGTTGGACACCGGAACGTTCTGGAGTGCCACGACGCGGGTGGCCTCCTGCGGGCCCACCACGTCCCCCTTCAGCGTGCCCGAGAAGCGGAGCGCCTCCTCCGCGTACCGGGCCCAGGCCGCGCTGGCCACGGGCATGAACCGCTGATCCGCGATCTTCACGGCGTCGCGGTTCTTGTGGAAGTAGAGCACGACCCGCAGGTCCGGAGCCGTCAGGACATTGTCCGGTCCCGGGGTGAGGTAGCGCTGCTCGAAGTCCTCCCGCATCCCGTTGCCATCGGCGTAGACGAGCACCTCGCCCCCGCCGAGCGGGGTGGCGTAGAAGCGGCCGAACTCCGAGAACAGGAGCGTGCCCGAAGTGTCGTCGCCGACCTCGCCGCCGCTCCGGAAATCGAGCCGGCCCTCGAACCAGCCATTGAGGAACTTGCAGTCGGGCGTCGCGGCCGGGCCCTCCGTGGGCCGGACCTCCTGACTGACGTCCTTCAACTGGCACTGGACGCGGATGCTGACGGCACGCGGATTGGATTCCGCCCGTGCTGCCGCGGGTAGGCCCAGCAGGGCACAGGTGGTGAGAAGGGTGAGCTTCGAGGGCATGATGGGGTCCTCCTGACGGGGAATCAGGGTGCGACGGTGAGAGCGGTCCGAAGGTGGAGACCGTGTCCCGACCAGGCAAGGGAGCCACGTCGACACAGCCCTCTGGATTCCAGAAGGTGACCCTTGGCCGACCCCGGGGTGTGGTGGGCTCTTTCCGTACGTGGCGTCCCTGGGAGTAGAGTGCGGCGTCTGTACGCCATGCGTCTGTCGCGCCCTTCCTCCTGGCCTGTCGCCCTCAAGCTCTCGCTCGCCTTCCTGGCGGTGGCGCTCGTCCCCATGGGGCTGACGGCCGCGTACAACCTCCACCAGTCCCTGGCCAGTGTGCGGCGCACGGCCCACCTCAACCTGGAGCTGTTCGCCGGCACCACCGCCGCGCGGCTGGATCAGCTCGTCACCGACACCCGCCACACCGTGGCCCAGGTCGCCGCCGACGCCGAGGTGGTGACCTTCCTCTCCGCCGCTCCGCGGGCCGCCGCCGCGAGCGCCTCCGTGCAGCGCGCCCTGGACAACGTCGTCCGCTCCAACCCGGATGTCTTCTCGGTGTTCCTGCTCGACAAGGCGGGCACCTGCGTCGTCGCGACGAACCCGGAGAACCTCGGCCGCAACTACGCCTTTCGCAGCTACTACCGGGACGCCCTGGAGCATGGCGCCTCCGTCTCGGAGCTCCTCACCGGCAGCACCACCGCCCGGCCCGGCGTCTTCTTCTCGCAGGCCGTGCGGGACAGCGCGGGCACGACGGTGGGGGTGCTCGTGCTCAAGCTCCAGGGCGAGTCGCTGATGGACATGGTGGGCTCGCTCCGCCTGGGCGAGCAGGGCCAGGGCTTCCTCATCGACGAGTACGGCGTCATCCTCAGTCACACCGAGCGCAGGCTGCTGTTCCACAGCCTCACCGCGCTCTCCGCCGAGGTGCTCCGGCTGCCCGTCTTCGACAGGCGCTTCTCCTCGGTGGGCATCGACACCATCACGAGCCTCGGGCTGGACACGCTGGGGGAGGCGATGATCGGCGCCACCGCTCCGGGCCACACGAGCTACACCGACTCCAAGCGCGGTCCGCTCATCGTGGGCTTCGCTCCCATGAAGACGCGGCCCTGGACGGTGGGGGTCGAGATGCCCGACGCCGAGTTCTCCGCCCCGCTGGTCTCCCTGGCGCGGGGCACCCTGCTGAGCGTGCTGGTGGTGGGGCTCGTGGTGACGGTACTCGCCCTGCTGGTGGCCCGGGGGATCGTCCGGCCGCTGGTGGAGCTCACCCGGGCCGCGCGCGCGGTGGAGCAGGGGGAGTACGGCGCGGCACGGGTGCCCGTCCACTCCGAGGACGAGGTGGGCTCACTGGCCCGTGCCTTCAACACCATGGCGGATGGGCTCGCCGAGCGGGAGCGGGAGCGGGACATCTTCGGGCGCGTGGTGTCCCCCGAGGTGCGCGAGAAGCTGCTCGGCGGGGAGCTGAGCCTGGGCGGCGAGACGCGCCGGGTGGCGGTGCTGTTCTCGGACATCCGGGGCTTCTCCGGCCTGTCGGAGCGGATGGACCCGCAGGGCGTGGTGGCGCTCCTCAACGAGTACCTCACCGAGATGACGGACGCCGTGCGGCCCTACCAGGGCTACATCAACAACTTCATCGGTGACGCCATCGTCATCGTCTTCGGGGCGCCCCTCCATCAGGTGGGCATCGAGCAGCGCGCGACGCGGGCGGCGCTGGCCATGCAGTCGCGGCTCATGGAGCTCAACGCGCGGCGGCTCGCCCGAGGGGACTTCCCCCTCAAGACGGGCATTGGCATCAGCGCGGGCGAGGTGGTGGCCGGGCAGATCGGCTCGCCCGAGCGACTGCTCTACACCGTCATCGGCGACACGGTGAACGTGGCGGCTCGGTTGGAGGCGCTCACCAAGGACTACCCCGAGCACGCCCTCCTGGTGAGTCGCTCCGTGGCGGAGGGGCTGAAGGACCAGCCCGGCCTGCGGGTGGAGAGCCTGGGCCTCATCCACCTGAAGGGCCGCGGCGAGCCGGTGGACGTGTCCGCGGTGCACGCGGAGGCGGCTGGGAGATCCGCCTCCTGAGGGGTAGGGGCCGGGCGCTACTTGCCCTTGGTGTACTCGCGGCTGGCGATGACGCCCTGCACCTCGGCGAGCGCGCGAGCCCCCGAGGCGGACTCCAGCGCCTTCTCGGCGATGGTCTGCACCTGGCGCTTGGCCTCGACCAGCTCGTTCTGGAGCGCCAGGAGCGCCTGGGCCTGCCGGGCGTTGGTCTCCTTGAGCGAGGCGATCTCCATGCTGGCCACCCGCTGCGCCGTCTCCGCGTCCTTCTGGGCCAGGGTGAGCTTCAGCTCCCACTCGCCCTTCACCCGGTTGCCCGCGATGGCCGCCGCCGTGTCCGTCTCCTTCTTCAGCACGACCGGGAAGTCCGCCACCTGCTTGCGCAACTCCTCCAACTCCTTCTCGCGCTGCTTCAGGTTCTCCTCGCGCACGGCCCAGTCCTTCTCCAGCTTCTCCTTGCGGTCTCGCTCGGTGGAGGCCTGCTGGCGCAGCTGCTCGGCGAAGGCGTCCTGCTCCTTCTTGCGCTGGAGCTGGATGTCATACGTGTACGCCTCCTCCGCCCGCTTGCGCGCGAGCTCGGCGGCCTCGCGCGCCGCGGTCAGCTCCTCGGCGGACTTCATGCGGGTGTCGGAGATCTCCTTCTCGAGCCGCTCCAACTCCGCCTGGAGCTCCAGCTTCTTGCGGTCGTACTCCGCGACGAGCACGTCGATGGCGCTCGCGGCGACGTCCTTGCCGTGCAGGGCCGCCAGCTCCTCGGTCTTGAGGTGGATGGCCTCGTCGAGCTTCTTCAGCTCCTCGACGAGCGACATCACCTGCTCGTTGATGCCGCCCAGGGTCTTGTTGATGGTGAGGCCCGCCTCGGTCACCTTCTTCACGGCCGACTCCGCCGTGAGGCCGGACACGTCCGTGAGGACGTTCCTGGCGTGGGAGTGACGCGCCTCCTGCTCCTTGGTCGGGACCACGGGCTTGTTGCGGCTCTTGCGGGCGAGTTCCTCGAAGGCGACCTTGGTCTGCTCGGTGGAACGGGTGCGGGCGGCGCGGTTGCGGGTAGCCATGGGGACGATGCTCCAGGTTGGGTGGGATTTGCTGGCCCCCTTCTCGGGCGGCCATGAGCAAACAATACCCAGTGGGTCTGACATGGATTGGGCCTCGGACCCGCGTCCGCGGCGGCTTTTCGGGCCCTCTCCCCGCTCTTGAGCGGCCCGCGAATGTCAGACCTCTCGGGTAGTGCGCCCCGCGCGCTATCTCAGGCCACCGAGGGCACGACTCGCGGCTTCACGTCCGCTCGCGGCACGCCCAGCGCCAGCCCCGCCGCGCTCAGTTGCACCAGGACGATCCACACCGCGTCCGCCAGCAGCAGGTGCACCAACTGCATCCACACCGGCGCCAGCAGCACGAGGTTCACCAGCCCCGCCGTGAGCTGGAGCGCGTACAGCACTCCCAGCAGCAAGGCCCCACGCCTCACCGTCGGCGAGGGCCGAAGCCGCGCCACCATCGCCGCCGAGAACACCACCAGCGCCCCCACGGCCACCGCCAGCACCGGGTGCAGCACCCGCAGCCGCAGCAGCACGTGCGCCGTGGGAGACATGTCCTGCCTCAGTCCCTCCGCGAGGCTCGTCGCCGGAAAGAGCGTGTCGCCCAGCGCGGCGATGGCCCCGCTCACCCCCAGCACCAGCACGCCCGCGAGGCTCCCTCCCAGCAGCCACCCCGTCAGCCCCTGGCGCTTCCACGTCAGGCGCTCCCGGCCTCCCGCCCACCACGCCGTCAGCGCCATGGCCCCCACCAGCAGGAACGTGTTGATGAGGTGCGCCGCCATCCACCACGCCCGCGCCAGCGAGGGGTTGTCCGCCACCATCTTGAAGAGCACCAGCCCCGCGCCCACCGCCGCCTCCGTCAGCATGAGGACGAGCGAGGCCACCGCCGCCTTGCGCACCGGGTGCCCCTTCGCGTGCGCCCTCAGTCCCCACACGCACAGCACCACCGCCAGCACCAGCGCCAGTCCGCTCGTCACCCGGTGCGTGTACTCGATGACCGTCTGAAGGGTGGGCGCGCGCGGCACCACCTCGCCATTGCACACCGGCCAGTGGTCTCCACACCCCGCCCCCGAGCCCGTGGCGCGCACGAACGCGCCCCACAGCACCACGGCCAGCGTGTAGATGAGGGTGAACCAGCTGAAGACTCGGAAGGCTCGGGAGGACACGGAGGCGCTCATCGGTGGCACGGGAGTGGCTCCTCCCTAACCCACTTTCCGCCCGGACGTCGCCCCCGCTCCCGACTGCCTCCCCGCTCCCCGGCCAGCCCTATCCAGGAATGCCTCTTGGAAACCCCTCCCCGGATTGGATGTGCCCTTGGACATGCCCGCCTGCTCCCGAAAGGGCGCTGGATGATTTCCAAACGGCTTCCAGGGGCCCCCG
>NZ_DASVWK010000754.1:0-4578 GCF_036389735.1 Archangium sp. | reverse complement strand
GCGAGACCGACCCGCGCAATGCCGACTCCGACAACGACGGCCTCTCCGACGGCGTCGAGACGAGCACCGGAACCAACCCGCTCGATGACGACTCGGACAATGACGGCCTCCTGGACGGCAACGAGGACGCCGACCATGACGGGGTCGTCGACGCGGGCGAGACCGACCCGCGCAAGCTGGACACGGATGGCGATGGCCTCCAGGACGGCACCGAGAAGGGCCTGACTTCGCCTCAGGGCATGGGCACCGACATCACCGTCTTCCAGCCCGATGCGGACTCGAACACCAAGACGGACCCGCTGAACGCGGACACCGACGGCGGCAGCGTGTCCGACGGCGCCGAGGACAAGAACCACAACGGCCGCGTCGATGCCGGCGAGACCGACCCGCTCAAGGCCTCGGATGACAAGCCCGTGGTCGACACGGACGGCGATGGCATCCCCGACAGCGTCGAGACGGCCACGGGCACCGACCCGACGAAGGCCGACACCGACGGCGATGGCATCCCCGATGGCGTCGAGGACAAGGACCATGACGGTGTCGTCGACCCGGGCGAGACCGACCCGCGCAAGACCGACTCCGACAACGACGGTATCCCCGATGGCACCGAGGACAAGGACCACGATGGTGTCGTGGACGCGGGCGAGACCGACCCGACGAAGGCCGACTCCGACAACGACGGCATCTCCGACGGTGTCGAGACGAACTCCGGGACCAACCCGCTCGATGACGACTCGGACAATGACGGCCTCCTGGACGGCAACGAGGACGCCGACCACGACGGAGTCGTCGACGCGGGCGAAACCGATCCGCGCAAGCTGGACACGGACGGCGATGGCCTCCAGGACGGCACCGAGAAGGGCCTGACCTCGCCTCAGGGCTCGGGCACCGACCTCACCGTCTTCCAGCCGGATGCGAACCCGAGCACCCAGACGGACCCGCTGAACACGGACACCGACGGCGGCAGCGTGTCCGACGGCGCCGAGGACAAGAACCACAACGGCCGCGTCGATGCCGGCGAGACGGATCCGCTCAAGGCCTCCGATGACAAGCCCGTGGACCCCACCAAGGACACGGACGGCGACGGCATCCCCGACGCCCGCGAAGTGGAGATCGGCCTTGACCCGAACAAGGCGGATACCGATGGCGACGGCGTTGCCGATGGCGTGGACGGCCTCACCGACACGGACGGGGACGGCAGCCTCGACGCGCTCGACCCGGACAGCGACAACGACGGCCTCAAGGATGGTGAGGAGGACAAGAACCACGACGGTCGCTTCGACTCCGGCGAGAGCAACTCGAAGGATCCGGACACCGACGATGGCGGCATCTCGGACGGTGACGAGGTGAAGAGCAACTCCAACCCGCTCGATGACACGGATGACTTCCTCATCACGGGTCGGGGTTGCAGCACCTCGGGGGGTGGCTCTCCGCTCCTGTGGCTGGCGACGGTGCTGCTCGCCATGCCGCTGATGCGCTCGCGGCGCTCCTCGCGCCGGGGCACCGTGGCGGCCGGTGGGCTGCTGGGTCTCCTGGGTGTCCTGTCCGCTCCGGCGGCGGAGGCCCAGGCCCCGACCACCTCTCCCCTGTCCCAGTCCATCGACGTGCAGCGTTACAAGCCTGGCCCGGGCGCCACGGACATCCTCGGTGTCCATGGCGCGAAGGTGGACGGCCACCTCGGCTGGCACCTGGGTGCCTCGCTCAACTACGCCAGCAACCCGCTGAACTTCTACGATCCCCGCCAGGAGGACTTCGTCTACGGGATCATCGCCCACCAGGCGACGCTGGACCTGATGGGCTCGCTCTCGCTGTGGGACCGGTTCGAGCTGGGCGTGGTGCTGCCCGTCACGTACCAGGCCTCCGAGAGCGGTGCCTCCATCACGCCGGCCTTCGCGGACGGAGTGAGTGGCGCGGGCGTGGGGGACGTGCGGCTGGTCCCCAAGGCCCGCCTGCTGTCCGCGGGCGGGTTCGACCTGGGTCTCGTCGTCCCCGTGCTGCTGCCCAGCGCCGGCGGCGAGGGCTTCCGGGGTGGCTCGGGGGTGAGCGCGCGGCCCCAGCTCGTGGGTGAGTGGGGCAACGGCAACGGCCTGCGGCTGGTGGCCAACCTGGGCGCCAACGTCCAGCGCGCGGAGCAGGTGCGCAACCTGCGCACCGGCACCGAGCTGATGTTCGCCGTGGGCGCCCAGGTGCCCTTCTCCGAGAAGCTCGCGCTCCGCGCCAACGTCGCGGGGGCGTACGGGCTCAACGACCAGGACTCGGAGGGGCGCCCGCTGGAGCTGCTCGCGGCGCTGCAGTACCGATTCACCAAGGGGCTGGCGGCCCACGTGGGCGGTGGCCCGGGCATCACCCGCGGCTACGGCACTCCCGGCTTCCGCGTCTTCGCGGGGCTCGACTGGAGCCAGCCCGGGGAGCGCGCTCCGGCCACTCCGGCCGCTCCGACTCCTCCGCCCGCCCCCCTCGACACGGACGGGGATGGCCTCGCGGACGACCAGGACAAGTGCGTCAAGGTGGCCGAGGACAAGGACGGCTTCCAGGACGAGGACGGTTGCCCGGATCCGGATGACGACGTGGATGGCTTCCCGGACTCCAACGACAAGTGCCCCCGTCAGGCCGAGACGATGAATGGTGTCGAGGACGCCGATGGCTGCCCGGACCAGAAGCCGGCCGTGGACACGGACAAGGACGGCCTGATGGACGACCAGGACAAGTGCCCGGCCCAGCCCGAGGACAAGGACGGCTTCCAGGACGAGGACGGCTGTCAGGATCCGGACAACGACAAGGACGGTGTACCGGACTGGGAGGACCAGTGCCCGACCGAGCCCGAGGTCATCAACGGCGTGAAGGACGAGGACGGCTGCCCCGACGCGGGCAAGTCCAAGGTGCGCCTGGAGGCCTCGCGCATCGTCATCCTGGACAAGGTGTACTTCGCCACGGCCAAGGACGTCATCCTTCCCAAGTCCTTCGATCTGCTCAAGCAGGTGGCGGCGGTGCTGAAGGCCAACCCGCAGATCGAGCTGCTGCGCGTGGAGGGCCACACGGACAACCAGGGCAAGCCCGCCAACAACCTGCGGCTGTCGCAGCGGCGCGCGGACAACGTACGCAAGTTCCTCATCCGTGAGGGCGTCGCCGCGAACCGCCTCGAGTCGGCGGGCTACGGCCACACGAAGCCCGTGGACAACAACAAGACGGCGGCGGGCCGCGAGAACAACCGCCGCGTCGAGTTCAACATCCTGAAGGTCGCTGGCGAGGGCACCGGGAAGACGCCGTAACGGTCTCCCCCGGCCCGGCCGGTCAGAGGCGGCGCGAGCAGGCAACCCCCTGCTCGCGCCGTTTCCATTTGGAGCCCCCTCCCTCGCTCGGAGAGGGTTAGGGTAGGGGTGAACCTCCGAGGAAAAGCCCCGTGTCCTGCCAACCCCCGCGCCGCCTCATCTTCCCCCTGCTCGTCCCGGTCCTCCTGGCGGCGGCGCCCCCTCAGGTCGCTCCGGCCTCACCTCGCCTGGAGGATGCCGTCCCCGACACCTTCACCGGCGTGGAGCGCGTGGTGGCGGTGGGTGATGTGCACGGGGACGTGGACGCACTGAAGGAGGTGCTCCGGCTGGCCGGCCTCATCGACGAGAAGGGCCGGTGGAGCGGTGGCAAGGCGCACCTGGTGCAGACGGGAGATCTCCCGGACCGGGGAGAGCGCACCCGGGAGGCCTTCGAGCTGCTGATGCGGCTGGAGGGAGAAGCACTCGCGGCGGGTGGCCGGGTACACGCGCTGCTCGGCAACCACGAGGTGATGAACATGCTCGGGGATCTGCGCTACGTCACCCCGGGCGAGCTGGCCTCGTTCGCGGACCAGAGCGCCGCGCCGGATGCGCCCGGTACGCCGCGAGGGCTCGCCGGGCACCGCGAGGCGTACGGGATGAACGGGCGCTATGGCCGGTGGCTGCGCGCGCATGCCGCCGTGGTGCGCATCGATGACACGCTCTTCGTGCACGGGGGCGTCGCGCCGAACGTGCCGGCCAAGACGCTGGCCGAGCTCAACCGTTGGGTGCGGCAGGACCTCTTTCCCGGCAACCCGCCCGGCGGCGCCAGCAACCCGCAGGGGCCGCTGTGGTTCCGCGGCTACGCGACGGGCGAGGAGGAGGGCGCGGGTCTGGCCCTCGACACGGTGCTGCGGCGCTTCGGCGCGAAGCGGATGGTGATGGGGCACACCACCGACCGCGAGGGAAAGGTCCGCATCCGGTTCGGCGGAAAGGCGGTGTTCATCGACACCGGCTTGAGCACCGGTTACGGCAGACACCTCGCCGCGCTGGAGCTTCGCGGCGGCCGGATCACCGCGCTCTATAAGGAGGGGCGCGTGGAGCTGGTGGCGCCCGAGCCGGCCCAGGTTCCGAGCCCTCCCCCGCGCGCCACCCCCGCACCGCGCGTCAGTCCCTGAGGCCGGCTACAGCAGCCGCGCGCTGATGGCGCTGTGCACGTCCGCGCCCGCGTCGGTGAGCACGAGCCTCCGGCCGTCGAGCCTCGCCAGTCCGTGTTGCACCAGCCGGGCGATTTCCTTCCGGCGCGGCTCCGGATCCTGCCCGTGGAGCGTGC
>NZ_DASVWK010000753.1:0-6549 GCF_036389735.1 Archangium sp. | reverse complement strand
GCGCGGGTGCGGGGACGCAGGTAGATGAACTCGTCGCAGGCCTTCACGAAGAGGGGGCTGGTGGCCTCCTTCACCGCGAGCCCGATGAGCTGCCGGCCGTTCTCGCGCAGCTTGTACGCCAGCGGGCAGAAGTCGCTGTCGCCCGAGGCGATGGCGAAGGTGTCGATGTGCTCGCGCGCGTAGCACAGCTCCAGCGCGTCGATGACCAGGCGCATGTCCGCCCCGTTCTTCCCCGAGCGGGTGGAGGGCGGCACGTCGATGAGCTCGACGCCGAACTCGTGCAGATTGCCCTTGGCCTCCTTGAAGCGGGACCAGTCGCAGTAGGCGCGGCGGAACACCACCTTGCCCCGCTCCAGCAACCGGTCCATCGCCGGCTGGAGGTCGAAGTTGCCGACGGTGAAGCCGGTATTCGTCACCAGGTTCTCGAAATCGAGGAACAGGGCGATGCGGTGTTCTTTCTTCGTGTCCAAAAAGACCTCGATGGTGCGTGCTGCCTGAACTCCAGGAGGGCTACCCTACTCCCAACCCGTCGCGGTGCCCCGAATTTCCGGAGTCCGGAGGGCCTGGGCCCTGGGGTTACACCTTGGCTTCCGGGTACGGGAACGACCCGGGCTTCAATTGCGTATCCATGTACCTCCGCACGACGAGGTCGCACGCCCCATAGCCCCAGTTGATGAGGCGCTCCTGCAACCGGGGCTCGAGCGCCTTGAGTCGGGTGGGCGTGTTGGCCAGCTCCTGGGTCCGTGCATACGGGCAGGCGAGCCCTCCCGGGAATTCGGGTCGGCGGGTGTCCATCCGGATGTGCCAGAAGGCACCCTGACGCGCCTTGCTGTCGAGCGAGCCCACGACCTGCTTCATCCGCAAGTTACGCACCTGGCTGTCGATGATGTCGAGGATGCGGTAGGCGTGCCGGGGCCAGTCGTGAGCGGGCTCCTCCTCGGCCTCGAGCTGCCCGCCCCCATCGCTCACCAGCACGGTCTTGTACTGCTTCCAGACCGTCTCCAGCCCCAGGTTGTCGTAGACCCCGCCGTCCGTGAGGATGACCCGCCGGGTGAAGGGCTCGCGCTGGAGCGACGCGCCGCTGTTGGGCGTGAAGGACGCCGGGTCGAGTTGCAGCACCATCGGAGACAGGAAGGGAGGAAAGGCCGAGGAGGCGGCCACCGCCACCGCCAGCTCGACGCGGGGATTCTTCACCTCGCCGACCTTGTAATCCCGCATGAACGGCCGCGAGAAGCGCCAGAGGGCCCCGGACTGCACGTTGGATGCATTGATGACGAAGCGGGGGCCCTCGCCCCGGGAGTCGTCGGGGAGGTCCTGGAGGGTGGCCTCCCCGAACAGGTGCTCGCGGTAGCCGTCCGCCACGCGCTCCCCGACGCTGTCCGGGCTGAACACAGCGCCCAGGATGCTCCAGACATCGAGGGTCTTCCCCGCGAGCTTCCGGAGGGGCTCGACGACCTTCTCCACGTAATGCGCGGAGACGCCCTGCTCGGAGAAATCCAGCTCGCGCCAGCGCAGCCCGAGCAGCCCCGCGACGATGGAGCCTCCCGACACACTCGACACGCGCTGGAGCCGCCCGAGGTAGCCGAGTTCGTTGAGCCGCCAGAGCGAGCCCACATGGAAGAGCATGGCGCGATAGCCGCCTCCCGAGAGACACAGCGCCATGCCGTCCTTCAGCTGAGACGACTCCTCGGGGTTCGACTCGTCGGACATGGACCCTCCTGGGGCGAGCTACTTCCACGGCGTGTCGCAGAAGCGCTCCAGCCTCGCGAGCGCGTCGGGCATGTTCGTCCGGCCCAACCCCAGCCGGAAGTAATTGCCCGGGAAGTCATACACGTCTCCCGGCAGCAGCAACACGCCTTCCTCGTCCACCAGTCGCTGGCAGAACTCCTCCACCTTCACGCCCTCCAGCAGCTTCGGAAAGGCCACGCTCCCCGCCTTCGGGCGCACCCAGCGGAACGTGGCCGCCCTCCTCGTGAAGAAGTCGTCCAGCAGCGCCAGGTTGCGCGTGAGAATCCCCCGGCTCCTCGCCAGCACCCGCTCCTTCGCGCGCAAGGCAATCAGCGACAGCACCTCGCTGGGCGCCGCGTTGCAGATGGTCGTGTAGTCCTTGTAAGCCGCGCACCGCTCCAGCAGCGCCGCGTCCCGGCTCGCCAGCCATCCCACCCGCAGCCCCGCCAGCCCGAACGCCTTCGACATCACCCCCAGGCTCACCCCTCGCCCCGACAGCTCCACCCCCGCCGGCAGCAGGTCCCCCGGGTCATGCTCCAGCAGCCGGTACACCTCGTCCGCCAGCACGTACGCGCCCCGCTCCTCGGCCAGCGCGAACAGCGCCTTCCACGTCGCCACGTCCGGCAGCGCCCCCGTCGGGTTGTGCGGGAAGTTGGCCACCACCAGCTTCGTGTTCGGCCGCAGCTCGCGCTTCACCGCCTCCACGTCCAGCGCCCAGCCGTCCTCCTCGCGCAGCTTCAGCAGCGACACCTCCGCCCCCGTCGCCCGCGCCACCTCGTACAGCGACTGGTACCCCGGCCACGTCACCACCGCGTGGTCCCCCGGTCCCAGCAGTACGTTCATCAGGACGAAGACGGCCTCCTCCGCCCCCGCGAACGTCAGCACCTGCTCCGGCCCCACCCCGCGGTACAGCCGCGCCACCTCCTCGCGCAGCGCCGGCAGGCCCGTGGACTCCGTGTAGCCCAGCGTCAGCCGCTCCCACCGCTCGCGCCCGTCCCCGTCCGCCAGCTCGAGCAGCTCGCTCATCCGCCAGCCCTCGATGTCCGAGGTGCACAGCAGGTGCGGCGCGTTGAACTCCCACTTCGCGAAGTAGCGCTCGAGCTTGAAATCCGGAATCCGCATGCCGCCTCGCTACCGCGAGCCGAGCGGCTTTGCCAAGCACGCTCCAGAACAGTGCGCGCCACGACACTGGTCGCCAGCCGACGCTCGCCCCCATTGCGTCCTCCGACCCCGGGGGCCACTCGGCATGATCCGGGCTGTAGCCACCACTTCGGCCTTCACCCCGCCGGAGCGGCGTCCTCCGGCGACACCTGGGCCCAGGCCGCGCGCGGGTAGCGCTCAGCGCGCGAAGAGCAGCACCAGCACGAGCAGCGCCAGCAGCACCGCGCCCACCACCAGCACCACCTTCGCCACCGACACCGGCGCCTTGCCCAGCACGCAGCCCGCGTCCTGCCCGTGCACCACCACCCGGTACAGCTTGCCCCGGTACCGGTACGCCAGCACGTACGCCGGCAGGGCGTAGCGCCTCGTCTCCAGGCTCGACAGCACCACCGCCACGTGCACGTTGCGGAAGCGCCTGCCCGGAATGTGCGAGCGCTCCACCTCCGCGCGCGCTTGCGCCTCCACCGCCGCCAATATCTGCCGCCTCGCCCCCGAGCGCGTCACGTCGAAGCGCTCCACCTGCCCATCCTCCGGCCCCCGCGGTGCCGCCTCCCCGCTCGCCCGCTGGTAGTGCCCCGCGAGCTGCTCGCACTCGTCCTCCGTCAGGCCCCGCGACGCCGGCACGAGAATCTCCTGGAACGTCAGCTCCGTCTGCCCCGCGTGCGGCGCCCACTCCGAGCGCCGGTTGCCCGCGTCCGAGTCCGCCGCCCAGCTCACCCTCGCCCCCGCGCTGAAGGCCCACGCCGGCCACCACATCGGCCGCAGCGAGTGCAGCGACGCCTCCTCCGCCAGGTTCCCCGGCCGGAAGAAGCGCTTCTCCGACAGGAAGCCCATCAGCGCCGCCCTCGCCGCCGCGGGCTCCACCGTGAAGGGCAGGAAGCTCTCCGCCTGCTCCTGTGGGTCCTCCGTCGTCTCCACGTGCATCACCGACGCGCAGAAGGCGCACCGGGGCGCCTTCACCTCCGCCGAGTACTCCAGCGAGGCCCCACAGGTGCCGCACCGCACCACCTTCGCCTGCTCGCGCACGGCCAGCGCGCCTCCCGCGCGTGCCGACTCCTCCGCCAGCCCGCAGATGGGACAGCGCAGGTCCCCCCGCTCCAGCCGGCTGCCGCACCGCGCGCACCCCGCCACCGCCTCGGCCGTCATGACCGGCCTCCCCGCCCCAGCAGCACGTACAGCAGCACCCCGAGCGCCACCACCCCCAGCACCGTCAGCAGCACCTTCACCCAGGACAAGGGCACCTTCCCGTGCACCTCGCCCGACTGCCCATTCACCACCACGCGCAGCGGGGGCTTGTCCGGGGCATAGCGCGCCGCCAGCACCCAGACGGGCACCAGGCACACCTCCAGCGACTCCGCCTCCAGCCGCGTCTGGTGCCGCAGCTCGCGGTGCGAGTCCCCCGGCATGAAGGCCTCCAGCCGCTGGCCCACCCGCCCCAGTGCCTCCTCGCGCGCCCGGTTCAGACACTCGTCCCGCGAGAGCGAGGGCTCCTCGGCCACCCACCCCGCCACCAGCGCGGGCTGGTAGCGCGCCAGCAGCCTCAAGTCGAAGGGCTCCAGCGCCCGCAGCTCCGCGTTCTCCAGCCCGCGCGAGGCCGTCACCAGCACGTCCGGCACGTACTCGGCGTGCTCACCGCGCAACGAGCGCCACTCCGTCCTCACCACCGTGCGCGTCTTGGTGACCGTCTTCCCGTTCTCCGTCGTCGTGTACGTCTCCGTCTCGGTGTAGTTCTCCCCGATGGAGGCGCTGTACTCGGAATGCGCCAGGGCGCTGTAGAGCCAGGCCGGCACGTAGACGCCCCGCACCTCCTGGAGCGAGGCGCGCTTGAGGCCCGAGTGGCTCCACGGGTTGCGCGTGCGCAGCCAGTGCTTCACCCGCTCGCCGGCGGCCTGGTGCGTGAGGGCGAAGCCCAGCGTGAAGGTGGGCGCGGGCCTGTCCAGGCTCGGCGGGCGCTCCACCACCGAGGGGGCCGCGCAGTACGGACACACCGTCGTGCGCAGCTCCGGCGCCACCACCAGCTCCGCTCCACATGACTGGCAACGTAGGTTCACCCTGGCCTCCCTCCCGCGTACGCGGCTTCCCCCGGTGGAGAAAAAGCACCGACCCACTCCCTTTTCACTCCGGGTTGGGGTACATTGTCGCACATCTTGCTCCTATTCCACCCCATCACCACCCGGGACGGAATGCCCCTCGCCCCGGTCCCCGCCGGGCCCCCGCCCATCACGCTGGACGACAGCCAGTGGCCGGTGTTGGTGGTGAAGCTGGGCCGGGACCCCACGGAGTCGGCGGTCGAGACGTACCTGGCGGCGCGCGAGGCATACCTGGCGCGGGCCCAGCCGCATGTCGTCGTCATCGACACGCGCGCGGTGCACCTGCCCTCGCCCCGGCTGCGCCAGCGCTACACCGACTGGCTGTGCCAGCACGAGCGGGCGCTGCGCCAGTGGACGCTGGGCACCGCGTACGTCATCAACTCGCCCGCCGTGCGGATGATGACGAGTGTCATCCGCCACTGCGCGCGGATGGCGACGCCCTTCCTCGTCTCCGAGACCCTGCCGGCCTCGGCCGCGTGGGCCGCCGAGCGCCTGCACGAGGCGGGGCTCCTCCAGGCCGCCACGCGCCTGCGCGCCCACTACTCCGTCCCGGCGAGCTGAGTCCCCGAGCGCCAGCGTCTGGCGCGGGCGCGTGCCCCACTCCGTGGCCACCACGCCGCCGCTGCGGGTAGAATTCCCTCCATGACGCCCCCCTCCCCCCCCGTCATCGGCATCCTCGGAGGCAGCGGCCTCTATCAAATCGACGGTCTCCAGGACGTCTCCTGGCGCAAGGTGTCCTCGCCCTTCGGCGAGCCCTCGGACGAGCTGTGCTTCGGCACCCTGGAGGGCACCCGCGTCGTCTTCCTGCCCCGCCACGGCCGCGGCCACCGCATCTCCCCCTCGGAGATCAACTTCCGCGCCAACATCGACGCGCTCAAGCGCTCGGGCGTCACGGACCTGCTCTCGCTGTCGGCGGTGGGCAGCCTGCGCGAGGACCTGCCCCCGGGCACCTTCGTGGTGGTGGACCAGTTCATCGACCGCACCTTCGCGCGCACCAAGAGCTTCTTCGGCACCGGCTGCGTGGCCCACGTGTCCATGGCCCGGCCCGTGTGCACGCGCCTCGGCGACGCGCTGGTGGGCGCCTGCGAGGGGCTCGACATCCCCGTGAAGCGCGGGGGCACCTACCTCGTCATGGAGGGGCCCCAGTTCTCCTCGCTCGCCGAGAGCGAGCTGTACCGGGGCTGGGGTTGCAGCGTGATCGGGATGACGAACATGCCCGAGGCCAAGCTCGCCCGTGAGGCGGAGCTCTGCTACGCGAGCGTGGGCATGGTGACGGACTTCGACTGCTGGCATCCCGACCACGAGGACGTCACCGTGGACCAGGTCGTCTCCGTGCTGCTGGCCAACGCGGGCAAGGCGCGCGCGCTGGTGAAGAACGTGGTGCCGAGGCTCGCCGGACACGCCGGCCCGTGCCGCCACGGCTGCCAGAGGGCGCTCGACCATGCCCTCATCACCGCCCCCGAGGCCAGAGACCCGGCGGTGCTCCAGCGACTGGACGCCGTGGCTGGCCGGGCGCTGAACCGCCAGGGAAGCACCCCTCATGTTTGATTTCGAGAAACTCGTCCGAAGC
>NZ_DASVWK010000752.1:0-6584 GCF_036389735.1 Archangium sp. | reverse complement strand
CCCGAACACGGAAGTTAAGCCCTCCAGAGCCGATGGTACTCCGCGGGAAACCGCGCGGGAGAGTAGGTCGCTGCCGGATTTTTTTTGAAGGCCCCGAGTCCTCACATACGTGAGGCCTCGGGGCCTTCGCCTTTGCGGGCTCTGGTCGATCCTGACGGCGCTCTGTCCTTCACTGCGCGAGTCCACTCTTCGTGCTGGCGATGGCCCCCCGGGCTTGCTTGATTGGTGTTCCACCCTTCAAGTCCAGGAGCGCCTCGTTCATGAAGCAACTGCTGCGTCCCGTCCTCGGTAGTCTCCTCGCGCTCGCCGTCTTCCTCGCTCCAGAGCGCTCCGAGGCCGCTGACTTCCGTCTCAATCTCGGCGCTGACTACCACATCGACAACGGCGCCTTCTTCAGCCTCACCGGCGCCGTCGACTTCGCCCTCGTCGGTCCCCTCTCCATCGGCGCCCGCTTCGGCGCTCTCCTCGCCACCCAGCCCAATACCCTCGGCGTCCCCCTCGACCTCAGCCTCCGCATCCGTCCCGGCCGCACTCCGCTCTACCTGGAGCTCCTCGGCGGTCCCTGGGTCTACTTCGAGGGCGATACCTTCCGCGCTCACGGCGCCTTCGGTTTTGGTTACCAGGCGCGCTCCTTCAGCGTCGGTCTCGAGGTTGGCTACCTCGAGCCCAAGCCCCATGTCGGTCTGCGGCTCGGCTGGCGGTTCTAGGCTCCGCCTGGTCGGGTGCGATCCTCAGTAGTGCGGCGGCTTCTCCTGCTGCCGCGCATCCACCAAGCCCGGGTCTCCCTCCAGCTTCTTCTTCACGAACTCGAGCTCCGCTTTCAGGGTGTCCAGCTCCCGCCGCTGCGCGTACAGCACCTCGCTCAGCTCCTGCAGCAGCTCCTGCTGCTGCATGTAGCGCAGCTCCAGCTCCGTGATTCGCGACTCGTCTTCCATACCCCTGGGATAACCCGGCTCCACCCTGGTTGTCCCCTCGTTGATTGGAGTCTGTCCCTGGACGCCTCTCGCCATCTGGTCCGCGCCCGCGAGCTCCTCGCCCGTGGCCGCCCCGAGCTCGCTGAGTCCGCTCTCAGTGATGCGATTGATTCCTCCGTCCAGGCCGAGGACCTCGTCATGCTCACCCAGGCGCGGATGGCCCTCGGTGAGTTGTTGGTCGAGCAGGGCCGCGAGGACGAAGCCATCCCCTTCCTTCAAGCCGTCGTTCGCACCGAACTCGCCAATGGGTCCGTCGATGACGAGGTCAAGCGCGCCGCACGGGTGCTCCGGCGGATCCGCGGCATTTCCGAGTAGTCATTCCGCTCGGCAGGCGGTGCGCACCGCGTCCATCCGCTCCGGGAACCGACGCTCCAGATCCATTCGCGTCGCCAGCATCGCGTCCTTCTGGCCCGATTGGCGTTGCACCTCGCACAGCGCCGACAGCGACCTCATGTCCGACATGTCCAGGCGATCCGCTTCCCTCAACGCCTCCTCCGCACCCCTCACGTCTCCCACCCGGAACGCTGTCATCCCCAGGTGGTAGTGCCCCATCACCAGCCTCGGATCCGCCTCCACCGCCCTCCCGAACAGCTCCTTCGCTTCCTCCATCCTCCCCTGCGCCACTCGCACCAACCCTTCCTCCACCAGTATCCGACCCCTCCCCAGCTTCCCCTCCAATCCCCTCAGCACCTCCACCGCCTCGTCCCCGCGCCCCACCGAACTCAGCAGTCTTCCGTATCGAACTCCTACCCCCGCGAGCTCCGGCTCCTTCTCGTACGCCTTCTTCACCGACTCCAGCGCTCCCCGGACGTCCCCCTGCCTCTCCTGGATGTCCGCTCGCAGCAGCTCCGCCCTCGCATCCCCCGGCGCCAGCTTCTCCGCCTTCGTGAACGCCTCCTCCTCGCAGCGCTTCATCCGCTGCTCGTGGCACAGCTTCACCAACAGCAACTGCGTCTCCACCGCCCCCGGCTCCCGTCGCTCCGCCTCCCTCGCCAGCTCGTACGCGTCCAGCGGCGCCCCCTCCCTCAGCAGCTCCGCTGCCTCCCTGAGTTCCGCTCCCGTCGCCTTCTCGTTCGTCTTCAGCGGTTTCAGGGTCTTCGCCCGCTGCGCTGAGTCCGGAATCGCGCGTGCAATCGCCAAGTTCTGCGCTGGAACGTCCCTCGGGAGGAACAGCGGAATCAGGTGGATCAGGAACGCCACGGCGCACGCCACCAGCGCGCTCCTCAGGCTCCGATCCCACCCCCCACGCGAACCCCGAGGGGTCCGCGTCCTCTCTTCAGGGCCTCTCGGACCCCGCATTCCTTCGGCTGGTGGGACGTTCGACACGGTCTTCTGACTCTAAGGGACTCGCCGTCTCCCTCGCACGGCCCGCTTCCCTCTCCCCTGGTTACTGCCCGACACCCCGTCCCCACTCCCATCAGCCGGGCTTCTCCTCAGGGCACCGCCTTCAGCCTCGGCCTCGTCTTCACCGGGGACGGCAGGTCCACTCCGCAGCTCCAGCACAGCTCGAAGTTTCCAGGGTTCTCCTCCTGGCACCGCGGACACTCCACTGTCCTCGTCGATGCCTCCTGGTCCGCTTCCAGCTCCGCCATCAGCTCCCTCCCTCTGCCAACCTCCTCCTCCGGCAGCCACAGCTCCACCCACGTCTCCGTGCTCGGGATTTCCCCTCCCAGTGGCGACAACGACTCCCCGCGCACTTCCACCGACAGGTCGGAACCCGCCAGCAGTCCCGCCAGGAGCCTCGCCTCGCCCACCGTCCGGTGCACCGAGAACCGCACGCGCTTCATGTGCCCTCTCTAGTCGCCCCACCTCCCACCCCGCCACACGACCCCCTCCCACGCCTCCCTTCCCTCCGCTCGCCCCCTCCCTGGCCGAGCACCCGACCAGTCCGGTAGACTGTTCCCGTTCCGGGGGGCTCTGGTGCTCGTTTTCCAATTCACAAGGGAAGGGAAGCGCGCCTCCCAGGTTCCATCGCCGCTCTCGTCCGTCTCTCCGTCGGCTCCTCCCGGGTGCGCCTTGGCCTCCTCCCCCGACCGCCTCGCTGAGTCCTCCTCCTGGGGTCGCTACGGCCTGGCCTTGCTCGCGACCACCCTGGCCTTCGCCCTCCAGTCGTTCCTCTGGCAGTGGCTCGCCCCCTCGCCCTACCTCCTCTTCCTCTCCGCCGTCCTCCTCGCCGCCTGGCTCGGCGGCTACGGCCCCGGTGCCCTCTCCACCGCCTTCTCGCTCCTTCTCATCCACTTCTTCTTCCACCAGGGCTCCGCTCCTCCCAGCGCCTCCCACCACGCCCTCTCCAGCGCCCTCTTCACCGGCGTCGCCGCCCTCATGACCGGGGTGTGCGCCCGCGCCCGCTCCACCTTCCAGGAGGCCCAGCGCGCTCGCGCCTCCTCCCTCGCCAACGGTCACGTCCTCTCCGTCACCCTGCGCAGCATCGGCGACGCCGTCCTCACCACCGACTCCAACGGCCTCATCCGCTTCATCAACCCCGTCGCCTGCTACTTCACCGGCTGGCGTGAGCCCGAGGCCATCGGTCAGCCCCTCTCGCGCATCCTCCAGCTCCTCGACCCCGTCTCCCGCGAGCCCCTCCCACTCCTCTCCGTCCCCCAGGAGGAGGCGCGCCCCATTCAGCTCGGCCGCCAGGCCCTCCTCCTCTCCAAGAACGGCGCCGAGCTCCCCATCGAGCACACCGACGCCCCCATCACCGACTCCGAGGGCCGCCCGCTCGGTACCGTCATCGTCTTCCGCGACATCTCCTCCCGCTTCCGCGAGGACCACGAGCGCGCTCAGCTCCTCGCCCGCGAGCATGACGCCCACCTCGAGGCCGAGTCTCAACGCGAACGCCTCGAGACCCTCTTCATGCAGGCCCCCGTCGCCATCTGCCTCTCCCGTGGCCCCGAGCACGTCGTCGAGCTCGTCAACCCGCTCGGGCAGACCCTCGTCGGCGAGCATCTCGCCATCGGTCGCTCCGTGCGTGAGACCACCTCCGGGCTCGACCCCAACCTTCTCCAGCTCCTCGACGAGGTCTACCGCAAGGGCCAACCCGTCGTCGGTCATGAGGTGCCCGTACGCGCCGACTTCTCCGGCTCCGGGCAGCAAGAGGTGAAGTACTTCGACCTCACCGTTCAGCCCTGGCGCGGCGTCGATGGCGAGACGCTCGGCACCATGGCCCTCTGCGCCGAGGTCACCGAAGAGGTCCTCGCCCGCCGCGAGGTCGAAGCCCTCGCCCAGGACCTCCAGAAGGCCCTTCAGATTCGCGACGACTTCCTCTCCGTCGCCTCCCATGAGCTGAAGACGCCCCTGACTTCACTCCAACTCCAGCTCCAGCTCCTGTGGCGCTCGCTCCCCGAGACCGATGCCGAGGGCAATCCCCACCCCGCTCGCAAGCGCATCGAGGCCACCCGCCGCCCCGCCGAGCGTCTCCACCAGCTCGTCAACAACCTGCTCGACGTCTCCCGCATCCGCGCCGGACGCCTCGCCCTCGAGCGCGAGACCGTCGACTTCGCCGCCCTCCTCCAGGATGTCGTCACCCGCGCGGAGGCCGATGCCGCCGGCGCCGGGTGCCGGCTCGTTCTCCAGGCCGAGTCCCCCGTCGTCGGTCGCTGGGACCGTCTCCGGCTCGAACAGGTCGTCACCAACCTGCTCTCCAATGCCCTCAAGTACGGCGCCGCCCACCCCGTCGAGCTCTCCGTCGTCCAGGAGGGCTCCTGCGCACGGCTCACCGTGCGCGATCACGGTATCGGCGTCGCTCCCGAGAACCAGGCCCGCATCTTCCAGCGCTTCGAGCGCGCCGTCTCCGAGCGCCACTACGGCGGCTTCGGTCTCGGCTTGTGGATCGTCAAGCAGATCGTCGAGTCACTCGGCGGTGACATCCGCGTCGAGAGCCTCCTCGGGCAGGGCTCCACCTTCACCGTGACCCTCCCCGTCGAGCCTCCCCCCAGCGGACGCTCCCCCGCCTCCGGTTCCTTTCCCACCGTCTGAGTTCCGCTACTCCTCGTTCCTCAGCTCGTGGGGGAGGACCGCGTGCGCGTGTCTCGGGGCACGCTCGTGCAGCTCCGACGTCAGCAGCTCGTCCAGCTCCCCCAACAGCTCGTCGTAGGCCCCTCCCGCTCCCTTCGCCCTCTGCCCCGGGTGCGCCTCCAGCCGAACTCGCGGCGTCTCCTCGTCCTCGAACGCCAGGCTCACCGCCATCCCCCTCGGACCCCCCGCCTCCGGTGTCACCGCCGCCGGCGCCGGCTGTCGCTCCGCTTCCTCCACCAACGGACGCAGTCGCCTGACCTCCTCCTCCGTCAGGTCCCTCTCCACCACCGTCTCTCCCTGCTCCAGCACCCGCAGGTGCTTCATCCCCTCCACCCTCACCGCCTGCGCCCCCGTGTTCGTCCTGCCGCTGCGCTCGTACGTCACCGTCTTCACGCTCCCACCTCCCCTCGGCCCGCGCATCCCGTGAGGTATGCACTTCCCCTCGCTCCCGCATTCCTTCCGCCAGCTTCCCGACAGCTTCCCCTCCCCCCTGGTCGGGTGGCCTGCTCGCTCTCCTCACCCCGTCCCTCTGCCGAAGGGAGAAGGGTGGTTGGGGCTCAAGTGTTCGCGGACCTCGTTTCGTTCCCCTCGTGACGCGCTGCGTTCGCTTCCTGCTGTTCCTCGTCCTTCCCGCCATTACACTCCCTGCCGTGCGTCCTGAATCCGTCGCCCAGCGGGATCCCGCTCCCCTTCGCAGCCGTGGCTCTGGTGCCATCGCCGCCCTTCCTCCTTCTCCCCCTCCTCCTCCCGCCCCCCGCGCCGAGCGCCTGCTCGCTCTCTCCTCCCAGGTCTTCGACCTCCTCGTCATCGGCGGCGGCGTCACCGGGTGTGGCATCGCCCGCGATGCCGCCCTCCGCGGTCTCAAGGTCGCCCTCGTCGAGCGCGAGGACTTCGCCTCCGGCACCTCCAGCCGCTCCTCCCGCCTCATCCACGGCGGCATCCGCTACCTCGAGCACGGCCACCTCGGTCTCGTCTTCGAGTCCAGCATCGAGCGCGCCCGCCTCCTCCGCCTGGCTCCCCACCTCGTCCGGCCCCTCCCGTTCGTCTGGCCCGTCTACAAGGGTGCCCGCATCCCCCGCTGGAAGCTCTCCGCCGGCCTCATGCTCTATGACGCCCTCGCGCTCTTCCGGAATGTGAAGGCCGCTCGCACCCTCAGCGCCCGGCAGATCGTCGAGGCCATCCCCGGTCTCCGCTCCGATGGGCTCACCGGCGGCGCCCGCTACTACGACGCCGCCACCGATGACGCCCGCCTCACCCTCGCCAACGCCATCGGCGCCTCCGAGGCCGGCGCCGTCGTCCTCAACCACGCCTCCGTGCGCGGCCTCGTCGTCGAGGAGGGCCGGGCCCGCGGCGCCACCGTCGTGGACAACCTCACCGGCCAGCAGCTCACCGTCCGTGCCCGCGTGCTCGTCAACTCCACCGGGCCCTGGAGCGATGAGATTCGCCGGCTCGACGCCGCCAACAATGGCTCCACTCCCGCCGTGCGCGGCTCCAAGGGCGTCCACATCTCCGTGCCCCGCGAGCGCCTGCACACCGACTCCGCCCTCACCCTCCTGTCCCCCGTGGACGGCCGGGTGATGTTCATCCTCCCCGCCG
>NZ_DASVWK010000751.1:0-1584 GCF_036389735.1 Archangium sp. | reverse complement strand
GGGCTCGGGCACGTCCTGGCAGCCGGACCTCATCCCCTCGTCGATGCTGCACTGGAACGTGGCGGGGTGGGGCCTGATGTTCCAGGGCCTGCTCTTCGGCGGCTACGACGTGCAGGGAGGGCCTCGGGGGGACAGCGCGCTGGCCGGAATCGGCTGGTTGATGCTGATGGCGGACCGCGAGCTGCCCTCGGGCCAGCTCGTGGCGAGCGTGATGCTGAGCCCCGAGCCCTTCACCGCGAGCGCCGACGGCGGCTACCCGCTGCTGCTCCAGACGGGAGAGACATTCGAGGACGCGCCGCTGCACGACCGGCAGCACCCGCATGACCTCTTCATGGAGCTGGCGCTCTCGTACTCGCACTACTTCTCGGACACGTGGGGCGTGATGCTCTACGCGGCGCCCGCGGGCGAGCCGGCGCTGGGCCCGGTGGCCTTTCCGCACCGGGTGTCGGCCTGGTACGACCCGCTGGCCGTGCTGGGGCACCACTGGCAGGACGCCACGCACATCTCCTTCGGGGTGCTGACGGCGGGCCTCCTCACGCCCATGGCGAAGCTGGAGGTCTCCTGGTTCAACGGCCGAGAGCCGGACGAGAACCGGTACGACCTGGACCTGCGGATGCCGGACTCGTACTCCGTGCGGCTGTCGGCCAACCCCACGGCCCGGGTGAGCACGCAGGTGTCCTACGGGTACCTCGAGAGCCCCGAGCTGCTCGAGCCGGACGTCTCCGTGCACCGGCTCACCGCGTCGGCCACGTACCACGCGCCCTTCGGGGCCCGGGGCTTCTGGGCGACCACGGCCGTCTTCGGCCGCGACGTGGAGAGCGAACACGAGGGCACCAACGCCTTCCTCCTGGAGAGCAGCCTGGACCTGGACGGGCACCACGTCCTCTTCGGGCGCGCCGAGTACGTCCGGAAGAGTGGGCACCACCTGGTGCTCCCCGAGCCGCTGGAGGAGGGCCTCTTCGACGTGGGGGCCCTCGTGCTGGGCTACGTCTACAACCTGGGCCCCTTCGGCCCGGTGCGGCCGGGGGTGGGCGTGCGCGGGGCGCTGAACGTGGTGCCCGAGGGGCTCGAGCCCTTCTACGGCGGCCGCACCCCGGTGGGGGGCATGGTGTACGTTCGGCTCGCCCCGGTCGGGAGTCACCCCTGAGTCATCGGGAAGCGTGCACTCGCCGGGCGTCTCATTAGACTGGCGGCCATGTCTTCTCGTGACGAGTCGCGCGCTTCGGGCACCCCTTCAGGAATCGTCTCGGTGGTGCGGCTCCCGCAGAGCTGGTTCATCCTCTGCGCCTCGCGCGAGCTGGGCCGCAAGCCGCTCGCGCGCACGCTGCAGGGCACGCCGCTCGTCCTCTTCCGCAACGAGGCCGGCAGGCCCGCCGCGCTGATGGACCGCTGCCCCCACCGCAACGTGCCCCTGTCCATGGGCAAGGTGGTGGGCGGCCAGCTTCAGTGCGGCTACCACGGCTGGCGCTTCGACGCCGCGGGCCAGTGCCGCGCCATCCCCGGCCTCCTCGGCGAGCCGGAGGCGAAGTCCCGCTGCGCCTCCTCGTTCGCCACGCGCGAGCAGGACGGCTTCGTCTGGGTGTA
>NZ_DASVWK010000750.1:0-7218 GCF_036389735.1 Archangium sp. | reverse complement strand
GTACCAGGGCCAGGAGGCCATACGCGAGCAGGGGCGAGCGCTTCTTGCCCGGGTCCTGCACGGGCGCATCGGGCTGGAAGGCCGCCACCTTGTTGGTGGCGGGAGCGGCCTTCTTCGGTGCCTGCGTCGGAGCGGGAGCGGCGGGGATGAGGGCCTGGCCCGACGAGACCTGCTTCACGTTGCCGGCCAGCTCGATGGCCTCCGTGGTGAGGGCCTCCAGGGTGCGATCGATGGCGAGCGCCAACTCGGCGTCAGGGGTGAGCTCGTCGCGCAGCGCCGAGAGGGCCGCGTCCGACTCGGCCAGCAGCGCATCGAGCGCCACCTGATCCACCTTGCCGTGCGCGTTCAACAGCAGATCGTTGGCGGCGGCCAGCCGCCAGCGCGCCACGAGCGCATCGCGCAGCGTGTCGGCCACGCCGTCCGTCCGAAGGGCCTCGCGCTCGGGCTGGGTGAGCTTGTCCTGGAGCCTGCGGGCGCTCGGCAGCGACATCACCACGGAGAGCTGGCCGCGGAGGATCTCCAGCGCCTGGGCATGGGACGGCACGTTGCCGGGCCACATCGCGGTCTGGCCCTTCTTGGAGGCGGACAGCAGGGCGGTGAGCGCCTCAACCGAAGTCGGGGGAGTGTAGGGATCCTGGTCGTTTGCCATGGGCCACGCGGGTTATCGGATGCGCGCATCATCCGATTCTTGCCCCGTCATGACAATTGGCTGCTTCCCGGGCGGGTCCGTCCGGGTACAGGGTTTCAGCTCCAGCGGAGTCCGGAGGGGGGAGAGAAAACGAAAGGGAGGGCTACCCGGATTTCCGGGTCACCCGTTTGAGCTTCATACGCCCGCCTGGCGCCCTCCAGGGGGTCAGGGGAGCGGTCGGCCGCTGGTGGCCTGGGTCATGCGCAGCGTGCGCTCCATCAGCTCGTTCTGGGCCCAGCGCTTCTCGGCCTCGGGGACGCGCCGCAGCCACGTGCCGTCCGGTTCGAGCTGCCAGGCGTGGGTGTTGTCCGCGAGGCCCCGGTCGAGCAGATCCTTCACCTGGGCGATGAGCTGGGGATCCTCCACGGGCGCGAGGGCCTCCACACGGTGATCCAGGTTGCGCGGCATGAGGTCCGCCGAGCCGATGAGGCAGCGCGTCTCGCCCTCGCGCTCGAAGAGGTAGATGCGCGAGTGCTCCAGGAAGCGGCCGAGCGTGGAGACCACGCGGATGTTCTCCGAGACGCCGCCGACGCCGGGGCGCAGGCAGCAGATGCCGCGGATGTTGAGCTCCACCTTCACGCCGGCGCGCGAGGCGTCATAGAGGGCGCGGATCATCGCCGGGTCCACCAGCGCGTTCATCTTCATCTGGATGCGCGCGGGGCGCTCGGCCGAGTGGGCGGCGGCGGTGCGGCGGATCTCCTCGAGCAGACCCGAGCGCATGTTGAGGGGCGCCACGAGCAGCTTGCGGAAGGACTTGGGACGGGCGAAGCCGGTGAGGAAGTTGAAGAGGTCCGCCACGTCCGCGCCGATGTCCGGATCCGTGGTGAACAGCCCGAGGTCCGTGTAGAGCCGCGCCGTCTTCGGGTTGTAGTTGCCGGTGCCGATGTGGACGTAGTGGCGCACCTTCTCGCCCTCGCGGCGGACGATGAGGATGGCCTTGGCGTGCGTCTTGAGGCCGGGGATGCCGTAGACGACGTGCACGCCGGCCTCCTCCAGTGCGAGCGCCCACTGGATGTTGGCACGCTCGTCGAAGCGCGCCTTGAGCTCCACCATGCACACGGCCTGCTTGCCGCTCTCCGTGGCGCGGATGAGCGCGGGCACCAGCGGGGACTTGTCCGACGTGCGGTAGACGGTCTGCTTGAGGGCGAGCACGTCCGGATCCTCCACCGCCTCCGCGACGAAGCGCTCCACCGAGGTGGTGAAGGACTCGTAGGGGTGGTGGACGAGCAGCGCCCCCCGGCGCATGGCGGCCATCACCGTGCAGGGCTCCCCGTCGCCCTCGGCTCGCAGCCGGGGCTGGGTGACGGGCGTCCAGGGGGGATCTTTCAGCTCGGCGAAGCCCGGCGTGAAGACCACGGACATCAGATCCGTCAGGTCCAGCAGGCCCTGCTCCTCGTAGATCTGCCGGGGCTCCAGCCCGAGCGCCTCCACCAGCGAGTCGCGCAGCTTGGGGTTCATCCCCGCCTGGAGCTCCAGCCGGATGACGTCGCCGAAGCGGCGCTGGCGCAGCTCGGTCTGCACGGCCACCAGCAGATCCTCGGCGTCCTCGGAGACGGTGAAGTCCGCGTCGCGGGTGACGCGGAAGAGGCCGTAGTCGAGCACCTCCATGCCGGGGAACAGGGTGCCCAGGTGGTGGGCGATGATCTCCTCCAGCGGGATGAAGGACGTGGTGCCCTTGAGCGGGACGAAGCGCGGCAGCACCTCCTTGGGCACCTTCACCCGCGCCACGGTCTCCTCCTCGGCCACCGGGTCCCTGAGCAGCACCACCAGGCTGAGCGAGAGGTTGGAGATGTACGGGAAGTGCCGGCCCAGGCCGATGGCCAGTGGGGTGAGCACGGGGAAGATCTGCTCGCGGAAACGTTGATCCACCTGGGCCCGCGCCTCCGGGTCCAGGGTCTTCATGGAGAGGATGCGCAGGCCCTTCTCCGCGAGCGCCGGGCGGATCACCTTCTCGAAGCAGTCGCTGTGGCGCCGGCTCTGCTCGAGGATGCGCGTGTGCAGCTTGTCGAGGGTATCTCCCGGGGTGGCGCCGTCCGGGACGAGCCGGGCCACGCGGTTGCGCACCTGCTCGTGCAGCCGCGCCACGCGGATCATGAAGAACTCATCGAGGTTGCGCGCGTAGATGGCGCAGAACTTCAGGCGCTCCATGAGGGGCACCGAGCCGTCCTCGGCGAGCTGGAGCACCCGGTTGTTGAAAGCGAGCCAGGACAGCTCCCGGTTGAAGAAGAGGTCGCTGTCCGGCACCTCCGTGCCCGGAGGGATGATGTCCCGCTCGACGGGCTTCTGGGCGACGGTCCGGCCGGAGGTGGAGGTCGTGCGCTTGGCCATTCCCGTTCTCTTGGTAACGGGGAGGCGGTGGAGCAAGCCCATCCCGAGGGCAGTGTGAGACTTTGAAGACGAGGACCGCGTCTTCTGGCGCTTCGCCCGGCTGTAGCCCAGCCGGGGAGGCGAGCCTCCGTCGGGAGGCCTTCTCGGCGAGAACCCCTCCAAATTAGTCCCGAGGCACGGTACACCTGGGGGGCCATGGCTGATTCCACGATGAACATCCCGACCGTCGACCTCGCCGATCTCGCGTCCAACGATCCGGCCCGTTTCGAGCGCGGCGCGGCGGCGATCCGCGAAGCATTCGGTACCTATGGCCTCGTGTACATCCAGAACCACGGGGTCGACCTCCAGGCGCTGGAGCGCTTCTACGATGCGTTCGCGGCCTTCATCGCCCGGCCCGACGCGGCGAAGCGGCCCTATGGGCGCGCGGACATCTGGTACCAGCGCGGCTGGACGCCTCCGAACACCGAGGTCGCCGTCGCGGGCAATGGCCAGCCGGACTTCAAGGAGTGCTACTTCGTCGCCCCGTACCCCACGGACGCGCAGGCGGCGATCGAGTTCCCGCAGATCTACCCCGACAACGTGTGGCCCTCGGATGCGCCGCCGTACTTCCAGGAGGGGTTCCTCGGGCTCGGGCAGTCGCTGCACGAGGCCGGCCTGAAGCTGCTGCGCGGCGCCGCGGGAGCGCTCGGGCTGCCGGAGACGACGTTCGCGGCCCTGTGCGACAAGGGACCGCATGTCACGCGCGCGCTCCAGTACCTGCCGCTCACCCCCGCCCAGGTGAACACGAACATCGTCTGGGGCGAGGAGCACACGGACTTCAACCTGCTCACGCTCCTGCCCGGGGGACGTTTCCTGAATCCCGAGCGACGCCCGGCCCCCAAGCCCGATGACAAGAGCGGCCTCTACCTGCGCACGCGCGCCACGCCCACCGAGCCGAATGGGACGCTGGTGCGCGGCACCGCCCCGGCGGGGTGCATCGTCGCGCAGGTGGGCCAGCAGTTGGAGATCCTCACGGGCGGCACGTTCCTCGCGACGCCGCACGTCATCACCGCGCCGGGCGTGCCGGGCTGGCAGCGCCAGTCGGCCGCGCACTTCATGCACGTGCACACCAGCACGGTGCTCTTCCCGCTGGAGAAGTTCCGCACCCTGGAGGTGGCCCGGAACTACGCGCCCCCGGTGCTCGCGGGGACGTACGACATCAAGACGCTGGTGGACATCGGCCTGGCGCCCGCGAGCGCGCTGGACCAGCTCGGTTATCGGCACTACGACCGGCTCAACCGCATGCGCGCGAACACCTAGGACCGCGCGGGGAGCGCGCTAGTACGCTCCCATCTGGAGTTCGGACGAGACGGTCGGAAGGGCCCCCGGCCGCGCCAGCTCTTCGGTTTGTCGCGCCAGCTCCTCGCCCAATTGCTCGAGCTGCTCGGCGGACAGGAGCTGTCGCACCTGGGGAAAGAGGATGGTCCGCTCCTCGGCCACGTGTGCCTCCACCGAGGCGCGCAGGCGCACCAGGGCGGGCTCGAACTGCATGTCGCTGATGTCGAGGTGGATCAGCTGGGAGATCAGCGCCTTGGACTCGGCGTGGTCATCGAAGGAGTGAAGCAGCAGATCCTCCGTCTCGGCCAGCTTCACCGCCGGGTAGAAGTGCCGCTCTTCCAGCTGGGTATGAAGTGTGAGCATCCAGGCGAGCCGGCGGAACAGGTGGGTCTTCTCGGCTCCACTTGCCACCGCCACCTGCTGAAAGAGGGTTTCGGTTTCCTCGTGCTGCCGCGTCAAGAGCTCGATCGGGTCCATAAAGGCACGCTCCGCATCGGAGCATCCGCGGGCAAGCCGTTCATCCCCGAACGCCGGGCAACCAGGCGACCCCCGAGGTGCCTCCCCGCGCTACCTTGCGACCCATGAAAGCCCTGCATCGCAAAGAGCTCTACGGCTGGTCGCGCTTCGACGAGGCGCGCAACCTGGACTTCCACAGCGTCCTCTGGGTGCGTCCCGAGGGAAACGTGGTCTTCGATCCGCTCCCGCTGTCCGCGCACGACGCCGCGCACCTGCGCGCGCTGGGCGGAGTGGCCTGGGTGGTGTTGACCAACTCGGAGCACGTGCGCGCCACGCGCGAGCTGGTCGCCGACTTCGGCGCGAAGCTGGCCGGCCCCCGCGCCGAGGCGAACACCTTTCCCGTGAAGTGCGATCGGTGGCTTTCCGAGGGGGAGGTGCTCGTGCCCGGCCTGGTCGCCCTGGAGCTGCATGGCTCCAAGACACCCGGCGAGCTGGCCTTCCTCCTGGAGGACACGACGCTGGTGACGGGGGATCTCGTGCGCGGCCACGTCGGAGGACGGCTCAACCTGCTGCCGGAGGCGAAGCTGAAGGACCCGGTCCGGGCGCGTGCCTCGGTACGAGGGCTGTTGGTCTGGCCGCGCATCGACGCGGTGCTGGTGGGAGACGGCTGGCCGGTGTTCCGCGGCGGGCGCGCGGCCCTGGAGGAGCTGGTGGGCGTCAGTCCAGGAGTGGCAGCAACCACGCCATGAGCGGCAAGGCACTGACCAGGTAGCCCGAGGCGAGCAGCGCGCGGGCCAGGAACTGGCGCTGGGAGGCTCGGAGCCAGCGCGCGAGTCCCACCGGGACGAGCACCAGGGGCCCGAGCACGAGCCAGGACAGCGCGGGCACGGCGTGGGGAACCCCGGTGCGCTCGAGGTGCTCGAGCAGGTTGAGCGGATCGGCGCGCTGCCCCGAGGGGGTGAGGCCCACGTGGCAGCCCTCGGGGGTGAGCAGCGTGAGGCCTCGACGCGAGGGCACGAGGAAGCCGGAGGGGAGGTTGGCGCAGCGGCCCTCGAGGCGCGCGACGGCGGCCAGCCCCCGGGTGTCCTCTCCCACGCGCAGCAGACCATCCACCCCGGCGGCCGTGTGCCACCACTGGCCCTGCCACGCATGCAGGACGCCCACGCCCTGCTCCGGCAGGAAGCGGGGGAGGGGGGTGAGCCGTGAATCCTCGGCCATCACGGGGGCGGGCAGGGGACGCAGCCCGGAGGGAAGCGGCTCGGTGGGGAGGATGGTTCCATCGGGTTCGAGTCGGTGGGTAGCGGGTGCGCGCGGAGGCCGCAGGCGCCCGGCCACACGCAGATCGAGCCCGGACAGCAACTGGAGGGACTGTCCCTCCACCTCACCGGCCCCACTCTCCTCCACCTCGCGCAGGGTGCTGCCGTCCTCGACGAGGAAGCGCCAACTGTGCGAGAGCCCTCGGTAGGCCGCGTGCACGACGCAGTCCGTGCGGTTCAGACACATCTCCTCCCGGGTGACGACGCGGGGCAGGTCCGTGTCGCCCACCCGGACCAGCACGGCATCCGCCGCCTCGGCCCGGACGTCCTCGCCCCGGGCGGGCGCGAGCGCCACCTCCAGCCGATCTCCCGACCAACCCAGGCCGAGCAGTCGACTACCGGCCCCGCCCGGAAGGCGCTGGGGTGGCTCCCTCCAGCCTCGTGCATCCGCCACGGCCGCCACGAGCACATCGACCACTCCGCCCGGTGCACCCTGCGTGCTTGCCCGATACACGAGCCCCACGAGGTTGCCAGGCCCTGGCAGGAGGCCCTCGACCCGCTCCAGCGACAGGCGCTCGGGCAGCGGGGCCAGGAGGCGGGCCTCCCCGCGCGCCGGCTGGAGTACGGCGAGGGCGCCACCCGGAAGATCCGGTGCGGCGGCGCACGGCACCCAGACCCGGCCGGCGTGGACGAGGAGGGGGAAGCGCGCGTCGTGACCGCAGCCCCGGGGGGCGGATGCGAGGGGCTGGCCCGCCACGTCCCGCCATTCCAACTGGCGCGCACCGGTGGGGTGTCGTGGCCAGACGGACACGAAGCCGAGCACCGCGACCCAGGCCACGCAGGCGGTCCCCACGAGCAGCCAGGAGAGGAAGCGAAGAAGAGGCACCAACCTCAGGACGTCCGGGCAGGGGCTTCTCTTCCCCTCACGCGAGGCGGCTCGATGTCACAGGCGAAGCACCGCCAGGATGCTGGCCGGAGTACGACCGAGCAGCCACGAGTCAGGCGGTTACCCGAGGGATTCCTTTTTCTCGGGCATGCCCAGAATCTTACGGGTTCGACCCGCCGCGTTCGCACGGTCATGTCCACTGTTGATGCGTTGCGGCTCCAGTCCGAGGTGGCTGCTCGCGGGTAACTGTCGGAGTTCCCATGTCTCACAAGAAGAAGATCCTCCTC
>NZ_DASVWK010000749.1:0-1500 GCF_036389735.1 Archangium sp. | reverse complement strand
CGCTCCCATCTGGTGGCGGCGGTGCGCTTTGGGGCCTACGCCACTGGCGAAGTGACGCTGGCGGCCGAGCTGTGGCGTCAGCTGCCCGAGGACTCCATTGTCATCGTTGACCGCAATTTCACCGCCGTCAGAGACCTGCTGGCAATTGCGACGGGGGCGAAGAACCGGCACTGGCTGGTACGGGCCAAGGCGCATATGAAACCCGTCCGGCTTGAGAAGCTCGGCCAGAACGATGAGCTGGTGGAGCTGCCAGTCACCCGGCGCATGCGCGCTTCGAGCTCTGAGCCCATGCCCGACGCCGTGCGCATGAGGGCCATCCGCTACCGGCGCCCAGGCTTCCGTCCCGGCGTGCTGCTCACGTCCCTCCTGGACTCGAAAAAGTACCCAGCCCAGCAGATTGTCCAGCTCTACCACGAGCGCTGGGAAATAGAGCTGGGGTACGACGAAATCAAGACGCACCTTTTGGACCGCCAGGAGGCCATCCGCAGTCGCACGCCACAGGGCGTGCGGCAGGAAGTCTGGGGCATCCTGCTGGCCTACAACCTGGTGCGCGTGGAGATGGAACGGGCGGCGGAAGAAGCTGGCGTGGAGCCCACGCGCATCAGCTTCGTCAATGCACTCTCGCTCATCCGGAATGCGTGGCTGATCTGGTCGACCCCGCCTCTGGCACCCGGGCGGATTCCGGAGCACCTGCTCGACCTGCGCAGGCACTTGGGACTGTTGCTGCTACCGGAACGTAGAAGCGAGAGGCGCTACCCACGAGTCGTAAAGATAAAGATGAGCAACTACGACAAGAAGTGGGTGAAGCGCCCCAGCCCTAACTGACCGGCATTGGGGTTAGCGGGCGCCGTCCCAGTCCTCCACCTCGTAGAGGAAGCGGGTGCCGCCCATGAGCTTGCGGTTGGCGGAGGTGCTCTGCACGAAGACGGCGTACTTCTCCAGGCTGGCGGGGCGGACGCGCACCGTCTCCCCCGGGGGCAGGCCGAGCAGCTCGCGCCCGCTCGCCGCTGAAGAGGGCGCCCGTCTTGCGGTCCATGCGCAGCAGTCCCGCCCAATCCAATCAGGGCACACGCTACGGAGGGGCTCCCACGGGTTTCCGTGGAGCCCCTGGCTGCTCGGGTGGTTCGAGGCGCGACCAGGACAGCGCGTCAGGAGGGGCGCCCCCTGGACCGCTTCCCCGGCCTTGGTTCGGGACCAAGGGGTCGCAGGTTCAAATCCTGTCTCCCCGACCATTCAAAGGGCGCGGAATCCTTGGAGAAATCCTCGGTTCCGCGCCCTTCGTTTTTCCCGGGCCAGGAGGCCAGCAACAAACTAGCAGCAAGCGGCGGGGGCTTGTTCTCGGTGGGCACCGGGGCGCTCGGATTCTACGAGCGCTCCTGGTGCAATGACCTAGAGGGCGAGGAGGCTGTGGGCCCTACGGCGTGGTGTGAGTTCGGATTGTGGGCTCAGGACGACAGGTGGACGAGCCAGGACGCAGTGAAGACGGTGGTGGCCCAGTTG
>NZ_DASVWK010000748.1:0-8849 GCF_036389735.1 Archangium sp. | reverse complement strand
GCCGCTCTCGGGATCGACGCAGCGGGCCTTCAGCTCGGTGGTGGCGCCCTGGAGCAGCCGCACGCCGTCCTGGCGGGGCAGGAGGATGTCGCAGCGCGGGGGGAGGTTGGTGACGAGGTGGACGCGCACCGAGTCCCGGGCCGCGTTGCCGAGGCTGTCGGTGGTGGTGGCCACCACGGTGTAGTCCCCGGGCGTGGTGAAGGTGTAGGCCACCGCCGCGCCCTTGCCGAGCCACGTGCCGCCGGGCTCCAGCGTCCACTCGACGGCGTCGGCCAGGGTGTCTCCGCCACTCGGGACGTTGAAGTCGAACGCGGAGGCGCGGAAGCGGACGCCCGGCGAGTACGGCGCCGGCTGGCCGGCCTTCACGTACAGCTCGGCCTCGGGGCGGAGGATCTGCACCGAGGGAGCCTGGGTGGAGCGCACCGTCACGGGCACACTGGCCATCGTGCGCTCGCCGGTGGCCGGGTCCGTCGCGAGGCAGGTGAGGGTGTCCTCACCGGCCACCCCGAGCGTGGCCTGGGCGCCCGAGGGCAGGGGGCCGGAGAGCGCGGACGTCCATTGGATGGCCGAGTCCGGAAGGGGCTCTCCGGCGACGGAGCGGGCCTCGCAGCGCAGGGGCAGCACCTGCCCGAGGTTCCATACGCTGCCGGAGGCTGGCTCGCGGATGACGAGGCTGGGCGCGCGGGCGTCGAGCACCTGGAGGACGACGGAGGCGCTGGCCACCAGGCCCCCGGAGTCGGTGACGGTGGCGGTGAGCGTCTGCTCCCCCGGCTCGGTGAAGGTGGCGGTGGTCGAGGCGCCGCTGGCGAGCTGGCCAGAGTCCGAGGCCACCCACACCACGCGCTCGCCGAGCGCCGCGCCGTCCTCGGCATCCTCGACGTGGGCGGTGAGCTGGAGCGCCTGTCCCGTGCGTACCACCTGCGCGCTGGTGGGGTGCTCCAGGGTGAGGGTGGGCGGGGTGTTGCTCGTCCGAGGAGGCGCTTCGCGCTCACAGCCTCCGAGGCCCAGCGCGCACAGGAGCGCGAGCAGGGAGCGTGTGTTCATCGGCCCGTGTCTCAAGGTGTTTCCCCCCTCGTCCCTCACCGCCGCGGCCGGCAGATGGCGCCCGTGGCCGAGGCGGTGCAGGCGAAGCCCCGCGGGCACTCGGCGTCCGTGGTGCAGCGGAAGGTGCAGGCCCCCTCGACGCACAGGCCCTGCGAAATCCCCCGGTCCCGGCACCGCTCGTCGCCGTCGCAGGGCGTGCCCACCTGCCGGTAGGCGAAGCAGCCCGCGAGCTGCGCCGGCTCGGGCAGGCACAGGCTCCCCTGGCAGGCGAAGCCCTGGGCACACCCGCCTCGGGTGTCACACGAGGCCACGCACGCCCTGCTGGCCTCGGGGAGGCTCTCACAGCGGGCGATGGAGCCACACTTCCAGTCCCCATCGCACGGGGCGCAGGGGGCGCTGGTGCCCTCGCAGCGCTCGTTCCGGCAGGAGAGGCCGGGGGCGCACTGGGCATCCGAGACGCACTCCACGCACCGGCCATCCTGGGCGCAATGGCTGCCGCGCTCGCAGCCGGTGACGGCGCAGCCGCGGTTGAGGGCGTCGTCATCCGGCTCGGGGAGCTGCACGCTCACTTCCTTGTGCTCGCGCTCGTCCACGCACGCCTCGGTCCGCTTCAGCGGGAAGCCGGGGACGGACACCTCCAGGTCGTAGCACCCCTCCGGTAGCGGGCCCGCGCGCAGGCTCCCGTCCTCCTCGAGGTGCAGCCCCTGGAAGGGCGTGCCCACCACGGACAGTTGCCCGCCGCCCACCCGCTGGCGCGCCGGTGCCTTCACCCCCACCTCCAGGAAGCCGGCCGCGTGGGGCACCACGTCCCGCACCTGCGCCGAGCCTCCTCCGGGCACCAGCACCGGCAGCCGCACCGCCTTGTCCGCCGAGGCCACGATGAACAGCTCCACCGGGCCGGCCGGCACGCGCTCCAGCACGAAGCTGCCGTCCTCGGCCACGGTGCTGCGCAGGCCCGGGTTGCCCACCAACGACACCAGGGCCACCGCGGGGTTGGCCTCGGTGAGGCGGCCCCTCACGGTGCCCGTCCGGAAGGGGGTGTTGTCGAAACCCCCGCACGCGCCCACCCCGAGGGCGAGCACCATCATCACCACGCTGTAGACGGTCTGGCGCATCAGAAGCGGTACCCCACGCCGGCCCATCCGCCGGAGAACCCCACCGCCTGTCCCCGCCCGTCCACCACCACGTACGTCACCATCAGCTGCGTCTGGGCCGTCAGCTCCAGCCGCTCGTTCAGTCGCCACACCACGCCTCCCACCACCCCCGGGCTGAAGGTGAAGTACTGCTGTGCTCCCGTGAAGGCCTCTGTCTGGAAGGACCGCTGAAGGTACAGCGCGGCCACACGTGGGCCCGCGTAGAGCGACAGTCGCTCCCACCGCCACGTATAGGGCACCGAGGCCCCCAGCGACAGCGAGGTATAGGTGAAGGGCACTCCGGCGCCGGGCACGAGGTGCAGGCTGCGCCGGCCCCGGCCACCGCTCACGTCGAAGAGGAGGCTCAGATCCGGCAGCGGGCGCTCCTCCAGTCGTAGCACCAGCGCCAGCTCCGGCGAGGCGGGCAGCAGCTCGTCGCGGCTGCGCGCGTCCACGAAGGAGAACATTCCGCCCAGCACCGCCAGCGAGCGGCGCGGGAAGGCCTGGGACAGCAGGCGTTCCAGCGGCAGCCGCTCGCCCGCGGCGATGTCCACCACCTCACGAATGAGGACGTCGTCCCCCTTGGTGAGCTCCACGGTGCGGCGCCCGGGCATCACGGCGGCACCGCCGGGCAGCTCCGTGCGCGTCTCGCCGTCCACCTTCAGCGTGAAGCCGTCCAGCCGGGGGTTGTACGAGAAGAGCTCCGGGCGGCCCGTCCGGTCGATGCTGCCGGAGAGCACCACCGGATCCGCCCCCACCTCCAGGATTTCCGCCGAGGGCCGCTGTCGCCCCTCGGTGAAGGCGTAGGTGCGGCGGCGCGCGTAGTCATGGGCCTCGGTGGCGGTGACGGCGCCGTCGATATTGCGATCCGCCGCGCCCTTGAGCCCGTCGATGAGGAAGTGCGTATAGATGTCGTTCCGCAGCCCCTCGTCCTCGCGGGCCGTCTCGCCCCAGTCAGAGGCGGCGAACACCATGGAGGCGCGGCTCGATTCCTCCAGGGGGCGCGCGTAGAAGCCGGCCTTGATGCCGGCCAGCTCGGCCTCCAGCTCGCGGGGCAGCAGCGACTTGCCACTGCCGCTGTGACACGTGGCCAGCACCATCAGCCGGCGGCGCGAGGAGAGCTGATCGAACTCGGACTTCAGCGCGTCCATGGACAGCGCCGTCTGGGAGATGGTCCGGAACGAGGCGTCCGTGGTGACGAGGTAGCGCTTCAGCTCGCCCTTGCCGTCGCGGGCCAGCGTGCCGTGCGCGGAGAAGTACACCACCACCACGTCATCCGGCCGGGTGGCCTCCTCTCGCAACTGGCGCAGCGCCGCGAGGATGGAGGCCCGGGTCGTCTCCTCGGGGCGGGTGAGGACGCGCACCCGGTCGAAGCGGCCACGCGCCGGATCCCTCAAGGTCGAAGCGAGATCCTCCGCGTCCTTGGCGGAGTAGCGCAGATTCCTCCACTGCGCGTCCTGGAACTGGGACACCCCCACCAGCAGCGCCAGGCGCCGGGGGGTATAGGCCTGGGAGAGTTTCGCCTCGTCCAGTCTCACGGCCACGAGCCCGGCCTTGCCGCCCTTCTCGAGCGGACCAGGGCTCGCGCAGGCCGCGAGCACCGCCAGGAGCATGAAGACGAGTGGCCTCACCGTGGGCGGGGATTGTGCCCTGTCTGCCCCTGGACGTGGAGGTCGAACCGGTTGACGGCCAGCGCCGAGCGCTCCCCCATGTCACCCCGGGTAAGTGCCTCGCGCACCTCCTCGGGTGGGGGCATCTGTCCCGAGGGGAAGCCCACCAACCAGAGGGTGAGGGGCCCGGACTCGCCTTCCAGGCTGACGCCCACGAGGCCCTGGGGTCCCTCCAGCTCGTGCGTGCCGGCCTTCAGCGGGAAGCGGCCGAGCAGCTCGGGCCCCGCGCCGCCCCGCTGCTGGAAGAGGAGGGCCTCGCCGGCCTCGGTGGCGTGGTAGCGCAGCACCAGCACCTCGTCGTCCGAGGCGGGGGTGCCCGGATCCATCCTCCGCGGGCTGTCGTCGGGCCCTCGGGCCACCACGGACAGCTCCAGGGCCAGCCGGCTCACGCCCTTCACCCCGTCCCAGGCGTCCGGCTGCTGTCCGGGGGTCGGCACCTGGGGGCGGGTGAGGACGACGAGCCCCGCGAGGCCCGCCGCCAGCGCCACGCCCACCGCCGCCCGGCGCCAGCCCTGGCCGGGAGTGCGCAGGCCTCGGCGGACGCGAGCATGGCCCACCTCGTCCAGCCGGGGCTCCTGCTGCGCGGGGGGCGCCAGGCGGAGCAGCAGGGCGTCCACCTGTCCATCGAGCAGCCCGGGTCCCGGCGTCCTCGCCAGGAAGTCCATGCAGGGCTCGCACGGGTGCGACAGGTGCTCGCGGAAGTACGCCACCGACTCCGGCTCACCAGCCGTCAGGGCACGCAGGGCATCGGCATCCAGGTGTCTCATCCCACTTACTCCCACCGTCCAGCGAGCACGCGCCGGAGCAGCTCCTGCTTGATTCGGGCCCGGAAGCGCTCCAGGCGCATCGTCACGGCGCTCTTGCCCACCCCGAGCTTCTCGGCGATCTCCCGGGCGGACAGCTGGCCTTCCACATAGAAGAGGTGGACGGTCTTCTTCTCCTCGCCCTCGGGCAGCTCGTCGATGAGCTGGCGCACCACGGCCATGTCCCGCTCCAACTGGAGGGCCTCGGGCACCAGGGCAACCGCCTCCGGCCGCGGGTCGGCGACTTCCTCGTCCAGCCGGCGCATGTTGCCCTTGCGCTCCAGGCGGGTGCGGGCACGGTTGCGGGCGATGGACAGGAGCCACGCCTCGAAAGCCGCCGGCTCCTTGAGCCGGGGGAGGGCCTTGAAGGCACGTACGTAGGTCTCCTGAATCACGTCTTCCACCTCGTCCGGGTCCAACGGCGCGAAGCTGTCCGTCAGCCGGGCCACCAGGGGCCGGGTCCGCCGGTACAGCTCACTGAAGGCAGGCGTCTCCCCCTGTGCGGCCCGCACCACCCACTCCGCCAGTTCCCGTGAGGAACCCACCCGAGTCATGGACTCTCCCGCTTCCGTAGCGGCCACACGCTAGCGGGTGGACGGACGCCCCGATTAACGATTCCCCCCTGGGCGGCGTCGGGCAGAATGGCCGCGCGGTCGTTCACTCTCCCGAGGGCACAGCCATGCGCGTCATCAACTTCAACGCCGGCCCGGCCGGCCTGCCCCTTCCCGCGCTCGAGCGGGCGCGGGACGAACTGTTGGATTTCCAGGGCTCCGGAATGTCCATCATGGAGCACAGCCACCGGGGCAAGGAGTACGACGCCGTCCACACCGAGGCCATCTCCCTGCTCACCGAGCTGCTGGGCATCCCGGACACCCACCAGGTGCTCTTCCTCACCGGCGGGGCCTCGCAGCAGTTCGCCCAGGTGCCGATGAACTTCCTGCCCCCGGGCGCCAGCGCGGACTACATCCTCACGGGCGTCTGGAGCGAGAAGGCCCACGAGGAGGCCGTCACGGTGGGCAAGGCCCGGGTGGCGGCCAGCACGGCGCTGCCGGACAAGCGCCACGTGCGGATTCCGCGCCAGGAGGAGCTCCAGCTCGACCCGAAGGCGGCCTACGTCCACCTGACGAGCAACAACACCATCTACGGCACCCAGTGGCACTCCTGGCCCGACGTGGGCGAGGTGCCGCTGGTGGCGGACATGAGCTCGGACTTCCTGTGGAAGCCCACGGACGTGAGCCGCTTCGCCTTCATCTACGCGGGCGCGCAGAAGAACCTGGGCCCCTCGGGCGTGCTGATCGCCGTGGCGCGCAAGGACCTCATCGCCCGTGGGCGCAAGGACATCCCGAAGATCTTCCGCTACTCGACCCACGCGGAAAACAACTCGCTCTACAACACGCCGCCCACCTTGGCCATCTACCTGTGCCGCAATGTGCTGGCGTGGGTGAAGGGGGTGGGAGGCCTGCCGCGGCTCGAGCGGTGGAACCGGGAGAAGGGCGAGCTGCTCTACGGGACCATCGACAAGCACACGGGTTTCTACCGGGGGCCGGTGGAGAAGGAGTCGCGCTCGTACATGAACGTGGTCTTCACCCTGCCCACGCCGGAGCTGGACGAGCGGTTCGTGGCCGAGGCGAAGAAGGCGGGGATGGTGGGGCTCAAGGGCTACCGCACGGTGGGGGGCATCCGGGTGTCCACGTACAACGCGGTGACGGTGGACAACGTGAAGACGCTGGTGTCCTTCATGGAGGAGTTCGTCCGGAAGAACGGGTAGGGTGCCAGTCTCTACCTTCCAGGAGGGGTCATGAAGAACGCCACGCTGTTCGCTGTCGTGATGGCCGTTGTGCTCGCGCTGCCCGCTGCCGCCAAGGAGATCGCGGGGGTGCAGTTCCCGGAGACCGCGACGGTCGAGGGCAAGGAGCTGAAGCTCAACGGGGTGGGCCTGCGCAAGAAGGTCGTCTTCAAGGTGTATGCGGCCGGCCTGTACCTCCAGAACCCGTCGCCGAGTGGCCCGCAGGCCATCGCGTCGGAGCAGGTGAAGCGCGTGCGGATGTCGATGCTGCGCGAGCTGGACAAGAAGACGATCACCGAGGCGATCGTCGACGGCTTCAAGAAGAACGCGGGGGACAAGCTGCCGGCGCTGCAGCAGCGGCTGGACACGTTCACCTCGGCGATTCCGGACCTGAAGAAGGGGGACGAGCTGGTGCTGACGTACGTGCCGGGCAAGGGCACGACGATCGAGAGCAAGGGAGGGCAGAAGATCTCGGTGGAGGGCAAGGACTTCGCGGACGCGCTCTTCTCGGTGTGGCTGGGCAAGGACCCCGTGGACGAGAGCCTCAAGGACGGGATGCTGGGCAAGGAGTAGCCACTCCTCGTGGCGGCGGCGCGGCAGTCCGGCTCATCGGACTGCTCGCCCCCGTCGGTGAGCGGTACCCAACGGAACCGGCACACGAAGTTTACCCACCTGACAGGGGGGGTTCATCAAGACGAGGCGGATGTCCCGCCATGTCCCTTAAAAACTCCCCCCATGCCTCTTCCGAGTTCCCTTCCGCGCGTTGTTGTCCCATTCCGTGGCCTTTGGGCCCTGGCCCTCTGGGTGGTGCTGGCCGGTACGAGCACCCAGGCCCAGACCCCACCGGAGACCGCGACGCCCGCGGAGCACCCGGCGAGCGACATCTCGGTGAGCGCCGAGCCGGGGAAGGGAATCACCTTCCACGCGGGTGACCGGTTCTCGCTCCAGCTTCGTGCGCGCATCCAGTACCAGGTGGCGCTCTTGAGCCCTACGGACCCGGCCGTCGAGGCGGGGGCGTCGGAGGTCCTGACGACCGAGAGTCAAATCCGCCGGTTCCGGCTCGTGCTCGCGGGCCACGCCTTCAGGCCGGAGCTCCGTTATTACATCCAGCTGGGCCTGGCCACGCGGGATATGGAGTCGGACCTGCTGGTCCCGTTGCGCGACGCGTACATCACCTGGCAGCCACACCGGGACCTCGGCGTGCGCTTCGGCCAGATGAAGGTTCCCTACGGCCAGCAGCGCGTCGTCTCCTCGTCGGCGCTGCAGTTCGTCGATCGTTCCATCGTGACCGGCGAGTTCAGCCTCGATCGCGACGTGGGCGTGTACCTGATGTCGGAGGACTTCCTGGGGCTCGGCGGCCGGCTGATGTATCAGGCCGGCGTCTTCGGCGGGCGGGGCCGCAACCGCACGGGAGGCCCGAACGCCGCGCTCCTGGTCTTCCGCGCCCAGGTCAATCCGTTCGGGGCGTTCGATCATCTGGTCGAGGCCGACCTCTCGCGCGGCGACAAGCCGCGCCTGGCCCTGGGTTTGAGCAGCGCGTACAACCTGGCCTCGAACCGGACGCGCAGCACCCACGGAGGCGTCTATACGGCGGGCAACTTCGGCTTCCGGCACCTCGGAGCGGATCTCCACTTCAAGTGGAAGGGGCTGTCCGTGCTCTCGGAGCTCTTCGATCGGAAAGCCGACGAGGCCCAGCTCACCTCCGAGCCCACCCCGGGAAGGCCGGTGACGGACTTCAGCCGGTCGGGTCGGGGCTACTTCGTGCAGGCGGGCTACATGCTGCCGTTCCCGTTGGAGGTCGCGGCCCGCTTCGGGGAAATCCGGCCCTCGCGCGGCAACGCGCAGGAGGCCGGGTTCCAGACCCAGCGCGAGCTGGGAGGCGCGGTGAGCTACTACTTCGCCGAGCACGCGCTGAAGCTCCAGGCGGACTATTTCCGCCTCTTCGGCCAGGAGGCCCAGGCGGAGAGAAACCAGTTCCGCCTGCAGGCGCAGCTCTTCTACTAATCCTACTGTGTCATAAAGTTGAGGGATTGGCCGGTTCTGGAGGATGCTCCCGGCCATGTCGGCACGAGCAAGTACGCCCGAGGAGAGATTCGAAGCGTACGTACATCGACTGGGGACGGTATTAGGACACGCGGATCGGCTTGAGCCGCTGCGCGGCTACCTGACGGGACTGCTGCGACCTGGCGAGCGCAAGAGCGTGGAGCCAATGGCGGCGAAACTGGACCCCACCCGACTCAGGGCACGGCACCAGGCGCTGCATCACTTCGTCGCCTCGTCCGCATGGGACGCAAAGGCAGTACTGGCCGTGGCGAGGGACTATGCGCTCGAGCAGTTGGAGCGGCACGGTCCGGTGGAAGCATGGGTGGTGGACGATACGGGCTTCCCCAAGAAGGGCACCCATTCGGTCGGG
>NZ_DASVWK010000747.1:0-9921 GCF_036389735.1 Archangium sp. | reverse complement strand
GCGGCCGGCGCCTTCGAGGCGTTGGACCCGGCCCTCCTCACGGCCGAGGGGCTGCAGGGGATGCTGAATGCCCTGGTGGGAGAGGCCCGCGCCGCCACCGTCTCCGACAAGCCCAGCCAGTGGGCGATGCGCCTGGAGGGCCTGGGCCCCGTCATCGTCGGAGCCCTGCGCCGGGGAGAGGTGCTCAACGTGCGCGTCCTGCGCACCGAGCCGCAGCAGCCCGGAGCCTCCGCGCCCGCCGCTCCCGCCCCCAAGCCCGCCCGGCCCGCCGCGGGCGTCCAGATCATCGCGCCGGAAAAGGAGAAGCCCGCGCAGCCGGCACCGGAGCCCCAGCCACCTCCCCCCGCCGAGCCCGCCGCCGAGGCGGCGCCCTCGGGTCCGCGCCTCGTGGTGCGGCCGGAGTCCGCGCGCGACCTGGCCATGTTGCTGGAGGACGCACGCAACGTGGGCGCGAGCGACCTGCACGTCATCGCCGCCCGCCCTCCCCTCTTCCGCATCGTCGGCGAGCTGCTGCCCCACGGCGAGCCCTTGTCCCCCGAGGGCGTGGAGAAGCTGCTCCTGCCCCATGTGCCCGCGCGGCTGCGCCCCGTGCTCGACCGCGACGGCAGCTGTGACTTCTCGTTGGACCTGCACCACGCCGGCCGCTTCCGCGTCAACATCTGCCGCCAGCGCACCGGCTACAAAGGCACCTTCCGCGTCATCCCACGCGACATTCCCACGCTGGAGTCGCTCGGCCTGCCGGCGGACATCGCCAAGGCCACCCATCACCACCAGGGCCTCATCGTCGTCACCGGCCCCTCCGGCCACGGCAAGACGAGCACCATGGCCGCCATCCTGGACATCATCAACCGTGACACGTCCCACCACGTGCTCACCGTGGAGGACCCCGTCGAGTTCCTCCACCCGCGCAAGAAGGCGCTGCTGAGCCAGCGCGAGGTGGGCACGCACACGAAGACCTTCGCCAGCGCCCTCAAGGGCAGCCTGCGCGAGGACCCGGACGCCATCCTCGTGGGCGAGCTGCGTGACACCGAGACGGTGCGCATGGCCCTGGCCGCCAGCGAGACGGGTCACCTGCTCATCAGCACGATGAACACGCCCAGCGCGGCGAAGACGATCGACCGACTCATCGACCTCTTTCCCCCGGGGGACCAGGCCCAGGTGCGCATGACGCTCGCCAGCAGCCTGCGCCTCATCGTCAGCCAGCGGCTGCTGCCCAACGCGACCCGGACGGGACTTGTGGCCGCCGCCGAGCTGCTGCCCGGCTCCGTCGCCCTGGGCAACCTCATCCGCGACAACAAGACGTTCCAGATTCCCTCCCTCCAGCAGCGCGGCAAGTCGCTCGGCATCGTGCGCTTCGATGACTCGCTCGCCGAGCTGGTGCGCGCGGGCAAGACGACGCTGGAGATCGCCAAGGGCTACGCCGAGAGCCCCGACGAGCTGGAGGCCGTGGTGACGGGCAAGCGGCCCAACGCTCCTCCCGAGCCGACCTCCCCGGATGGAGCCAAGCAGCTCCTCTCCAAGATGGGCAACCTCCTCAACCGCAAGACGGCCTGATCATGACCCCCGCGCCGCGCATCGCCGCCCTCTTCGACAAGCTCCTGGATCAAAAGGGGAGCGATCTCCACTTGAGCGTCGGCCACCCGCCCCTGGGCCGCATCCGCGGGCAGCTCACGCCCCTGCGCGAGGCCCTCCTCTCCCAGCAGGAGATGGAGGCCCTGCTCTTCGAGCTCACCAGCCCCGAGCAGAAGCGGCAGATCATCGAGGACCTCGACCTGGACTTCGCCTACAGCTACGGCACCCGGGCCCGCTTCCGCGCCAACTACTTCCAGAAGACGACGGGGCTGGCGGCCGTCTTCCGCACCATCCCGAGCAAGGTGCTGTCGCTGGCGGAGCTCAACACGCCGGAGGTGGTGCGCAAGCTGGCCGAGCGCCGCAGCGGACTGGTGCTCGTCACCGGCCCCACCGGCAGCGGCAAGTCCACCACGCTGGCGGCGATGATCCACCACATCAACCACACCCGCTCGGCGCACATCCTCACCATCGAGGACCCGGTGGAGTTCGTCCACGAGTCGGCGAAGTCCCAGGTGACGCACCGCGAGGTGGGCATCCACGCCTCGAGCTTCGCCAACGCCATCCGCTCGGCGGGCCGCGAGGACCCGAACGTCATCCTCATCGGCGAGCTGCGCACCAACGAGACCATGAAGATGGCGCTCCAGCTGGCCAGCTTCGGCGTGCTGGTGATGGCCACCATCCACACCAACAGCGCGCCGGCCACCATCGACCGCATCATCAACTCCTTCCCCGCCGAGGAGCAGCCCCAGGTGCGCGGCATGCTCGCCGAGGGCCTCGCCGGCATCGTCGCCCAGCAGCTCATCCGCACCGCGGACGGCAAGGGCCGCGTGGCGGCGCTCGAGATCCTCATCGGCACGAGCGCCATCGCCTCGATGATCCGCGAGGGGAAGGTGTTTCAAATCGCCAGCAAGATGCAGGCGAGCCAGAACCTGGGCATGCAGACGCTGGACATGCACCTGGAGAAGCTGGTGGGCGCGGGCACCATCACCCCCGAGGCCGCCCTGGAGAAGGCCCAGGACAAGGAGTCCTTCGCCAAGGTGCTCCAGCGGCTCAAGCCGGAGTTCGAGATTCCCGAGCTCGGTCTCGAGTCGGGCGGAGGCCACTGAGCCTCAGAAGTCCACGTCGTCCTCGCGCGAGACCCTGAACGTGCTCGTGCCGTTGAACCAGCCCTCCAGCGCGTCGACCTGGTCGATGCGCCGGGCCGGCGGGAGGCTCTTGAGGAAGGCGCGGCCGTAGTTCTTCGTGACGATGCGCCGGTCCAGCATCGCCACGATGCCCCGGTCCGCCCGAGTGCGGATGAGCCGGCCGAAGCCCTGTCGCAGCGCCAGCGCCGCCTGCGGCAACTGGTAGCCCCCGAAGGCCTCCTCGCCACGCGCCTCCAACTGACGGATGCGCGCCGCCACCACCGGATCCCCCGGCGAGGCGAAGGGCAGCCGGTCGATGATGACCAGGCTCAGCGCGTCCCCTGGCACGTCCACGCCCTCCCAGAAGCTGTGCGCCGCGAAGAGCACGCTGGGCAGCTCGCGGAAGGCCTCCAGCAACTGCTGCTTGGGCCGCTCGCCCTGCAACAGCACCTGGTAGGGCAGCCTGTTGCGCGCCAGCGCGTGCGCCCGCTCCATGTTGCGCAGGCTCGTGAAGAGCACGAAGGCCCGGCCTCCCGTCACCTCGCACAGCCGGATGATCTCCTCCGTGGCCGCCTCGATGAAGCCGGGCGCCGCCGGGTCCGGCAGGTGCGTGGGCAGGTACAGCGCCGACTGCTCCTCGAAGTCGAAGGGGCTCTCCACCGACACCGTGCGGATGCTCGTCACCGGCACGCCCTCGTCGTCGTACAGCCCCATCCGCCTCGCGAAGAAGTCGAAGCGCCCCTCCGCCGCCAGCGTCGCCGAGGTGAACACCACCGTGTCCACCCCACCGTAGAGCCGCTCCTGCAGCTCTTTCGCAATCTCAATGGGGCTCGCGCGCAGGAAGACGCCTCGGCCGCGCGCCTCCGCCCAGTACACGTGGTCGTGGGACTCCACCTTCTCCAGGAAGGACAGGTCCGCCACCAGCTCCGCGCACCGGCGCGTCAGCAGCGTCAGCTCCGGCTCGCGCTCGCTCGTGGTGAAGCCCGAGAGCGCCGACAGCGACTCCTTCACCTCTTCAATCTGTCCCGAGAGCATCCCCAGCCGCTCGGGCTTCAGCGCCACCGCGCCCTCGCCCTCGTGCAGCCCCAGCACCCGCGGCGCCTGCGCGAAGAGCGCTTCCGAGTGCGTACGCAACCGCACCACCAACGACGAGAGCATCCCGAAGCGCGAGTCCGTCGGCGGCAGCGTCGCCAGCGCGTCCCGCACCAACTCCTCCAGCCGGAAGCTCGACACCGAGTGCCCGAAGTGGCTCCCCGCCGCGTCCTCCAGGGCGTGCGCCTCGTCGAAGATGACGGCCTCGTACGGCGGCAGCACCCCACCCTCGCCCCGCTGGCCCCGGCTGCGCAGCGCCAGGTCCGCGAAGAAGAGGTGGTGGTTGACCACCAGCAGGTCCGCCGACTCCGCCGCCCGACGCGTCCGCGTCACGAAGCAGCTCTCGTACACCGGGCACTTCGAGCCCAGGCACGTGTCGGCCGTCGTGGACAGGCGGCTCCAGGCACTGAAGGACTCGGGCAGCTCCAGCTCGCTGCGGTCTCCCGTCTCCGTGCGGCTCGCCCAGGACTGGAGGTGCTTCCAGTACCGCGCCTCCTCCCGCGAGGAGAACTGCGGGTCCTTGCTGAAGGCCGCGTAGCGGTGCAGGCACAGGTAGTTGTTGCGCCCCTTGAGGTACACCGCCTCGAAGGACAGGCCCATCCGGTCGCGCAGCAGCGGCAGGTCCTTGAAGAAGATCTGCTCCTGGAGCGTCTTCGTCGCCGTGGACACCACCACCCGCCGGCCCGACAGCAGCGCCGGCACCAGGTACGCCAGCGTCTTGCCCGTCCCCGTGCCCGCCTCGGCCAGGAGGTAGCCGCGCTCGTTGAACGCCTTGTCCACCGAGCGCGCCATCTGGAGCTGCTCCGGACGGTACTCGTAGTTCTCCAGCGCGGCCTGGAGCGCGCCTCCAGGGCCAAGCAGCGTATCCACGGAGAGTCGAAGCGAGGGAGCGGACGAGGACATGGCGTGCGGGCGCGGACGTGAGAGGCCGGCTCGGTAGGATAACAGCGCGCTGCTCGCTCGTCGGGTTTTACGTGGGGGCGTGGAGCCTGCCCCCCCGTGGGCCAACCAGGCGGACTTTCAGCGGGTGGCCATGAGCTGCTCCAGCACTCGCTCCAGCTGGGTGAGGTCGTACGGCTTGGGCAGCAGCACGGCTCCCGGCACCCCGTCGCCGACCACGAGGTCATGGCCCGAGGCGATGACGACCCGCAGCCCGGGACGCTGCCGGAGGGCCTCGCGGGCCAGCGTCACCCCCGACATGCCGGGCAGGGTCACATCCGTGAACAGCACATCGAAGCTGTCACCGGCGAGCGCCTTCTGGGCCTCCTCCGCGCTCGAGACGGCCTTCACGCGGTGTCCGCAGACCTCCAACAACTCGCAGGCGGAAGACCGGACGTCCTCATCATCATCCACCAGGAGGATGCGCAGGTGCGCCGTCTTCGCGGAAGAGGGCCGTGCGGAGAGCCGCTCCTGGCGGTTGCGCAGCTGGTTGCGCAGCTTCAGGGCCAGTTCCTCCCTGCGATAGGGCTTGCTCAGCAGGCTGACACCGGGATCCAGCCGACCCCCGTGGGCAATGGCGTTCTCCGCGTAGCCCGACGTGAACAGCACCTCCAGGTCCGGTAGGAGCACCTTGGCTTGTCGGGCGAGGTCGGGGCTGCGGAGTGGGCCGGGCATGACCACGTCGGTGAACAGCAGATCGACGGGCAGGCCACTCTGGATGACCGCCAACGCGCTCCGCCCGTCGTGGGCCTTGAGCACGCGATAACCCAGCTCCGTCAGTTGCTCCACGACCGTGGCACGCACCGCGGCATCATCCTCGACCACCAGGATGGTCTCGGTGCCTCCCTCCACCGGGCTTGCGGCGACCTCGTTGCGCACCACCTCGGCCTGGAGCGCACGGGGCAGGTAGATCTGGATGGTCGTCCCCCGCCCGACCTCGCTGTCGATGTGGATGTGCCCGTCGGTCTGTTTGACGAAGCCGTACACCATGCTCAAGCCCAGCCCCGTGCCACGGCCCTCGGGCTTGGTCGTGAAGAACGGCTCGAAGGCCCGCTCCATGACCTCCGGAGACATGCCGCAGCCGGTATCGGAGATGGCCAGGAGCACATACGGGCCGGGCGCGACATCCGGGTGCAGCAGGGTGTGCTGCGCGTCGAGCACGACGTTGCTGGCCTCGATGGTCAACGTGCCTGCGCGCTCCATGGCGTCGCGGGCATTGATCACCAGGTTCAGGATGACGTTCTCGAGCTGGTTGGGATCGGCGAACGTGTTCCAGACGCCGTCGGCCAGGTGCATCTGGAGCTCGATGTCCTCACCCAGGGCGCGCCGCATCAGGTCATCCATGCCGCGCAGCAGCCGGCCTGGGTTGATGACCAGGGGTTCGAGCGGCTGCTGTCGCGCGAACGCGAGCAACTGCGAGGCGAGCTTGGCGCCGCGCTCGACGGCCCCCACGGCGGTCTGCAGACGCCGCTGCGCCCGCTCGCTGGCAACGAGATCCCTCTGCAGGAGCTGGAGATTGCCGCCGATGACCTGGAGCAGGTTGTTGAAGTCATGGGCCACGCCGCCCGTGAGCTTGCCCACCGCCTCCATCTTCTGGGCCTGCCGCAACGCGGCCTCGGTCAGGCGTCGCTCGGCCTCGCTCTCCTCGAGTTCGCGGGTGCGCTCGCGGACCAGCTCCTCCAGGTGCTCGCGATACTTGCGAAGCTCTTCCTGGGCGTGCTTCTGCTCGGTGACGTCGTGCCCCTGGGCGAAGATGCCGGACACCGTCCCATCGGGCTCGAGGATGGGCTGGTACACGAAATCGACATACCGTTCGGTGAGAGGCGCACCGGGTTGCTGCTGCACGAGGAGCTGGAGTCCCCGGCCGACGAACGGCTCTCCCGTCGTGAACACCCGGTCGAGCAGCTCGAAGAAGCCTTGCCCCTCGATTTCGGGAAGGGCCTCGCGGACCGGCTTGCCGATGATCTCCCGATGGCCGACGAGCTGGAAATAGGCGGGGTTGACCAGCTCGAAGACGAGCTGCCGTCCCCGAAGGAAAGCCACGAAGCCGGGTGCCTGTTCGAACAAGCGGCGGAGGTGAAGGCGCTCGGCTCCCAGGACTTCATTGGTCTCCTGGATGAGCTGCGCGCGGTGGAGAACCCCCGCTTCCAGCTGCTCCTTGGGGACAACCGCGTCCCGAGCCGCTTCCGCCGCTCTCACCGCCCGCTGGAGGTTCTGGAGTTCCGTCACGTCCACGGTGTGCTGGAGGATGAAGGCCACTTCGCCCCGCTCATCCAGGAGGGGCGTGTGGGTGGCACTCCAGTACCGGTCCTCGATGACCACGCCGTTGGCGGTCTGGAGCGGAACCCGATAGCGAATCAGCGCGAGCGTGTCCGGCTTGCGCCCGGCCAGCACCCGCTCGAACGACTCCCGCAGCTGACGCGCGCTGCTGTTGTTCGGGTCGTCCGGATCGTTGGGAAACACCTCGAAGAGGTTTCGCCCGAGGAGCTCCTCGAGCCGGCTCGCCGTGACCCGGAGATAGGCATGGTTCGCCGCGACGTACCGCAGCTCCCGGTCCACCAACATGTAGGGGTTGGGGGAGAGGTCGAAGAGCGACTTGAAGTCGATGAGGTCGGACATCGTTGAACCGGGGCTGGAGCCCCCTGCGCCCTTCTGTCGGCAGCGTCACGCGGATTGGCCGCGAAACCCTGTTACAGAAGTAGTGCGGCGGACGCGATGCCAAATCCCGGTGGGGGGGTGAAACTCCAGGGGAACGTTCACACGGTGGACAGGGAGGCGAGGTAGTCGGGCTCAGAAGCCTCCCTGCACTCCGAGTGAAACGATGTGCGCCAGCGTGGTGTGCTCGCTGAGCTGGAGATGGCTGATCAAGGAAAACTCGTAGCCTCCCTGGAGATTCAACGCCTCCGCCGTCCCCCGTCGACCCCAGAGGGTCCAGGCGAGCCTGGCCCCAGGTTGGTGTCCTCTCTGTGCACCCAGGCGGATGTCGCTCGAGCGCACCTCGTGGAGCTCTTCGTAGCGGGGCGAGTAGAAGCTCGCCGGCCACTGCCGGAAGAAGCGGTAGCGCACCGAGGCGAGTCCCCGCGTGCCCACCTCCACCGCCAGCGCGGCCTCCGGCGCCAGCGCCCGGACGCCCCACGTGTCCACGTAGACCCCCTGCCGCGCGTGCACCGCCACGCCCTGGCCCAGCGCCCAGGACAGGCCCGCGTACCCCGTGAAGCGGCTCCGCCTGTCCGGCAGGTGCTCCGGGAAGAGCGTCGTACGCACCCACGCGCGCCGGTAGGGGCTGCTGAGTTGCCCCGACTGGAAGGAGGCCCCCAGTCCCGCCGACGCCATCAACGACGGGGACAGGAGTTGGGTGAGCGCCGCCCCCGTCACGAGGCGCATGTGCGTCGCCGGCCACAGCTCCGTCTCACCCGGAGGTGCCTCCAGCGGGCTCACCCGATCCCTGCCGTAGCCCACGAAGCCCGACAGCGCCGTGTTGCGCTCGAAGAGCTCCACCGAGCCCGCCACCCGTGCCGAGAAGGCCAGGTAGTCCGTCTCGGTGCTCACGCGCCCCGACACTGCTACCGCCACGGGGGTGTCCCCCATCCGCCGCGCCAGCTTCACCGCCGCGCCGCCCTCGAAGCGCCACTCCTCCAGGTGCTCGCCCTCCACCACCCGCACCGAGGCCCCCGTGATGGCGTCCACGTCTCCCTCGTGCGTGTGGCCCGTGTCCGGGTTGCCCTCGTCCACGTTCACGGAGTCGGGCCGGCTCACCTCGATGCGGTCCGCCAGGCCTCGCAGCTCCACGGAGAGCCCCTCCTTCACGGGCTGCTCCACCGTCATTCCGGTGGTGACGACACTCAGGCCCTCCCCGTCCATGTAGTAGTGGCCGAGCACCGTGGCCGTGGTGGGCGCACGCACGGGAGTCGGCCGCGCGCCGCTCGCGCACGCGGCCAGCACCCACGCCCCCAGGGTGACGAGGAGGAGCCGGCTCATGGCAGCGGACCCGTATGTGCGCTCGGGCCCTCGTTGGTGCCGAAGGTCGCCAGCGCCAGGGGCCGGTCCTGCACCTTCAACGTGCTCACGACCGTGTTCGTCGTGGTGTCGATCTGGCTCACCGTGCCGTCCTCGGTGTTCGTCACGAAGAGGAACCGCCCCTCCGCGGTGAGCACATCGCCGTGGTGGCCGGTGCTCAGCCCCACCGGGAGGGAGGCCCGCTGCACGGGGGCCGCCGGGTCCGAGAGGTCCACCACCAGCTCCTGGCTCACGCGCGAGGTGTTGTCCTGGAAGGCCCCCGCGGGGGTGATGTAGAGGGTGCGCCCGTCCTTGCTGATGACGATGTGTCCGGGCCCCGCCTTCGCCGCCGCCGTGCTCGCCAGCACCAGGTCACACCCGGGACCCCGGTAGAGCAGCGGCACCTGGCGGACGACGGTGTCGGTGCTCGCGTCGACGACCACGAGCTGTCCCATCTGGCACGTCACGCCCGGGGCCTTGCCCTCGCGAGGCGACTCCTGCAACGAGTAGATGTAGCGGCCATTGGGGTGCGCCTTCGTGTAGCCGCCGCCCGTGCCCTCGGTGCGCAGCAACTGGAAGGTGGGAAGCTCCGCATCCAGGTCGATGGTGACGATGTCCCCCGTCGCGGTCAGGTTGCAGTAGGCCTTGCCGGAGACGGTGGAGGTGGCGCAGCCATGGGGCGCCGGAGGGACGCCGCCCTGGTAGTTGGCCGCGCAGGGGCGGCTCGGGCCCCAGCCGAGGTCCGCGGCGGACACCTTCAGCACCCGCCGCACGTTGCCCACGTCCGAGTAGTCGAAGACGCTCAGCGTGTCCTCGCAGTCGGCGATGTTGCTGATGACCACGCGCTCGCGGGTGTTGCTGAAGCTCGCCTTGTGGTGCCCGTTGCCGAGCCGCACCTCGCCCACCGGCTGGAGGTACGTGCCACTTCCCCGCGCCACATCCACGAAAAGAGCCGAGTTCGTCCCCGGTGCCCCGTTTCCATCATTGAGGGTGAGCCAGTAGCGCTTGCCGTTGCGCGCCGGGCTCACGTACGAGTGCACCGGCCGCGTGGCGCCCAGGCTGGAGGACGGCAGCCGTGCCTTCTCCAGCATGGTGGTCCCGTCGACGATGAGCACCTGGTTCTTGTTGGTGAGGTGGACGAGCAGCGTCCCGTCCTCGAGCACCTGCGGATCCACCGGCGACGTCACGTCCTCCACCG
>NZ_DASVWK010000746.1:0-25666 GCF_036389735.1 Archangium sp. | reverse complement strand
ACACGCGCATGGCGCCGAGCTGGGCCAGGTCTCGCGAGAGCGTGGCCTGGGTGACGTCGAAGCCCTCGCGGGCCAGGAGCTGCCCCAGCTCGTCCTGGGTGGCCACCGCGTGCGCGCGGATGATGCGGCGGATGGCATCCTGCCGCGCCGTCTTCTCTCCATTGTTTCGAAGCGGACTCACGTGCGAGGCCCTCATCCGGTGACGAGCGTCCCGATGCCCTTGTCGGTGAAGAGCTCGGCGATGAGGCTGTGCGGCACGCGCCCGTCGATGACGTGCACGCGCTCCACGCCCCCGCCCAGCGCCTTGAGCGCCATCCTCGCCCGCGTCTGCATGCTCCCGACGAAGGCTCCGGACGCGAGGTGCGCCTCCAGCTGCGCGGCGGACAGCTCGGAGAAGAAATCCTCGCCCTTGAGGATGCCCGGCGCGTCGTGCAGGTAGATGAGCTTCTGGGCCTTGAGGGCGCTGGCCACCTCGGCGGCCACCGCGTCCGAGCCGAGGTCATACGTCTGCCCGTCCTCGCCCAGGCCAATGGGGGAGATGATCGGCACGTAGCCCTGGCCCAGGAGCATCTCCAGGAACTCGTGGTTGACGCGGGTGACCTCGCCCACGTGCTCCTTGGAGCGCCCGTCCTCGCCCGGAATCCTCCGGGCCCGCAGCAGCGCCCCGTCCTTGCCGGACAGGCCCACGGCCCGATCCCCGAGCTGGTTGATGAGGGTGACGAGCTCCGAGTTGACGGAGCCGGAGATGACCATCTCCACCACCTTGAGGCCGGAGGCGTCGGTGATGAGCGAGCCCTCCTGCCGCAGGCCGAGCTTGTCCAGCGTGCGGGTGAGCTCCGGCCCACCACCGTGGACGATGATGGGCTGGAGGCCCGCCGAGCGCAGCAGTTCGATGTCGCGGCAGAAGGACTTCTTGAGGGACTCCTTCACCATGGCCGCGCCGCCGTAGCGGATGACGCAGCGCTTGCCGCGGAAGCGGGAGATGTACGAGAGCGCCTCGACGAGCAGCGTGGCCTTGAACGCGGGGCTGTAGTTGGCCAGCCGGTCGTCCTTGCCCACGCCGCCGTCGGGCCGGGCGACGATGAGCGAGGTGTAGTCCGCGTTGATCTTCACGTAGTCGTACGAGAGATCGCACCCCCAGGCCACCGAGGAGGCCTCGCCGCCGGTGAGGTTCACCTCGATGCGGACCTCGGGCTCGCGCATGCGCGTCTTGAGCATGGCGGGGTCGTACTGCTGGGGCGCGCCGTCGTAGACGGAGATGCCCTGGATGCGGACGTGGGACGAGTACGGATCCACGGGGTAGTCCTGGGTGCCGGCGCGCGCGCCCACGGTGGCGAGCACGCGGCCCCAGTTGGGGTCCGCCCCGAAGACGGCGGCCTTCACCAGCGTGGAGCCGGCCACGGCGCGCGCCAGGTCCTGGGCGATGGCCGGGGTGGGGGCCCCCGTCACCGTCACCTCCAGCAGCTTGGTGGCGCCCTCGCCATCGGCGGCGATGGAGCGGGCCATCTCCTGACACAGGTCCGTCAGGGTGGCGGTGAAGATGTCCAGGTCCGGGCCCGGGTCGCTGATGGGCGGGTTGCCCGCGCGCCCGTTGGCGAGCGCGTAGACGGTGTCGTTGGTGCTCATGTCACCATCGACGGTGAGGCTGTTGAAGGTGCCGCTCACCGCCTCGCGCAGGGCGGAGGCCAGTACGCCCGGCAGGATGGCGCAGTCGGTGGTGATGACGGCGATCACCGTGGCCAGTGACGGGTGGATCATCCCCGAGCCCTTGCAGATGGCGGAGAGGACCACGTCCCGTCCCCCGAGGCGCACCACGCGCCACACCTGCTTGGAGCGGGTGTCGGTGGTCATGATGGCCTCGGAGGCCGCGTCGGGCTCGGGGCGCAGGCCGTCCTTGAGGCCCCCGAGCACGGCGGTGATTTTATGCACCGGCAGCCGGTGGCCGATGACGCCCGTGGAGGCCGCCAGCACGGCGGAGGGCTCCAGGGAGAGGGTGCGGGCCGTCTCGGCGAGCACGGTGCGTACGTCCTCCAGGCCGGCGGGGCCGGTGAGGGCGTTGGCGTTGCCGGCGTTGATGAGGACGGCCTGGACGCCCGAGGCGGGCAGGCGGAGCTCGGCGTCCCGCACGGGGGCGGCCTTGGCCTTGTTGGCGGTGAAGCAGCCCGCGGCCGAGCAGGGCGTGTCGCTGTAGACGAGCGCCACGTCCTTGCGCTGGGGCTTGATGCCGGCATGGATGCCGGCGAACGAGAAGCCGAGCGGTACCTTCACGGATAGAACCCCCGCAGGGTGGAGAGACCCGACGTCTCCTCCCACCCCATGATGAGGTTGAGGTTCTGGACGGCCTGGCCCGCCGCCCCCTTCACCAGGTTGTCGATGGCCGCCGTCACCACCACGCGGCCCGGGTCATAGCCGCTGGTGTCGACGCCCACGGCGAGCATGCACCGGTTGGTGCCCACCACGGCCTTGAGGCCCACCGCGTCCGGCGAGTCCAGCACGGTGACGAAGGGCTGGGAGGCATAGGCCCGCTCCAGGGCGGCGCGGGCCTCGGCGGCGGTGGCGCCCGAGCGCAGGCGCCCGTAGGCGGTGACGAGGATGCCGCGCTTGAGCGGCAGCAGGTGCGCCGTGAAGGTGAGGGGCACGGTGCGGCCAGCCGAGAGCGCGAGCGTCTGGGCGATCTCCGGCGTGTGCTGGTGGCGCAGCACGCGGTAGGCGCGGAAGTCCTCGTCCACCTCGCTGAAGCTCAGCTCCTCCGAGCCCTTGCGGCCGGCGCCCGTGGTGCCCGAGGCGGCGTCGAAGATGAGGGCGCCCTCGTCGAACAGCCCCGCCTCGAGAAGGGGCGCCACGGACAGCGCGCACGCGGTGGCGTAGCAGCCCGGGTTGGCGATCAGCTTCGCGCCGGGAATCCGCTCGCGGAAGAGCTCCGGCAGGCCATAGGCGGCCTGCTCCAGCAACTCGGGCGAGGAGTGGGTGAAGTTGTAGAAGGCGGGGTAGCTGGCCACGTCCCTCATCCGGAAGGAGCCAGACAGGTCGATGACGCGCACGCCCGCGGCCAGCAGCCCCGGCACCAGGTGCAGGGAGGACTCGGCGGGCGTGGCGAGCAGCACCACCTCGCACTCGCGCGCCAGCTCGGCGCTCTTGTCCTGGGGCGCGTAGCGCAGCTCCCCCGTGGGACCGGCGATTCCCAGCCGGCGGGCCACCGTCTCGCCCTGCCACTTGTCGCTCGTCACCAGACGCAGCTCCACCCGCGGGTGACCCGCCAGGATGTGGGTGGCCTCGACGCCGGAGTACCCGGACGCGCCAATGATGCCGATCGCCGTCTTATGCATGGGCGTGCATAACTATTCGCTGCCCTGCATACAAGCAAGTGGCAAATGGATATTCCGTCAGTGCGGGGCGGGGCCCGCGGAGTCGTGCTCGTCGGGCGGGAGGCGCGGGCCGTCCTCCATGCGCGGCGCTTCCACCGGCGCTCGGTCCGCCTCGGCGTCCCAGCGCAGGCGCTTCTCCTCCTGCACCTCGCGCAGCAACTGCTGGAGGGCCGCGGCCACCGGCAGCGCCAGCACCGCGCCGATCAGCCCCATCAGGGCGCCGCCGATGAGGAGCACCACGGAGATGAGCAGCGGGTTCATCCGGATGGAGTGGCGCTGGACGAGGGGTTGGATGAGGTTGCCCTCCACCTGCTGGTAGACGAGGAAGAGGCCCAGGGCGATCAGCGCCCGGTTGAGCCCCACCGTGCTCAGCGTGGTGAAGGAGACCAGCACCGCCATGAGGAAGCTGCCCACGTAGGGGATGAAGCCGAACACCAGGTAGAGACTCCCGAGCGCCAGGAAGAAGGGCACGCCCAGCAGCCACGTCCCCACCGCCGTCACCACGGCGCCCAGGGACACCGTGAGGAAGGTGCCCGTCAGGTAGCCGCCCACCGCCTTGCGCATGTTCAGCGCGAGCTCGCGCACCTTGGGCCGGCGCGAGGGACGCACCCACCCCAGCGACTGCTCGAAGAGCTCCTTGCCGAAGAGGAGCCCGAAGAGGCTGAGCGTCAACACCGTGAGGAGCGCGAACACCCCGTTCACCGTGGTGGAGAGGACGCCCAGGACGGGTTGGGCGAGGGTGCTCGGGAGGCGCCCCATCGCTTCCCGGACGATCCGCTCCAGCTCGAGCCGCTCCTCGAGCCACCGGGTCGCCCGCCACGCGCGCACCTCGGCCACCAGATCGGGCGCGGCCTGGATGAGGTTGCGCACCTGCTCCACCAACATGGGCAGCAGGGTGGCGCCCAGGACCGTCGCCACCCCGAGCAGGCCGAGGAACGTCACCAGCACGGACCAGCCCCGCTTCAGGCCCAGCCGCTGGAGCCCTCGCACGATGGGTTGAAGCGCCAAGGTGACGAGCACCGACACCGCGAGGAGCACGAGGATGGGGCGCAGCTGGTCGAGCGACCGGGCCAACAGCACCAGGGCGAGCCCGTTGAGCCCCACCGTCCAGACGGTCAGGGCGGAGATCTGCGACCGGCGCGCTTTGTCCATGGCCTCCCTCCGAGGCTCAAGGTAGGCACGCCCTTCCACGGCTACCCCCTTCAGACGTAGAGCGAGCAGGGGAGCCGCTGCTCCGCCGCTCGGCGCTTCACCACCACCCGATACCGCTCAGCGCGTGGGCAGGGTGGTGGAGTAGGTGCCGTTCTGGTCCGTCAGCGTCTGCGCGAGCAGCAGCGAGGAGGGCCTGCCCTCCACGTTCACCACGCGGAAGAAGCGGATGGAGGCGTAGGGGGCGGTCGTCTGCATCACCCGCTCGCCGCTGAAGCTGACGGACCCGCTGACGCGGCGGCCCTTGGAGAGGGTGAAGGGGGTGAGCTCCAGGAGGCCGCCGGTGCCGGTCGTCTCCCCGGGGCGCACCGTCACGATGCGGCTCACGCGTGGAAGCCCATCGGTGGGGATGAAGTCGAAGCGGTACTGGCCCGGATCCAAGGCGATCTCGAACTGGCCCAGGTCATCCGTGGGGCGGGAGGCCTCGATGGTGAACGTGGGCCTGGGCCAGCCGGGCAGCTCGCCAATCGACTCGGCCACCACCTTCACGCCGGGGGCCGGCTGCGAGCCGCTCGGCATCTGGAGCTTGCCCCGGACCTTCATCCGCGTCCCGCACGTCACGTCCTGGGCCAGGGAGGTGCCTCCACGAGGCACGGTAACGGGCTTCAAGGTGATGCCGGCGGACGAGCCCGGCGGCGGGGCGGCGTAGAGCGTCATCGAGGCGTCGGGGGCGCTCGGCAGCGCGAGGAGTTCGAAGACGCCGCTCGTGTCGGTGAGGGCCTTGCGACTGGTGTACTGCCCGCCGCCGCCCACCTTGCCCTGGAGGTACACCGTGGCCTGGGGCACCGGCTGCCCGTCCTGGTCGAGCACCCGGCCTCGCAGCGTCACCGGAGCGCCGTAGTCGCCCATCGAGAGCGGCTCCTGGAGGCCCAGGCGCGGGTTCACGGTGAAGGTCTGCTGCGGCACCAGGGCGTCGGGCGAGGTGGGCCGCACCTGGAGGATGACGTTGGCGAGCAGGGAGGCCGAGGGAGGCAGCGCCAGGGACAGCTCGCCGGTGGCGCGCTTCACCGCGACGCGCTGCGAGAGCGGGCGGAGGTTGTCGTCCAGGGCCTGCGCCTCCAGGTCCACATCCACCGGCAGCCCGTTGCGTCCCAGCACCCACCCGGAGAGCCGCACGAGCGCGGAGGAGGCCGGCAGGAGGAAGTCCTGCGTCACCGTGCGGCCCGGGTTGATGAGGACCGCCTGGGCAGTGGACTGGGGCGGCAGCTCGGTGTTGGGGGCCAGCAGGGTGACGGTGTAGTGCCCCGCGCCCACGGGCAGCGTGTAGCCGCCATTGTCGGGGGTGAGCGTCGACTCGTGGCGGCGTACCACCCCGGGGATGAGCAGGCTCTCGCCCGTCAGGCGCAGGGTGATGGGGGCGGAGTAGTTGATGGCCGAGGACATCGACTCCACGCGCACGCTCCCCTGGAGGGTGGCGGGATCGAACAGTTCGATGTTCTGCTCGCTCCGCAGGTCATCCACCCGGAAGTCCTGGGCGTGCAGACCGCCCTTGGGGTTGGGCACCACCTCCACCACGATGTTCTGGCCGGGGTCTCCGCAGCCCTCGGGGAAGCACACCTGCTCGCCGCCACACTCGCTGTCGCTGTGGCAGCTGATGAAGTCGGCCGCTTCCATGGCCCCATTGGCACAGCCCATGAGGAGGACGGTCAGCAGCAGCGGTACGGTCGTGGCGGGCCTGATCATGGGCAGCCTCCTCCCGGCTCGGTCCGGACGAACCACGCGTAGGTGGCGGAGTAGCCCTGGTCGTAGACCTCGGTGCCGTCCGCGAGTCGTTTGACGAAGAACCGCTCGGGATCCCGCCCCACCAGCGGGGTGTCGGAGACGACCACCTCGACGACATGGTCTCCGGGGACGTTCAGGCGGCTGTAGTCGATGGAGGGAATCTTCGGGTTGAACGAGGCGCGCTCATCGCGCACGACCTTGTTGTTGGGCTGGAGCCGGCCCACGCCGTCCGCGCCGCGCAGCTGGGTCGGGTCGTAGTCCACGAACCAGTTCACGTAGAGGGTGTCGTTGAGGTCGGGGTCCTCGACGATGACGGAGAACTGGAACTCGCACAGGTCGGAGCCATAGCCTCGGATGATGCGCTCGGGGGGTTGCACCTGTTGCTCCACGATCCGCGGGGGGCGGTTGCGTGGCTCGGGGAACTCGTTGAGGTAGGTCTCCTCCTGGGGGATGAGGCAGCCTCCCAAGGTCCACACGGAAATCCCGAGCCCGAGCCACTTCATGGTGGGGAGTCCTAGCAAGGCGCTGGCCAGTCGGCGGAGGGGGGATTTCATTGTCGGAACAGGGGGTTGGCCAGGGTGACACAGGGGGTGAGCCGGGGAACCGCGACAACCCTGTCACGGCGAGTCCCCGCTCACTGCCTTACAGCAGCTCGTCGTCGCCCTCGTCGGACGGGAGGGGGATGCCGGTCTTCTCCGCCTCCAGCTTCTCGAAGTGACGGAAGATGGTGCGCGGGTCCACGCCCAGGTCCTTGGCCGTCTTGGTCTTGTTGCGGTTGTTCCGCTCGTAGACCTCCTGGATGTACTGCTTCTGCCAGCGCTCGCGCGCCTCGGCGAGTGGCAGCACCGGCTCCAGGTTCTCCGGCCTCAGGTCCAGGTCGTCCGGCCCGAGCAGCGGCTTGTCCGCGAGCACCACCGCCTTCTTGATGCGGTTCTCCAGCTCGCGGATGTTGCCCGGCCAGCCGTACTTCTTCATGGCCACCGTGGCCGACGGCGAGAAGCCCTTGCCCTTCGAGTTGAACTCCTTGGCGTACTTGCCCAGGAAGTACTTGCCCAGGACGAAGAGATCCTCGCCTCGCTCGCGCAGGGGCGGCAGCTTCAGCGTCACCACGTTGAGCCGGTAGTACAGGTCCTCGCGGAAGCTGCCCTTGCGCACCTCCTCCTCGAGCACCCGGTTGGTGGCCGCCACCACGCGGATGTCCACCGGCTCGCCGCGGTGGTCGCCCACCTTGTAGACGACCTTCTCCTGGAGCGCGCGCAGCAGCTTCACCTGGAGCTGGAGCGGCATCTCGCCGATCTCGTCCAGGAAGAGCGTGCCGCCGATGGCCGCCTGGAACTTGCCCACCTTGGTCGTCACCGCGCCGGTGAAGGCGCCGCGCACGTGGCCGAACAGCTCGCTCTCCAGCAGGTTCTCGGGAATGGCCCCGCAGTTGATGGTGATGAAGGGACCCTTGGTGCGCGGCGAGCGGCGGTGGAGCTCCCGGGCGATGAGCTCCTTGCCCGTGCCCGTCTCGCCGGTGATGAGGACGGAGATGTCCGTGGGGGCGATCTTGTCGATGCGCCGGTACACGTCCAGCATCCCCTGGCACGCGCCGACGATCTCCCCGTAGTGGGTGTCGTCCAGGCGCTTGCGCAGCTCGGTGTTGTCCAGCTTCAGGTCGTTGACCAGCAGCGCGTTCTGGATGAGCAGCAGCGCCTGGGCCGCGAAGATGGTGAGCATGTCCAGGCTCTTGGGCTCGAACCGGTTCACCAGCCGGTCATTGCCCACGTAGAGCACGCCGAACAGCTCGTCGTCGCGCACCAGCGGCACGCACATCACGGACAGCAGCTTGAGGTTCACCACGGACGTGCTGGCCTTGAACTCGGGGTCGTCCAGCGCGTCGCTGACGATGAGCGGCTTGCGCGTGCGCGCCACCTTCTCGACGATGGAGTCGGACACCCGCTCCTCCGCGTCGATCAGGTTCTCCCGCGTGACGTTGCGCGCCACCTTCACGCGCAGCTCGCCGTTCTCCCGGAGGATGAGGACACCCTTGTCCGCCCGCGTCACCTCGATGGCCTCGTCCAGCAGGCCCTCCAGCAGCTCGTCCCGGCCGGAGCCGCCCAGCAGCCGCTCGCTGAAGGCGGTGAGCCGGCGCAGCAGCACCAGCTCGCGGCCCACCACGCCGGGCATGTCCCGGGTGTGCGAGTCCGGATCCGTCGTCGGCTCCGCGTCCTTGATGAGGGTGAGGGCCGGGCCCGGTGCGGTGGGATGCCTGGCGGGGGCGTCCTCGCGGGCGAAGACGAGCTCGGTGCCGCCCACACGGATGACGTCGGCGGTGGCGAGCACGTGGTTGTCCCGCTTCTTGCCGTTCACCTGGAAGGTGGCTCCCAGGCTGCCGAGCTGGTAGCGCGTGCCATCGAAGAGCACGTGGAGCGCGCTGTCCGGGACGGAGGGGTCGTCCAGTTGCACATCGTTGTCGGCCGAGCGGCCGATGCTGGTGATGCGCTTGTGGAGGGGAACCGTGCGGATCTTGCCGTCGGGGGTACGGACGGAGAAGTTGGCCATGGCGGTGCGCTCCTAGAAGGCGAGGGTGAAACCGGCGCCGGCACCGCCGGACGTGGGAAAGAGGTGCAAGCGGGTCTGGGGAGGAGGAGGGGAGGGCAGGGTCTCCAGGTGCGTGCGCACCACCTGGTCCTGGTGGTGGACGAGGGAATCCGCCACGCCCGCCGCGTACACCCCGTAGAAGCCCGCGGCCGAGCCCCACTTGAGCCATTGCCAGGCGCGGGCCTGCGGTCCCCGCTCGGTGGGGATGTAGCGCACGGACAGCTTGATGGGCTCGCGGACGTCGTCCACGGTCACGTCCCGCGTCTCGAAGAGGGAGTCGTAGGCGAAGAAGGCGATGATGCTGGTGACGGCGAGCGCGCCCTCGGTGGCCGCCAGGAGGGTACCCAGGCCGGTGCGGCCCTGCTGGAACTGGCCCGCGCCGAAGGGGACGAAGTTCACCAGGAAGCTGCGCTTCTCCACCTCGCGCACCGTCACCTGCCGCGACAGCGTCTCCACGCGGCGGCGCTGCTCCTCGGCGGCCACGCGCTCGCGCTCGCGGCGCTCCACCTCCGTGCGCTCCCGCTCCACCCGCAGCCGCCGCTCCTGGCGCACCAGATCCAGCTCCGCCGACATCTGCTCGCGGATTCCGTCCAGGTACGTCACCGCCGGCGGGGGCACCGCGAAGGGATCCAGGTTGAAGTCCGGATCCAACCGCAGCAGCGCGCGGAAGTGGCGCGCGGCATCGTCCATGCGGTTGAGGTGGAAGGCGCTCAGCCCCGCCAGCTTGTGCAGCTCCGCCAGGTCCTTGTCGGACAGCCGGCCCCGGTCGATGCGCGTGCCCGCGCGCTCGAGCACCTCGGCATAGCGCCCGTACTCGTAGCTGGAGTGCAGGGTGGTGACCTCCGGATCCACCGGCTCGTCGGCCCGCACGGCTCCGGGAGCCAGCAGCCCCAGCAGCAGGAGGATGGGCAGGCAGCGGCTCATTCGGCGACGAGGGCCCCGCGCACGGTGGTGGACTTACCGGGCTCGATGAGCGCCACGCGCTTCTCGGTGAGGTACCCGTTGTGGCTCACCTCGTACTCCACGCGGTGCTGGAAGCTCGCCGGCCCCCGGGGCGAGTTGATCTCGAAGGGGTGCTCCTGCGTCTCGCGGACGGTGCGGGCCTCGCCGCCCACCCGCACCAGCGCGTCCGCGGGCTCGTACTGGAAGCTCACCCGCGAGGACTTGAGCTGGGCGCGCAGGCGGAAGACGTTCTCCGCCCCGGGCCGCACCTCGATCGTCTCGCGCGAGTCCTCGCAGTAGTCGCAGGAGATGGTGATGGTGTGCCGGCCGGGCAGCACCTCCAGCGTGTGCTGGGCGAGCGGCTGCGGGGTGGGCATCCCCTCGTCCACGCGGACGGAGCCATAGGGCCGCACCAGGATGGAGATGGGCACCGGGGTGGAGCGGATGGGCTCGGCACGCGAAGCGAGGGGCCGCCTGGGCTCCACCGGAGGCGTCGGCTCTCGCTGCTCACGCGGCTCGGGAGGGGGCTCCTTCTTCGCCTCGGGCTTCAGGGCGGCCGTCACCACGGGCGGGGGCTCGATGCGGGGCCCGGCTTCCGGCGTCCGGGTCCGCTGCCACAGGTGGACGCCGACGCCCACCACCGAGGCGACGAGCAGGCCCGTGCCCAGCTTCAGCCCCCGAGCACGCCACTGCTTCAGGCGACGCTCCCGCTCCAGGCCCTTGAGGAGCGAGAGGGCACGCGCGTTGGTGGCGTCCAGCGCGAGCACCTGGTTGAGGCAGGCCAGGGCCCGGGGCATGCGCTTCTCCGCGAGCAGGCGCTCGCCGCGCTCCAGCCGCGAGGCGATGATCCGCGGGCGCATCAGCTTCTGGTACGAGGGCGGATCCGCGAAGAAGGACGCCAGCTCCTCTCCCACGCGCGCGAAGCCGAGCCCGGCCAGGTAGTCGGCCAGCGCGTCGCGCAACTGGCCCGCGTGCGCGTAGCGCCGGTCCGGGTCCCGCGCGAGGCAGGTGGCGCAGATGTCCGCCAGCTCGTCCGAGAGCGTGGGCACCCGCTGGCGCGGATCCTCATACACCCCGTCCAGAATCCGCTTGAGGGTGGCGGTGGCGTTGGCGGCCGAGAAGGGCAGCCGGCCCACGATGAGGGCGTAGAGGATGGTGCCCAGCGAGAAGATGTCCGTCTCGGGGCCGGCCTCGTGGCCCTCGATGATCTCCGGGGCCATGTGCGCCGGCGAGCCCACCAGCGCCCCCGTCACCGTCATCCGCTCCTCGACGTCGAGCAGCTTCGCGATGCCGAAGTCCATCAGCTTGAGGACGCCGTCCTCGCGGATCATCACGTTCTCGGGCTTCAAGTCCCGGTGGATGACGCCGGCCTCGTGCGCGTGCGCCAGCGCGGCGGAGATCTCATGGACGATCATCGCGGCCAGCTCGGGCGGCTCCAGCGTGCCCAGCGCGTCCACATGGTCCTTCAGGGTGCGGCCGCGCACGTACTCGGTGACGAGGAAGGCGTCCTGCGCGCCCTCGGCCGAGAAGTCGAACACCTCGAGGATGTTGGGGTGGTGCAGCCGCGCCACCGCCTTGGCCTCCCGGGCGAGCCGCCGACGCGACTCGCTCTTGTTGGCCAGGTGCGGGTGCAGCACCTTCACCGCCACCTCGCGGTCCAGGGCCGTGTCGAGCCCCTTGTACACGACGCTCATGCCCCCCGAGCCCAGCTCCTCGAGGATGCGGTAGCGACCGATGTGTCGACCGACGAGCGTCATCTCTTCCGCGTCCGGGGCAATAGGAGGGCGCGACTGTCAGGGTGGGAAGGGCGACCATGACAGCGACGTCGGGGTTGGATTGTAGGAGCCCCCCTCAAGGGGCGCAACGCGTCAATCGCGCTTGAAGCGACGACGCGCGGCGAGCCGGTCCAGCAGGGCGTGCAGGAGCGGCTCGGTCTGCCGGGGCAACTTCCGATCCGTGGGCGAGTGGACCGGGAGCGCGCGGGCGAGCCGGTACAGCTCCACCAGCCGCTCGCGAATCAGCTCGCTGTCAGGGCGCTCCTGGAGGGCACGGCGGTAGGCGGCGGCCGCACCGGCGTAGTCCCCCAGGGCGAAGAGGCGCTCGCCCTCCGTCACCGGAGAGGAGGGGCCCTGCGGAATGGGCTCGCTCCTGGGGGAGGGGCTGGAGCGGAGCGCCTGGAGCTCCTCCGGCTGCATCATCTCCCGCACGTTGGCCAGCTTGCCCGCCAGCACAGCGTCGTCGGGGAAGGCCCGACAGAGCGTCTCGAAGACGCTCAGCGCCTCCGTCAGCTCTCCGCGACGCAGGGCGCGTTCGGCATGTGCGACCATTTCGGCGCGGGCTTCGGGCTTCATCTCGGGCGCAAGGTTACCGTGCGGGGCACGGATGTCACGGGTGGACGGGCCCGGCGTACTCCTGGCTCCGCCGCTTGCCTGCTACTCGAATTTCTTGGATTTGGCTTCAAAATTCCGCCCTGGGTGTGATGGTTTGCCCCGAGCAAGGAGCCCCCATTCCGCTAGTGTGAATCCCTCATGCTGACGATCCTCCTTCTCGCCGCACTGGCCCAGGCTCCGGCGCCGGTTGCGGCCCAGGGTCTTCCCACGGGCGCGCCAGACGCGGGCACACCGGCACCGGCCGTCGTCCCGCCGCTGCCCGTGGCCACGCTGACGCCGGCCACGCACGAGCTCTTCGAGCGCATCAAGGGGCGCGTCGTCCAGGTGCGCATCATCGAGCGACGCAGCGGCACCAAGTCGTCCATCGGCTCGGGCTTCTTCGTGAGCGCCGAGGGGCACGCCGTCACCAACTACCACGTCGTCTCCAGCATCGTGCACCACCCGGAGGACTACACCGCCGAGCTGGTGCGCGATGGCAAGGAGTCGGAGACGGTGCCGGTGAAGCTGCTGGCCGTGGACGTCATCCACGACCTGGCCGTCATCCGGATGGACGGGGCGGTGAAGGACTGGTTCGAGCTGGCCGAGCGCGAGCCCCCGCAGGGCACGCGGCTGTTCGCCATGGGCAACCCGCATGACCTGGGCACCACCATCGTCGAGGGCACGTACAACGGCCTGCTCCAGGACGCGCTCTACGACAAGGTGCACTTCAGCGGCGCCATCAACCCGGGCATGAGCGGTGGCCCCACGGTGATGGGCGAGGGGAAGGTGGTGGGCGTCAACGTGGCCACCATGGGCAACCAGCTCGGCTTCCTGGTGCCGGTGGTGCATGCCCGGGCGCTGCTGGCGCGGGCGCGCGAGGTGAAGGAGAGCAGCCCCTCGGTGCTGCTGGCCGAGGTGGGCTCGCAGTTGCTGGACAACCAGCAGCGCATCACCGAGCGCCTGCTGGCCACGCCGGTGCCGACGCAGACGCTCGGGGACTACCGCGTGCCGGGCCGCTGGCTGTCGTTCCTCAAGTGCTGGGGCGACACCCCCCACGAGCCGGAGAACCCGTACACCATCACCAACTACCAGTGCTCGTCCGAGGAGGATCTCTACTTGAGCTCGGACCACCGCACGGGCGTGGTGGCCTATGACCATGCCTATCTGACGAGCGACAAGCTCGGGGCCCTGCGCTTCTCGGCGCTCTACACGGCCACCTTTGGCAACGACGCGGGCGGCGTGGACGCCACGAAGGAGGACGTGACGAACTTCCGCTGCAAGGAGGAGTTCGTGAAGGTGGGCGGCCTCCCCATGCGCACGGCCCTGTGCCTGCGCGCCTACAAGAAGCTCCCCGGGCTGTACGACCTGGCGCTCCGGGCGGCCACACTCAACGCGAGCACCTCGGGAGTGCAGACGAGCCTGGACCTGGCGGGCTTCTCCGCGGACAACGCACGCGCCATCGCGCGCCGCTACCTGGAGGCGCTCGCGTGGACGAAGTGATCTTCCTGGAGGTGCTGGACGGGGACGGGGTGCAGGCGCGGCACCGGATGGAGCGCTTCCCGGTGACGGTGGGGCGCGGGTACGCCAACGACGTCATCCTGGATGATCCGAAGGTGTCGGTCTCGCACCTGCGCATCGAGCGCGCCGAGGACGGAAGTCTGGTGCTGCGGGACGTGGGCAGCCGCAACGGGACGTTCCGGGTGGAGCCGTGGGCGCGGCTGGCGGAGCTGACGCTCTCGGACGACGCGCGGGTGACGGTGGGGGACACGGTGCTGCGCTTCCGGAGCCGGGCGCACGCGGTGGAGGAGACTCGCATCACGGCGGCTCCAGTGGCGCCGACGGGTCGCCGCGTGTTCGACCAGCCCTTCGCCTTTCCGGCGATGCTGGCCGTGACGGTGGTGGCCTACCTCCTCTACGAGTACCTGACGAACTACCAGAAGACGGACTGGGGCTCGCTGGCGGTGGCGGTGGTCGTGCCGGTGTTCACCTCGTTCCTCTGGGCGGGAGTCTGGTCCGTGGCGAGCAAGGTGGCGCGCCGGCAGTTCTTCTTCGGAACGCATGGCACCATCGGGAGCCTGGCGCTGCTGGGGATGCTGGCGATTCCGATGGGGGTGACGCTGCTGGCGTACAGCCTGTCGCTGGGGGCGTGGGTGCGGTGGCTGTACCTGCTGGGCTACCTGGGGTGGATGGGGTTCGTGCTCTTCTGGCATCTGCGCTACGTGACACGCGCGGAGCCAAGGCGGGTAGGGGTCGTGCTGGCGGTCGTCCTGGTGTGCTTCGGGGCGCTGATGCAGGCGGACTCGCTGCTGGGCGAGGAGGACTTCTCGACGGGCCTGGCTGTCGATCGCACGCTGCTGCCCCCGGCGTTCCGCGTGGCGCCCCCGAAGTCGGCGGACGCCTTCTTCGAGGACACGCAGCACCTCCAGGAGGAGGTGGACGAGCTGGCGAAGGGGCAGCCTTGAGCGTGGATGCTCGCCGGGAGGGCTCGGCATACGAGGGGGCGCCCCCCTTCTTGTTGGAGTCTCTTGGCGCCCGAGGGGGGGCCATTTAATCTCGCGCACGCAACAGGGGGCAGTGTGAGCACGTCGGACCCGCCTGGCCCTCCGTGGTCGTGTGGACTTCCACGACGTTTCACGTGTGCCCCGAGCCCTGCTCAAGGACCGAATGCACCTGCCGACGCGAGAGACCCCCGCCCGCGCCGTTCCCGTCTCGGACACCCTCACCTTCGTGGAGGTGCTTCGAGAGCGTGCCCGGAGCCAGCCCGAGGCAAGCGTCTTCACCTTCGTCGATGAGGAGGGTGAGTCCTCCCTCTCCTACCGCGAGCTGGACGCGGGCGCCCGCGCCGTCGCGGCCCTCCTCCAGCGGCACCTCGCCCCTGGGGATCGGGCGCTCCTGCTCTACCCGCCGGGCCGGGAGTACGTGCTGGGCTTCCTCGGCTGCCTCTACGCCGGCGTCATCGCCGTCCCGGCGTACCCGCCTGATCCGACCCGGCTGGGGCGAACCCTCCCCCGGCTCCGGGCGTTGGTGGCCGATTGTCGGGCCACCGCGGCGCTGACCACCTCCCCCGTGCTGGACATGGTCGGGTTCCTCACCGAGGACGCCCCGGAGCTCCGCGCGCTGCGCTGGCTGGCCACGGATGCGCTCGAGCCCGACACCGCCGACGCCTGGTCCGCCCCGAGCCTGTCCTCGGAGCACCTGGCCTTCCTCCAGTACACCTCCGGCTCCACCGGCATGCCCAAGGGGGTGATGCTCAGCCACCGCAACCTGCTGCACAACTCGGGGCTCATCTCCCGGGGGTTCGATGCGTCGCCCCAGCCCGTGGGGGTCATCTGGTTGCCGCCCTACCACGACATGGGGCTCATCGGAGGCATCCTCCAGCCCCTCTACCGGGACATCCGCACCGTCCTCATGTCGCCGCTCTTCTTCCTCCAGCGCCCCCTGCGCTGGTTGGAGGTGATCTCCCGGCACGGCGGCACCGTCAGCGGCGGTCCCAACTTCGCCTACGAGCTGTGCGTCCGGAAGACCACGCCCGAGGAGCGCGCCGGGTTGGATCTGCGCAGCTGGGAGGTCGCCTTCTGCGGCGCCGAGCCCATCCGGCAGGAGACGCTGGAGCGGTTCGCGGAGGCGTTCGCCCCCGCCGGCTTCCGGCGCGAGGCATTCTACCCGTGCTACGGGCTCGCCGAGGGCTCGTTGATCGTCAGCGGAGGACGCCGGGCCCAGCCGCCCGTGGTGCGTCACTTCGCCCGGGAGGCGCTGGGGCGCGGAGAGGCCCGGGCTCCGGGCGAGGGGCAGGAGGCCGTGCCGATGATTGGCTGCGGCCAGTCCCTGGGAGACCAGGAGGTGCGCATCGTCGACCCCGAGACGCGTGTGCCGTGCGCGCCCGGTCGGGTCGGGGAGATCTGGGTCCGCGGCGACAGCGTGGCCCGGGGTTATTGGGAGCGGGCCGACGACTCCGAGCGCACCTTCCAGGCGCGCCTGGCGGGCTCCGGGGAGGGGCCCTTCCTGCGCACCGGGGACCTCGGCATGCTCGACGCGGGCGAGCTGTTCGTCACGGGGCGGCGCAAGGACCTCCTCATCATCCGCGGGCGCAACCACTACCCGCAGGACATCGAGCTCACCGTGGAGCGGTGCGACCCGGGCCTGCGCCCCGGTTGTGGCGCGGCCTTCTCCGTGGAGGTGGACGGAGAGGAGCGCCTGGTGATCGTCCATGAGCTCGCCGACCGCTCCAGCGCGGACCCGGCCGAGCGCGCCCGGGAGGCGATCGCTCGCATCCGCAAGTGGGTGGCCGAGCAGCACGAACTCGCCGCCCAGGCCGTGGTGCTGCTCGTGCCCGGGAGCATCCCGAAGACGTCGAGCGGGAAGATCCAACGCCACGCCTGCCGTGCCGCGTTCCTCGATGGCTCCCTGGACGTGCTCCAGGAGTGGAGGGAAGGGGCCCTGGCCTCCGGGCTCGAGTCCGCGGACCAGGTCGCGGCGGAGGAGCCCGTTCCGCCCGCCGGGACGGGGGCCGAGGCGATGCTCAAGTGGCTCTCTTCCTACCTGTCGCGGGCGCTCGGGCTTCCTCGCGGGGGGCTGGATCCGGACGTGCCGCTCACCCAGTACGGGCTCGACTCCCTGCGCTCGCTGGAGCTGAGGGGCGGCCTGGAGACGGCGCTCGGGGTGAAGTTGCCGATCACCTGCCTGTTGCAGGGACCCACCCCGCGCGAGCTGGCCGCGCGCCTCGTGGAGCGCCCCGCGCCCGAGGCCGAGGAGACGCCGCTTCCGCCCGAGGCACCCACCGAGGCCCTGCCGCTCTCGGACGGCCAGCGGGCCCTGTGGTTCCTCCAGCGCATGGCGCCGGAGAGCACGGCGTACCACGTGGTGCGCGCGGTGCGGATCCACTCCCGCCTCGATGCCGCCGCGCTGGAGCGGGCCTTCCAGACGCTCGTGGCTCGTCACCCGGCGCTGCGCGCGGCGTTCCCCGAGGAGCAGGGCGCTCCCGTCCAGCGGCTCGTGGAGGCCCAGGGCCCCGTGGTGCACGTGGAGGACGCCACGGGCTGGAGCGAGGCCGAGCTGGGCGCGCGGTTGGATGCCGAGGCCTGGCGGCCCTTCGACCTGGGGCAGGGGCCGCTGATGCGCGTCCTGCTCCTCACCCGTGGCTCGAGCGAGCACGTGCTGCTGCTCGCGCTGCACCACCTCATCACCGACTTCTGGTCGTTGGGGGTGATGGTGGAAGAGCTGGGCGCGCTCTACACGGCGGAGACGGGAGGTTTCCTGGCCGTGCTGCCCACGCTGTCCCCGCGTCCCGCGGAGGCCACCCGGGCGCTCTCGGCCCGGCTCGCGGGCCCCAGGGGCGAGGTGCTGCGCGACTTCTGGCGCTCCCGCCTCGGCGGCGAGCTGCCCGTGCTGGCGCTGCCCACGGACTTCCCCAGGCCCCGGCTCCAGTCCTTCCGGGGCGCCTCGCTCGCATTCCAGGTGGGGCCGGAGACCACCGCCCAGGTGAAGGCGCTCGCGCGGGAGAAGGGCGCCACTCCTTATATGGTGTTGCTGGCCGCCTACCTCGCCTTCCTGCGTCGCTACACCGGCCAGGAGGACCTCATCGTGGGCTCTCCCACGGCGGGCCGCACGCGGCCGGAGCTGGCCCGGCTCGTGGACTACCTGGTCAACCCGGTGGCGCTGCGCGCCAGCATTCCCCCGGAGCTCACCTTCCTGGAGCTGGTCTCCCAGGTCCGTCACACGGTGCTGGAGGCCCTCGAGCACCAGGACCTGCCCCTGGCCCGGCTCGTCGAGCTGCTCCAGCCCACGCGGGAGCCGGGACGCTCGCCCCTGTTCCAGACGATGTTCGTCCTCCAGCGGGGCCAGCTCACCGGGATGGGGGGCTCCCTCTCCGCCTTCGCGCTGGGGGAGAGCGGTGCGCGCATGGCCCTGGGCGCGTTGGAATTGGAGTCCCTGCCGCTCACGCACCGGGGCTCGGCGTTCGACCTGTCCCTGTCGATGGCCGAGTCCGGCGAGGGACTGAGCGCCTCGCTGGAGTACTGCACGGACCTCTTCACCCCCTCCACGGCCGAGCGCATGGCGCGGCACTTCGCGTCGCTGCTGGCGGAGCTGGTGGCGGCGCCAGAGCGGCGGGTGGAGGCGGTGGAGCTGCTGGACGAGGCGGAGCGCGCCACGGTGCTGGGCGCCTGGAGCCAGGGGCCGCGAGACGAGGTGGAGGAGGGGGAGGTGGCGGGGCTGCTGACGCTGCGGGCCCAGGCGCGGCCCGAGGCGGAGGCGCTGGTGTGCGGCGCCGAGCGGCTGAGCTACCGCGAGCTGGAGACCCGGGCCCGGCGGCTCGCGCACCGGCTGCGGAGCGAGGGCGTGGGGCCCGAGGTGCGCGTGGGCGTGCTCCTGGAAAAGAGCGTCGAGGCGGTGGTGGCCTTCTGGGGCATCCAGCTCGCCGGGGGCGTGTACCTGCCGCTGGAGGTGACGCAGCCTCGTGAGCGGCTGGAGTGGATGGTGGAGGATGCCCGGCCCCGGGCGGTGGTGACGCGCGCGGGTTTCGGCGAGCGCTGCCACCTGCCGGAGGGCGTCCGGGTGGTGCGGTGCGAGGAGCTGGGGACGGAGGACACCGGCCCGCTGGAGAGCGGGGCCCGGGGCGGCAACACCGCGTATGTCATCTACACCTCGGGCAGCACCGGCAGGCCCAAGGGCGTCGAGCTGACCCACCGGGGCGCCCTCAACCTGGCCCGGGCCATGTCGCGGGGCTTCGGGCTGTCGGAGGCGAGCCGGGTGCTGCAGTTCGCATCGCTCGGCTTCGATGCCTCCCTCGCGGAGTACCTCCAGACGGCGGCCGCGGGCGGGACGCTCGTCGTGCCCCCCATGGGCGAGCTGATGGTGGGGGAGGCCCTGACGCGCACATTGGTGGAGGGTGGGGTGACGGTGGCCACACTGCCGCCCTCGCTGCTGGCGCTGTTGCCCGAGGCTGGGCTGGAGGGCCTCCGGGTGGTGGTCTCCGCGGGCGAGGCCTGCCCCACGGAGGTGGTGGCACGGTGGGCCCCCGGGCGCCGCTTCTTCAACGCCTACGGGCCCACGGAGGTGACGGTGTGCTGCTCGTGGGCGGAGTGCGCCGCGGGCGAGGGCTCGCCTTCCATCGGAAGGCCGATGGCCAACACCGAGCTGTACGTGCTGGATGGCGCGCTGCGGCCGGTACCGCCGGGGGTGGCGGGAGAGCTGTACGTGGGCGGGGTGGGGCTGGCCCGGGGCTACGTGGGCAGACCGGAGCTGACGGCGGAGCGCTTCGTGCCACACCCCTTCACCCGCGAGCCCGACGCGCGCCTGTACCGCACCGGAGACGTGGTGCGCTGGAGGGCGGACGGCTCGCTGGAGTTCCTCGGCCGCGCGGACGCCCAGGTGAAGCTGCGCGGCATGCGCGTGGAGCCCGGCGAGGTGGAGGCCGCGCTGCGCGAGGTGCTCGGCGTCCGGCAGGCGCTCGTGCGGCCGTGGAAGGGGCCGGGCGGAGAGACGCGGCTGGTGGCGTACGTGGTGCCCGGGGAGGCCCCGTTGGGAGACGCCCGCGAGGCACGGGCCCGGCTGCGCCAGCGCCTGCCGGAGCACATGGTGCCCGCCGCCCTCGTCACCCTGGAGGCCCTGCCGCTCACGTCCAACGGCAAGGTGGATGTCCGGGCCCTGCCGCTCCCACGGCCGCCCGAGCGCGCCGCCTCCTTCGTCGCGCCCCGTGCCCCGTTGGAGCTCTCCATCGCCAGGACGTGGGAGCAGGCGCTCGGCCGCGAGCCGGTGGGTCTGCACGATCACTTCTTCGATGACCTCGGGGGCAGCTCGCTCACCGTGGTCCGGGCCTGCGCCCTGCTGCGCGAGCAGTTGAAGCAGGACGTGCCCATCACCCACTTCTTCGAACACCCCACGGTCCACGCGCTCGCGAAGCGCCTGGGCCAGTTGCCGGCCCCCGAGGCGGGCAACACCCAGCACCAGGATCGCGCCGAGGCCCGCCGTCAGGCCCTCCAGCGCCGCAACCCGAGAGGAACCCGTGGCAATGGCTGAGCACGACAGCGTGGAAGACACCGGGAACGACATCGCGATCATCGGCATGGCCGGGCGCTTCCCCGGCGCCGGTGACGTGGGGAGCTTCTGGCGCAACCTGCGCGAGGGCGTCGAGTCCATCTCCCGCTTCGGGGCGGAGGAGCTGGAGTCCTCGCCGCTCGTCCCGGACGCGCTGCGCGCACACCCGGACTTCGTGCGCGCGGGCGGCATCCTCGAGGGGGCGGAGCTGTTCGATCCCCACTTCTTCGACATCTCCCCCCGCGAGGCGCTGTGGATGGATCCGCAGCAGCGGCTGTTCCTCGAGTGCGCGTGGGCCGCGCTCGAGGACGCGGCATATGACCCCGAGCGCTTCCCGGGGAAGATCTCCCTCTACGCGGGCGTGGGCCAGTCCAGCCACGTGCTGTCCCTGCTGGGGCAGGTGCGCAAGGAGCCGGCGGCCCTCTTCGAGGCGTTCGGCACCACCACCGCCGAGAACGCCGCCACCAAGGTGTCCTTCAAGCTGAAGCTGCGCGGCGAGAGCCTGGCCGTCTACACCGCGTGCTCCACGGGCCTCGTCTCCGTCCACATGGCCTGCCAGAGCCTGCTGATGCGCCAGTCCGACATCGCCCTGGCCGGCGCGGTGCGCGTCTCGCTCCCCCAGCGCACCGGCTACCTCTACCAGGAGGGGATGATCTTCTCCCCGGACGGCCACTGCCGCGCCTTCGATGCGCGCGCCCGGGGCACGGTGAGCGGCAACGGCGTGGGCGTCGTCGTCCTCAAGCCGCTCGCGGACGCGCTGCGCGATGGCGATCACGTCTACGCCGTCATCAAGGGCTCGGCCATCAACAACGATGGCCACCTCAAGGTGGGCTACACCGCCCCCAGCGTCGAGGGCCAGTCCGACGTCATCTCCGAGGCCCTGGCCTATGCCGGCGTCCAGGCGGGGGACGTCGGTTACGTGGAGGCGCACGGCACCGGCACGTCGCTCGGAGATCCGATCGAACTCGCCGCGCTCACCCGCGCCTTCCGGCGGGACACCGACGCGCGGCGCTTCTGTGGCCTGGGCTCGGTGAAGACGAACATCGGGCACCTGGACACCGCCGCGGGCATCGCCGGCCTGCTCAAGGCCACGCTGGCGCTGCACCACGAGGAGCTGCCCCCCAGCCTCCACTTCGAGCGCCCCAACCCCTCCATCGACTTCGAGGGCAGCCCCTTCTTCGTCGTCACCGGCCGTCGCGAGTGGAAGCGCGGGGAGCAGCCCCGGCTCGCGGGCGTCAGCTCCTTCGGCATCGGCGGCACCAACGCGCACGCCATCCTCGGCGAGGCCCCGCTCGTGGCGCGTCAGTCGAGCGCCCGCTCCCACCAGCTCGTCACGCTCTCCGCCCGCACCCCCGCGGCCCTGGAGGAGCTGACGCGCGGGCTCGCCGCGCACCTGGAGGCCCGGCCGGAGGTGGACCTCGCGGACCTGGCCTTCACCCGCGCCCTGGGCCGCAAGGCCTTCGAGCACCGGCACGCCTTCGTCGTCGGGGACACGGCCGGGTTGCTCTCCCGGTTGAAGGCGCCTCCCGCGCCCCGGAGTGTCGCCAGCCTGAAGGCCGCCCGAGAGCAGCGCGTGGCCTTCCTCTTCCCCGGACAGGGCGCGCAGTCGGTGGGCATGGCGCGCGAGCTGTACGCGTCGGAGCCCGGCTTCCGTGAGCACGTCGACACGTGCCTCGCGCTCCTCGCGCCCCGGCTCGGGAGGGAGTTGCGCCCGCTGCTGTACCCGGAGCCCGGCCAGGAGGCCGCGGCCCGCGAGGCGCTGGCGGATCCGCGCTTCGCCCTGCCCGCGCTCTTCACCGTGGAGTACGCGCTGGCCCGCCTCTGGATGGACTGGGGCCTGGAGCCCCACGCGATGCTCGGCCACAGCTATGGCGAGTACGTCGTCGCGTGCCTCGCGGGCGTGTTGTCGCTGGAGGACGCGCTGACGCTCGCCGTGGCGCGCGGCCGGCTGATGGCCGGCATGCCTCCGGGGGCCATGCTCGCCGTGGGCTGCCCCGAGCAGGAGCTGCTCCCGCTGCTGACGGGCGGCCTTTCGCTGGCCGCCATCAATGGTGATTCCCGGTACGTCGTCTCCGGCCCCGTCTCCGAGGTGGAGCGGCTCGAGCAGGAGCTGGTGCGCCGGAACGTGGGCGTGCTGCGGCTGCCCGCGCGTCAGGCCTTCCACTCGGCCGACGTGGAGCCCTTCATGGCGGAACTCCAGAAGGTCGTCACGGGGCTGCGTCTCTCCGCGCCCCAGCGGCCCTATGTCTCCAGCCTCACCGGGACGTGGATCCGCCCCGAGGAGGCGACCGATCCCGCGTACTGGGCCCGGCAGATGCGCCAGCCCGTTCGCTTCGCCGAGGGGTTGGAGACCCTGCTGCGGGACGGGTGCGCCATCCACCTGGAAGTGGGCCCGGATCAGGCGCTCACCGCGCTGGTCCGCCCGCGCCTGCGAGGCGAGGAGGGCGCCCTGGCCGTGCCCTCCCTGCCGCGCGCCGGGACGTCCGCGTCCGAGCAGGGCGTGCTGTTGGAGGCGCTCGGCGCCCTGTGGAAGGCCGGGCTGGAGGTCCGCTGGGACCGGGTCTACGCGCACGAGCGGCGCCTCCGCGTCCCGCTGCCCACCTATCCCTTCCAGCGGCAGCGGTTCGTGCTCGAGTCCCGCTGGCTGGAGCAGGAGGCGCCCCGCCAGGAGGTGCCCGCTCCCGTCCCCGCCGTGGCCGCCGTCCCGCCTCCCGTGCCCTCCACCCGTCCCGCCCCGAGCCTCCCGGCGGGTGAGGGCGCCGCCGCTCCGCGCACCGACACCGAGCGCCAGGTGATGGAGATCTGGCGCGAGCGGCTCGGCATCTCCGACTTCGGCATCCACGACAACTTCCTGGAGCTGGGCGGCAACTCGCTGATGGCGGCGCAGATGCTCACGCGCCTGCGCGAGACCTTCCCGGTACAGCTCCCGCTGAGCGACCTCTTCGAGTCGCCCACCGTGGCGGGAATCTCCTCGCGCATCGAGGCCCTCCTGAAGGAGCAGGGGCCCGGTGCGAATCACGTTCCGGTTCCCCCCCTCGTCCCCATTCCGCGCGAGGGCGTCCTGCCGTTGTCCTTCGTGCAGGAGCGGGTGTGCGCGCTGGAGCGCTTCATTCCCGGCACCCCGGCGCTCTCCATGCCCATGGCCCTCCGGCTGACGGGCACGCTGGACGTGGCCGTCTTGGAGCGCAGCCTCCATGAGGTCATCCGCCGGCATGAGGCCCTGCGCACCACCTACGCCACCGTGGACGGCCGGGCCGTGCTTCGCGTCACCCCGGAGCTGAAGCTGTCGCTGCCGGTCGTCGTGCTGGAGGGCTCCCGGGAGGAGCGCGAGGCCGAGGCGTCGCGGCTCGCCCGCGAGGAGGCGCTGCGGCCCTTCTCGCTGGAGCGGGGCCCCATCGTCCGCGCGAGCCTCGTCCGCATCGACTCCCACGAGCACCTGCTGCTCGTCACCCTGCACCACGTCGTCTCGGACACCCTGTCCATGGTGGCGCTCGTCCGCGAGCTGGCGACGCTCCACGAGGCCTTCCGCCAGGGCAAGCCCTCGCCGCTCCCCGCCCTGGCCGTGCAGTACCTGGACTACGCGGCGTGGCAGCGGCGCGCGCTGGAGGCGGGGGCCTTCTCGGAGCAGGAGACGTACTGGCGCGAGCGCATGGCGGAGCCCCCCGGCCCGCTGGCGTTGCCCACGGATCGTCCGCGCGAGGCCGTCCGCCAGCTCCTCGGAACGCGCCGGCCCTTCGGCTTCTCCCGCAGGCTCACCGACGCCGTCCACGCGCTCGGCCAGCGCGAGGGCTTCACCGACTTCATGATCCTCCTGGCCGCCTACAAGGCGCTGCTGGCCCGCTACGCTGGCCAGGACGACATCGTGGTGGGCACGCCCATCGGCAACAGGACCCGGGCCGAGCTGGAGCCGTTGATCGGCTACGTGGCCCACGCCCTCCCGCTGCGCACGGACCTCTCCGGCGATCCCACCTTCCTGGAGCTGCTCGCCCGCGTGCGGGACACCACGCTCGGGGCGTACGCCCACCCGGACGTCCCCTATGAGCACCTCGTGCGCGAGCTGGAGCCCGACAAGGACGTGGAGCGCTCGCGGCTGTTCGACGCGATGTTCGTCCTCCATGCCGGCTTTGAGTCGAGCCTGGAGCTGTCCTCGCTCCGCCTGCGAGCCGTGGAGGTACCGGACGCGCCCGCCCAGTTCGGCGCGACGCTCTCCCACCTCTCCATCCTCCTGGGCGAGGGCGAGCACGGTTTCGAGGGCCACCTGGAGTACGCCGCCGAGCTGTTCGAGCCGTCCACCATCGACCGGCTGATCGGCCACTTCGAGGCGCTCGTCGACTCGGCCCTCGCCAACCCCACCCAGCGCCTCTCCGAACTCTCCCTGTTGACCGAGGCCGAGCGGCGCCAGCTCGCCGCGGTGGCCGCCCCACGCACCGAGATCGTCCCGCTCCCGGTCCTGCTGGAGGCCCAGGCCGCGCTCACCCCGGAAGCCCTCGCGGTCTCCGCCGGGGAGCGCGACCTCACGTGGCGTGAGCTGCGTGAGCGGGCCCGGCTCCTCGCCGGCCTCCTGGTCCAGCGCGGCGTGGGCCCGGAGCAGCTCGTGGCCGTATGCCTGGAGCCCTCGCCCGAGCGCCTCGTGGCCCTCTGGGCGGTGATGGAGGCCGGAGGGGCCTGGGTGCTCCTGCCGCCGGCCGGGCTCCGGGAGCTGGCCTCGCTCTCTCCCGAGGGCGCTCCGCCGCCGTTGCTGCTCACGCACTCGCGGCTCCAGACGAGCGTGGCGCTCGACGCCTCGCGGGTGCTGCGCGTGGATGCGCTGCCCGAGGGCTCGTCCATGCAGCCGGTGGAGCGCGGCCCGTCTTCGCCGGACGTCGAGGCCATGGTGTGCCTGGAGCCCCTGGCGGGCTCCGCGTCGCTCCGGGCCATCCACACGCACCGCTCCGTGGCCCACCTGTTCCGCGCGCTCGACGAGGGACAGGGCGCGGTTCCGGGTGGCGCATGGCTCTGGACGGAGACGCCCGGCGCGCACGACGGTGGGCTGGAAGTGCTGTGGGCCCTGAGTCGGGGCCTGCGCATCCTCCTGGTTCCCGAGCGCGCGCGCTTCGTGTCGGTGGGGCAGGGCGCCTCGCCTCGCCGGCCGCTGGCCTTCAGCCTCTCGTACTTCGCCAATGACGAGGACGGGCTCGGCCGGCGCAAGTACCAGCTCCTCCTGGACGGAGCGCGCTTCGCCGATACGCATGGCTTCTCCGCCATCTGGACGCCCGAGCGCCACTTCCACTCCTTCGGCGGCCTCTATCCGAGCCCCGCCATCACCGGCGCGGGCATCGCCACCCTCACCGAGAACGTGGGCATCCGCGCCGGCAGCGTGGTGATGCCCCTGCACGACCCCCTCCAGGTGGCCGAGGACTGGGCGATGATCGACAACCTCTCCGGTGGCCGGGTGGGGGTGTC
>NZ_DASVWK010000745.1:0-3388 GCF_036389735.1 Archangium sp. | reverse complement strand
GAGCGGATGTCCATGTTGAGCGCGTAGCCGTGCTCGGTGACGACGCACTTGATGTCGTGCTCGGTGTGGTCGATGTGCCGCACGTACGGCATCACGCAGCTCACGATGCGCCCGTCCTTCAACGGCCGGGTGGACGGCGTGTGCACGATGCTGAGGTAGGCGTTGCGGAAGAAGTCTCCCGAGCCGCCCAGCCCGTTGACGATGCGCGAGCCGTCGATATGGGTGGAGTTGACGTGGCCGTAGATGTCCACCTCGATGGGGGTGTTCATCGCGATGACGAACAGCCGCGAGATGATCTCCGGGTTGTTGGACAACCACATGGGCCGCAGCACCAGCTTGTCACGGCAGCGCTCGAACAACTCCATGAAGCGTCGGCGCCCCTCGGCCGAGAAGGAGACCGCGGTGGCGGAGGCGGTCTCGAACTTCGCCTCGTCCTCCACGTAGCGCAACATGCCGTCCTGGAAGACCTCGGTCCAGAAGCGGATTTTCTGGAAGGGAGAGGCGTAGAGCTCTCCGATGATGGCGTTGGCCACGTTGCCCACCCCGGACTGGATGGGAGGCAGACGCTTGCCCCAGTCGAACTGCGAGCGGCACTGGAGGAGGAAGTCGATGACGTTCTGCGCGATGCGGCGGTCCGTCTCGCTCGCCGCCTTGAAGGCCACCGGGTGGTCGGGCGTGCGGGACTCGACGACAGCCACCACCTTGCGGTGGTCGAACTCGACGTAGGGCGTGCCGATGCGGTCGCGCACGTTCACCACCGGCAGCGGCCAGCCCACCTTGGGATGGACGGTCGGCAGGACGATGTCATGGAAGCCGGTGTAGTCCGGCACCTCGGTGTTCACCTCGAGGATGACCTTGCGCGCCCGGGCGAGCGCCTCGGCGGAGATGCCCACCGAGGAGGAGAGGACGACACTGCCGTCCGGGCGGATGCGCGACACCTCGACGACGGCGACGTCGATCTCCCCGTAGAAGCCGTACATCAGGTTGCGCGCGAAGGCGGAGAGGTGGACGTCGGTGAAGTCCATCTCCCCCGAGTGGATGAGCTTGCGCGAGACGGCCGAGGACATGTACGGCCCGCGCTTGCGGATGAAGGGGGCCATGGGCCCCTCCACGTCGTCCGAGAGCGAGGCGCCGCTCAGCAGGGTGATGCGAGAGTGGGGCGCCGTCTGGGCGAGGTGGCGGGCGAGCGCTGGGAAGAAGGTCTTGGGTTCGCCCGACTTGGTGAACCCGCTGATGGCCACGGTGCTGCCATCGGAGACGTGCTTCACCGCCTCCTCCACCGGGACGACCTTGGCCAGCAGCTCCGCGTTCTCGACTCGCTCCTGAAGTGTGCTCATAGGGTTCCTGTGGCTCCAATACTGCGTCCTCTGGCTGCCCATGGCACCGGCGCCGGTTAAATACCTCGTTCCATGTCCAGCCGAATCCGTCTTCGGAACCGTTTCCAGTTGCTGGCGGCCCTCCTCTCCACCGTCGTCCAGCTTCCCACGGTGCTCTGGCTCTGTTGGCTCACGCGCACGCCCCTGCCCGCGTTGGTCGCGCTGCTGGTGTCGCTCCCGTACTTGCGCCAGCTCCAGAGTCCCTGGCACACCACGGCACCCGCGCCCTCCACCTACCTGGCACTGGGCTGGTGGTCGGCCTGCCTGGTCTTCGATCTGCTGATGCTCCCCGCCTCGCTGGCCGTCCAGGCAGGAATGCCCATGGGCGCCACCTGGGGCCTGGCTGGAGCCCTCGCGCTTGGCGTGGGCGTTGATGCGGTCCTCGGACGGCCGAGGCTTCGGAAGCGGGTGGTCCGTGTGGAGGGACTCTTGCCGGAGCTGGACGGCTACCGCATCGGGCAGATCTCCGACGTGCACTGCGGGCCCCATGTCCCCGAGAGCCGGGTCTCCTCCTGGGTCGCACGCCTCAACGCACTCGACCTGGACCTGGTAACCATCACTGGAGATCTCATCACCCACGGGTCCTCGCATGTCGAGGCCGTCGCGCGGGCGCTCGGCGGTCTGCGCGCGAAGGATGGCGCCTTCGCCTGCATGGGCAACCACGACTACTTCACCGACGGCGAGCACCTCATCCGGGAGCTGGAGCGAGGGGGGCTCACCGTCCTGCGCAACCGAGGGGTGGTGGTGAAGCGGGGAGGTGCTCGCCTGTACGTCGCGGGTGTGGACGACACCTGGACCTCACGCCACGATCTGGCTCGGGCGCTCGCGGGCAGGCCCGAGGGCATCCCGACGGTGCTGCTCGCGCACGACCCCGACCTGTTTCCCGAGGCCCAGGCCCGCGCCGTCGAGCTGACCCTCTCGGGCCACACGCACGGCGGACAACTCGCGGTCCCGGGCGTCCGCCGCCTCTCGCTGGCACGGTTCATCACCCGCTGGACCGCGGGGCTGTATCGGCAAGGTCGCTCGTGGCTCTACGTGAACCGTGGCGCCGGCACCACCGGGCCACCCGCGCGGCTGGGCGCTCCGCCGGAACTGGCGGTCATCACGCTGCGCCGGGCATGAGCCGCAGCACGAGTAGCCGCAACTCGGTCATGTCCTCGATGGTGCGCTTGTCCTCGCTGTCCAGACCCGGCCCGCCCTTGAACAACTCCAGGCAGTCGCCCGGCGTACCTTGCCGCTCGCCCGAATCGCTCAAGAACCTCCACGGCCAGCTGGCCCCGGACGAGCTGGACAAGAAGCATTCGGAGCTGCTGGACAAGCTCGCCGCCATGAACGCCAACGTGGTGAGCGAGTTTAAGGGGCTCATCAACAACGTCCACGAGGAGCTCGGCTCCATGACGGAGAACTTCCAGGACGAGCTGGACGCGCAGCGGCATGAGGTGCGGGCACTCGGCAAGGAGCTGCGCGAGGCGATGGCGAGCCTCAAGGCCCGGCAGGACACGGTGGAGGCTCTCGTCCGCGGCAACGACCCGGGAGAGGTCTTCGCCGTCCCCGGGCGTCAACGCACCGCCGCCGAGACCCCGCGCCGGCAGGAGGAGACGAGCAAGAAGCCCTCCCCGAACGGCAGGCGCAAGGGCAACGGGAGCACCGCGCCCGAGACGCGTGCGCCCTGACGCTCGCCCCATTCTCTCGCAGCTGCATGCCGGTGGTGGCCCATGAGTCCCCCCGGCATTTTTAGTCCCGAGGTGCTCTCGCGCGAGGTCAGTGGCTGTACGGAGTGTCAGCTCGCCTCCGAGCCGGAGCTGCGGAGGGGCCAGAAGGCGCGAGGGGCATGCGCTCCTCTTCTGCACCAGGGGTGCATCGAGCTGCTCCAGGCGACCCGTGCGGTTGGGTTGCGGACCCTACGACACGAGGCGCCTTTTGCCCGCGCTGTCCAGTCTGTCCGGATTTGTCAGGGCCACCCGATAGAGTGGGCGTCATCCATCGGAGGCGCTGATGACATCCACGCTGCT
>NZ_DASVWK010000744.1:0-3441 GCF_036389735.1 Archangium sp. | reverse complement strand
TGTCCTCCTCGGAGAACTCGAAGGCGGTGCGGCTGCCCATGAGGGCCACGCCCAATGACTCGTCCCCCTGGAGCAGCGGCACCCCGTAGAGGCCCCGGGTGCCCAGGGCCCGGAAGGCCTCCGTCTTCACCTGGGGGGACGTGGCCGCCGAGCGCAGTTGCCTCGGGGAGCGCTCGGCGGCGATGCTCCCGCAGAAGCCCTCGCCCATCCGCACGCTGAAGCCGGTGGACACCAGCCCCTCCATTCCCACCGAGGCCCGGGTCCGGAGCAGCTCGCCCTCGCGCAGCATCAGCGTCACCGAGTCCACCGAAGTGGTGGACTCCAGCATGACGCGCAGCAACCTCGGCAGGAAGGTGTCCAGGTCCTCCGTCCCGAGCGCCGCCTGGGAGATGCGCTCCAGGGCCTGGTAGGTGCGCTCGCGCGCCCGGGCATGGCGGGCCACGGCAGCGGCCATCAACTCCTCGAAGGCCCCGTTGAAGCGCTCCATCTCCCAGAAGGCCAGGGCCAACGCTCCCGGAGCGGTGCGCTCGAGGTGCTCCCCGTAGAGGTGCAGGATGCTGGCGCGCAGCACCGCGTACTCGCCGGACACCTCCTCCAGGTCGAAGCCCAGGTCCAGCTGCTCCAGCGCGTGGAGCTCCGGCGTCTCCCCCCACTCCCGCCGCTCGCCCAGGTGGAGGGCCTCCACCATTCCCGCCACCCGGTCGAGCAGCATGGGCAGATGTCCTCCAAGGCGGGGGTACGGCAGGCCACCGGTACAGGGGAGCTGGCGCACCGCGCGCTCCCACTGTTTCTCGATGTGCCCCCGGTGGCCCCGGATGAAGTCATGCAGGTGCAGGCGGCCCTGCGGCTCCAGCGGTGATTCGTGCTCGGCCATGCCTTGAAGATGGAGCCGCCGCCGCATGTGAGGTGGCCCCCGGCCCCCTGGGCACCACACGCTCCCCGCCAGGGCGGAGCGCCATCCATGCGCCTCACTGCCCGCGGGAGTCACCTCCGAGTACGAGGCGTGACCGTGCCGCAGGCACTGGAGTCACACTTCAGGGTGGGACCGGACCCGCCCGAAGTCCACCCGTGGCCAGGCACCTCCCTTTTGCGCCATGCGAGGGGACGGGAGTCGCGGCCAGGGAGACAAGGCCTCTTCAGGTGGCTGGCCCTTCATGTCAGCCCCAGGAGATGACTCACCAGCGGTGCCGGGTGAAGAGGCAGTCGACGAGCAGCGCCTCGCCAAGCCCATAGTTGGCCGACCGCGGCACGAGGTCCGGCACGGGAATGAAGAGGATGTCGTTGGGCAGGCGGGTGAAGCCGAACGTGGACTCAATCAGCCCGGCGAGCTTCGCCTCATGTGACTGCACTTCGGGAGGCAACGGCGGAAAGCGCAGCCAGCACTTGTTCTCGGGTGAGTCCGTCCTGTCCGTATGGGAGGTATAGATGGCGTACACCGGCGCGAGTGTGCTCAGCAGACATACGACCTCGTCATAGATGGGGTCGCCCGTCACGAATCCCGAGTTGGACACGCGAGCGCTGTAACAAGGATCATGCCAGGGAATCCTCGCGTCCCAGATGGAGCAGTCGGCGAACTCTCGACGCAACCGTTGAATGAAGTTCGTCCAGGCCGGCGTTCCCCCCACATGGGCTTCGATCAGCGCTTGGAGACGCTGGCCCTCTTCTGACTCCTTGTATCGAGGATCCTCGTTGTCGATGCCCGCCGGGTAGTAGCGGTGGACGAGCTGGACGAGCGCGTCAGCCGTCAGTTCCGGATTCATGAGGGGATGAGTCTCCAGTCTTTCAGTCAGGCGTAGGACACCCGGTCTTCGTACCTTTACGGAGACGGGAGGGGACCTGCATTCCGCGGAAACGTCGTCCTGGGGACGCCCACCGTATTGAAGCCGGTGACTTTGGCACCCGGGATGGTGCCGACCTTCCAGTCTCCCAGGATGCGCTCCATGCGTTCCCTGAAGTGCTGACAAGCCAGGGCGACCGGAACCCGCTCCCGCAGGACGATGCGGGCGGCCTCGTCCGCCGCTCTGGCGGAAGCCTCTTGGGCGAGTGCGTCCCAGACCAACCCGTTCCGATTCCTCTCCGGAACACCCACCTCGATCTCGCAGACAGCGGTTTGAGGAAACACGGGGGAAATCCTGCCCAGGAGCACGAGCACCTGGGCCACCTTCCATCCACCTGTATCCGTGCCCGTATGGGGCACGATGTTGGTGAACTGGAACATGGCCGGCGGGATATGACCGCCAGCGCACGCGAGCCAGGCCGCACCGAGGAGCGCCAGCCACAGCAAGACACCCCGTGCGGTGGACGATGACCGGATGGACATGAGGCCTCCTGTGCGGGAGGCAGACTCCCCCAATTCGGGACGCCGGCGCCCCCGGCCTTCCCCGCGACGTCCACCAGCGGTCAGGTTCCTCCGCTCCCCTCCACGCGAGCGGCCACGGCGAGCGGCCCGGCCCTACACTGCACAGGATTGGGAGACCCATGGTGACGTCGACGTCTCGCGAGGTTCTGCTCTTCACGCTCGAGGGGCAACGGTACGCCTTGTCCATGGAGGACGTGCGCGAGCTGGTGCGAGCCGTACGCCTCACCCCCCTGCCTCGCGCTCCCGCCGTCGTGGAGGGGCTGCTGGACCTGCGCGGCGAGCTCCTCCCCGTGCTGGACCTGCGGCGCCGCTTCCGCCTGCCCGCTCGCCGGCTCTCTCCCTCGGATCACCTCGTGGTGGCCCAGGCCGGGCCCCGCCGCGTCGCCCTTCGCGTGGACCGCGCCGAGGGCCTGCTCGCCCTGGAGCCGGGCCAGCTCGACGAAACCCCCCGCGAGCTGCCGGGCGTGGGCTACGTCGCCGGCGCCCTCAAGCTTCCCGATGGGCTCGTGCTCCTCCATGACCTGCGCACCTTCCTTTCCGAGGCGGAGGCGCTCGAATTGGAGGAGGCGCTCATGCAGGAGGGAGCCTCGCGGTGATGGACGGAACGCGGTCCTGGCGCCACCCTGGCTATGTCGCCATCCTCGACCTCGTCGCCGCGCGCGCGGGGCTGTTGCCGCCGAGCTGCCCGCCGGCCGCCATGGAGGGCATCGACCGGGCCATGGCCCGCGCCGGCCTCGCCGACTTCGACGCCTACCTCGCACGGCTCGCCGAGGATGCCGCCGCCCTGGATGACCTGCTGGTGGAGCTCACCATCGGGGAGACGTACTTCTTCCGCAATCCGGAGCATTTCGACTTCGTTCGCCACGAGGTGCTGAAGGACCTCGCCCGGCGCCGGGGCCCCCACCATGTGGTGCGCATGTGGAGCGCCGGCTGCGCCTCGGGCGAGGAGCCCTACACGCTGGCGGTGCTCCTCATGGAGGAGGGCTACGGCCACCGGATGGAGGTGCGGGGCACGGACGTCTCACGCGCCGCCCTGGCCCGCGCCCACCTGGCCAGCTATGGCGACTGGTCCCTGCGCGGCC
>NZ_DASVWK010000743.1:0-2094 GCF_036389735.1 Archangium sp. | reverse complement strand
GCGACCCGGCGGGGGCGGCGCCCAAGGTCCGCGTGCCCTGTACACGTTGCGAGAAACGGCGACTGATACGCGCCCACTCCAGACGCCCGCCTCTGTCGCCTCCACGGACACAGGCGAGCAGGAGCGGCTGTATCGCCAACGGAGTGCAGGCCGACCGGGCTCGGACGTCGCCATGGCAGGTCCAGGGGAGGCCCTCCTCGCCCCCTTCCTCACGTGCACCTCGCCCGCCGAATTCGTCGCGTTGCAGGAGCGCGTGGACATGCCCCGGCTGGTGGAGACGCTGCCGGACTGGGAGGCCGTGCAACTCGGCGCCCTGGGGCCCATGCGCGAAGACGCCGCTGGCTTCCTCAACCGCAAGCGCGTCTCGTTCATCCTCCATGCCACCGAGACGTATGGGGCCGCCCATGCCGAGGTGTTCGTCCGCTTCCTCCTCGACTCGGCCCATGACGATGAGCTGCGAGAAATTCTCTTCCGGCTGGCCCAGGACAAGCGGCTGGAGTCCACGCTGGGGCTCATGCCCCGGGCCCGAGCGGAGTTGGAGGCGCGGGGCCTGAAGCTCTCGGCCCGTCCGGACAGGGACTTTGAATGGGGAGACCTGCCGCGCGGGGTAGGCAGCGCCGCCGCCGACCTGGCCACCCACGAGCAGGCCAGGAATGCTCGGTACACGCACTACTCCAGGCAACGAGGCCAATTGCCACCGCCCTACCAGGAGGACCTCGACGAGGTGGAACGTGTGGCCGCGGAGCGGCACTACGCGCCGGGCAACGTGGTGCTGGGCGGCGTGGACGCCATGACGTTTGGCGTGCCGCTGGGCTTCTACTACCTCGCGGCCGGGACGAGCCACGGGCTGTACTCGCTGACGCAAGGCCAGTACGAGCAGGCCACGCGCGAGCTGACGCCCGCCGCGCTGCTGGCGACTCTGTACGTCGGTGGCAAGGGCGTGCGCTCCCTCTACGAGGCCCGAGGTGCCGGGACGGGACTCCCCAGAGGACTCCAGACGGTGGAGTCGCGGGTGAGCGCCCTCGCGCAGATGACGCGGCAACTGGAAGCGCGGCTGGGCACGGGTGTGGAGAGCCTGCGCGAGCTGGCCCGGTACATACGCGCCAGCCGGGAGGCGAGCCGCTTCGTCGCCGTGGGGGGCGTGGACGCCGCCCTGGCCCTGTACGAGGCCCGGGGCGACGTGGCCAAGGCGCGACCGCTGCTGTCCAAGGCCCGGCCCGAGGCCGGGGGCTCGCCGACGGTGAAGGGGGGCACGGGGAGAAGAGAAGCACCGGGGCAGTGGCCTCCAGCGCCGCTTTCTCGGGGACTTCGACACGCCCCGCATCGAGACATACGTGGGCGTGAGGAAGCCGGGCACCGGCCTGCGCTTCGCGGATGTGCTCGTCATTGAAACGGGCGAGCTCGCCGGCTCGAAACCTCGCGTCGAGACGTTGAGCTTCAAGAGCCGTGACTTGTCAGGCTTGGGGGAGCAGGCGTTGGAAGCACAACTGATCGCCGACGCGAGTGAGGCCCTGAGGTATTACGGCGAGACACTGGATATCCGCCGTGACTCCCTCCAACCCCTTCTCCGCGAGGGCAGCGAGGTGCCAGTTCCGAGGGTACGCCTCATCTATGAGGGGGGCGCCCTCACCCCCTTGGATGTAGACATGTTGGGGCGAGCCGTGAACGAAACCCAGCGCGCGGTTCCGGGAGTGGAGGTACTTTTTCAATGAAGGTACTGAGCTTGCACGACTCGAAGGCGGAGGATCGCCTCCGGCTCACTTTCGACGGGGCCTTCGACCCGCGCGTGGCATGGGAGAGCGAACTGGAGCCATTCTTCCTGGCCCTGGAAAAGTACGCTGACGGGTGGATGCCGGACGTCGTTAAAGGCAAGCGGCAGCGCAAATACGCCCGTTCAGCCATCTGGAAGTCGCTAGAGGAGGAGCGCCAGGAAAGAAGAACGGCTATCGGGTTCTACCGGACGAAGTGGCCAGCCTTGGACATGACACTCAGGCTATGGTCTCCACCTCTTCCGCCAGAACTGGGACTGACGGTCAACGTCAAGCCGCTCGCCTGCTTCGCGGAGGTGGAGCGATGCCAGAAGTTCGTGGAGTT
>NZ_DASVWK010000742.1:0-7042 GCF_036389735.1 Archangium sp. | reverse complement strand
CGGCCTGTCCCTCGAGCTGCACCGTCGCCTCCGCGTAGTCGAAGGAGCGCAACATTCCCGCGACATCCCTCAGCGCGGAGTACTTCTCCCGCCGCTGCACGAAGCTGCGTCCGGGCTCGCCCTCGAAGTCGAAGATGAGCCAGTCGCCTTCCGCCCGGAGCACCTGTCCGAGGTGCAGATCCCCATGAATGCGGATTTTCTGCCCTGAAGGAGGAACGTGCGCCAGTCGTTTCGCGTGCTCGATGAGCGCTTCGCGTCGCGTCTCCAGCTCGGGGAACTGGTTCAGGGCCTGGCTGATGGTGACGCCCATCTCGCCCACGATGGAGGCGCTCCAACGCTGGAGGTCCTCCAGGTGGAGGGGCTCCGGGCTGAAGGCGGGGTCATCGGTGCTGGAGCCGAGCGCGCGGTGCAGCTCGCCCAGGCGCTGACCCAGGCCGCGCAGCTCCTCGAGGAAGCCCTCGGGGAGGCGGGGCGCGCGGCGGAAGTGGTCCAGGGTGTGGCGCCAGCCGTCGGTGACGTTGGGGATGTAGCGGTGCACCACCGCGAGGGTGGCGCCCGAGGGTCCCTCGGATTGGAGCGCCCCCAGCAGGGTGGGGGTGGCCCGGAAGGACGTCTTGGTCGCCAGGTAGCGGCCCACCTCGTACTCGGGGTTGATGCCGGCCTCCAGCTTGCGGATGACCTTGAAGATGACCTTCTCGGCCGCCACCACCGAGGTGTTGCTCTGCTCCACCTGGAGCCGGCGTACCGGCACGGGGGAGGGCAGGGCCATCAGCCCCTCGGGGGTGTCCAGCCACTCGCCCACGAGCTTGCCCGAGGCGCTGGGGAGTTCGCGCTCCTCGCGGATGAGCTGGAAGAGGGCGCGCAAGGCCTCCACGTCGTCGAAGGCATCCTGGATGCCCTCGCCCTTGCTCTCCACGGGCAGCAGGTAGCGATCCGGGAGGCCCATCTCGTAGAGGACCTCCACCACGGCGAGGGTGAAGTCCCGGTCGCCGGGAAGCGGGACGGTGGCGTGGTCCACCACCGACACCGACTTGATGGGCCAGGCCTTGCCCGCGAACCAGCGCTGGTTGCGGAGATAGTCGGGCAGCTTGGTCAGATCGATGGGCGCGGTCACGGCATTCCCCTCCCGGGCGCGGGCTTCTCGAGGCGGAACCACAGGAACATGTAGGGCCCGAGCGTGAGCTGGTACGGCATGCTGCCGGAGATGCGGGGGAAGGGTGTCTCGCCGATGAGCTCCACGGGCACCTGTCCCTCGTACTCGCGCAGGTCCAGCACCGCCGGTTGGGCGAAGCGCGAGAGGTTGCAGACGATGAGGATCGTCTGGCCCTCGTACTCGCGGGTGAAGGCGAGCACCTTGCGGTTGTCCGGGTTGAACCAGCGCTGCGTGCCCATGGCGAAGGCGGGGTAGCGCTGGCGCACCCGGAGCATGCGCTTCATCCAGTTGAGCAGCGAGGAGCGGACGCGCTCCTGGGCCTCCACGTTGATGGCCTGGTAGCCATAGACGGGGTCCGCGATGACGGGGGCGTACAGGCGCGCGCCATCGGCCCGCGAGAAGCCCGCGTTGCGGTCCGGCGTCCACTGCATGGGGGTGCGCACTCCGTTGCGATCGCCCAGGTAGATGTTGTCCCCCATGCCGATCTCATCCCCGTAATAGAGGACGGGAGTGCCCGGCAGGGTGAAGAGGAGGCTGTGCATCAGCTCGATGCGCCGCCGGCCGTTGTCCATCAGTGGGGCGAGCCGGCGCCGGATGCCCACGTTGATGCGCATGCGCGGGTCCGTGGCGTACTCCCGGTACATGTAGTCCCGGTCCTCGTCCGTCACCATCTCCAGCGTCAGCTCGTCGTGGTTGCGCAGGAAGATGGCCCACTGGCACGTCTCGGGGATCTCCGGCGTCTGCTGGAGGATTTCCACGATGGGCGTGCGGTCCTCCCGGCGCACCGCCATGAAGAGGCGGGGCATGACGGGGAAGTGGAAGCCCATGTGGAACTCGTCGCCGTCGCCGAAGTAGACGCGCACGTCGGCGGGCCACTGGTTGGCCTCGGCCAGCAGCAGCTTGTCCGGGTACTCCGAGTCGATCGTCTTGCGCAGCCGCTTGAGGAAGGCGTGCGTCTCCGGGAGGTTCTCGCAGTTGGTGCCCTCGCGCTCGAAGAGGTAGGGCACGGCGTCGCAGCGGAAGCCGTCCACGCCCATGTTCAGCCAGAAGCGCATGACGTCCAGCATGGCCTCTTGCACTTCGGGGTTGTCGTAGTTGAGGTCCGGCTGGTGGCTGAAGAAGCGGTGCCAGAAGTACTGCTTGGCCACCGGGTCCCACGTCCAGTTCGAGCGCTCGGTGTCCGTGAAGATGATGCGAGTGCCCTGGTACTTCTCGTCCGTGTCGCTCCAGACGTAGTAGTCGCGCTTGGGGCTCTTGGGATCCCTCCGGGCCTCCTGGAACCAGGCGTGCTGGTCGCTGGTGTGGTTGACCACCAGCTCGCTGATGATGCGGATGTCGCGCTTGTGGGCCTCGTCCACCATGCGCTGGAAGTCCGCGAGCGTGCCGTACTCCGGGTGCACCGCGTAGTAGTCCGCGATGTCGTACCCGTCGTCCTTCAGGGGCGAGGGGTAGTGCGGGAGGATCCACAGGCAGGTGACGCCCAGGTCCTGGAGGTAGGGCAGCTTCTCGATGAGGCCGGGGATGTCCCCGTGCCCATCCGCGTTCGAGTCATAGAACGCGCGGATGTGCAGTTCGTAGATGACGGCTTTCTTGTACCAGAGCGGATCCGTCCGGGTCATATAGGGCTGTGGGGCCTCATTCGTAGTAGTCGAAGGCTTGTTCACTGCGGCGGAAGCGGTACACCGCCCAGATGGCGGCGGGCTGCTCGGGCGTGAGGCGCACGTGGGCGGTGGGGCCCTGCCACAGGCTCCGCTCGTCCGTCATCAGTTCGTGCACCTGGTACGTCTCGTCCGGGTGGATACCCAGCTCGGCCAGGGGAACGTGCAGCACGGCCTCCTGGGCGTGGTACGGGTCGAAGCTCACCGCCACCAGCGCCTGGCTGGTCCCGTCCGGCGTGCGCTTCAGGTAGAACATCACCTGCTCGTTCTCCGCCTTGAAGAAGCGCAGGTTCTCGTAGAGCTGGAAGGCGCGGTGCTCTCGGCGGATGGCGTTGAGCCGGGCGATGTAGTCGCGGATGTTGCCCGGCCGGTCCAGGTCCCACGCCTTGAGCTCGTACTTCTCCGAGTCGAGGTACTCCTCCTTGCCCGGTTTGACGGGCGTGCCCTCGCACAGCTCGTAGCCGCAGTACATGCCCCAGACGCTGGAGAGCGTGGCGGCCATGGCGGCGCGCAGCCGGAAGCCGGCGGGCCCGCTGCGCTGGAGGAACTCGGGGAGGATGTCCGGCGTGTTGGGCCAGAGGTTGACGCGCATGTAGTCGGAGACGGGCGGGTTGCAGACTTCCGTGAGGTACTCCTCCATCTCCTGCTTGAAGTTGCGCCAGGTGAAGTAGGAGTACGACTGCTGGAAGCCCAGCTTGGCCAGGGCCTTCATCACCTTGGGGCGGGTGAAGGCCTCCGAGAGGAAGACGATGTCCGGGCGGACGGAGTGCACCTCGCGGATGAGCCAGGCCCAGAAGGGCAGGGGCTTGGTGTGCGGGTTGTCCACGCGGAAGATGCGCACGCCCTGCTCCACCCAGTGCATCACCACCGAGAGCAGCTCCGGCCACAGCGTCTTGCGCCCGGGCCCCAGCCAGTCGAAGTTGACGATGTCCTCGTAGCGCTTGGGCGGATTCTCGGCCGTCTTGATGGTGCCGTCCGGCCGGTGCTGGAACCACTCCGGGTGTTCCTTCACATAGGGGTGGTCCGGCGAGCACTGGAAGGCGATGTCCAGGGCGATTTCGATGCCCAGCCCGTTGGCGGCCCGGACGAAGCTCTTGAAGTCCTCCAGCGTGCCGAGCGCGGGGTGCACCGCCTTGTGACCGCCCTCGGTGGCGCCGATGGCCCACGGGCTGCCCACGTCCTCGGGGCCCGCGGTGAGGCTGTTGTTCTTGCCCTTGCGCGCCGTGCGGCCGATGGGGTGGATGGGCGGCAGGTAGATGACGTCGAAGCCCAGGGACTGCACGTACGGGAGCCACTTCTCGGCGTCCCGGAAGGTGCCGTGGGTGCGGCCGTCGCGCAGCACCGAGCGCGGGAAGAACTCGTACCAGGAGCCGTAGCGCGCCTTGTCCCGGTCCACGAAGACCTCGAGGACGCGCTCGTACCGGGTGGCGAGGGCGCGGTCCGCGTACCTGGAGGCCGCCAGCGTCAGGCCCGGATCCATCGCCGTGGCGATGGCGTCGGGGCTCATGCCCTTCTCGAAGCGCGCGGCGGCCTCGGTGAACCGTTTGGCCTCCTCGGCGCCGCCGGCCTTCTGGGCGCGCTCGGCGTGGCCCCGGAGCATGGCGGCGCCCTCGAGCAGCTCGCTCTTCACGTCCCGGCCCACGTCCACCTTGCGCTTGATCTCCGTCACCCAGGTGGCGAAGAGGTCCGGCCAGGCCTCGACGGTGAACTCGTAGCGGCCGTTGCGCGTGAGCGGAAAGCTGGCCTCCCAGAGGTCATTGCCCTTGGAGACCATGGGCACCTCGGCCCACTCCGTCGTCTGCTCCTTGGGGGCGGATTGCCTCCAGCGCACCACGGCCACCAGGATGTCGTGGCCCTCCTTGAAGATGTCGGCCTTGACCGTGAGGGACTCGCCCTCGACGCGCTTGACCGGCCATCGACCGGCGTCCAGTTGTGGCCGGACGTTCTCGATGACCGTGCTACCGATTCGCTCGCTCATAAATGCAGGCGGCCCCTTATAGGTCCCCGCGCCGCGATGCCCGGGCGCTGTCTTTCACTCTGCGTTGATGCCGAACGCTCCGCGCGTCCGACCCGTTGGCCCGAGAACGTTAGGAACGGCGCCGCAGGACGCACACCCGGTGGGAAGGGCTGCTCCCTCGCCCGGTGCCTCCTTCATACGAGCGGGCAGGCGAGCGCTGGAGGGGCATGCGCCTGCATGCCATTAGTCCTGCCCGGGCAGTTCTCCCGCCCTGGGCGTGACGTCGGCGTGCTCCTCGAAGAACCTCCGCACGAGCGTCATGGCGTTCATGAGCGCATCCACGGGGCCGACTCCCATGACGCACTTGATGCCGGGGAGGTAGCCCTCAATGGAGAGCGGGCAGAACCAAGCCCTATCGGCTTCACCTGGGAGTGGTTGCGGACGACCGACCACGAGCCTGACGACCCGGGTCTCTCCCTCTTTCGTGGTGTGGGACCAGTGATCCTCGGCGATGGGATCATCAATGGTGGTGAGTTGAGGGCGCCAGTCTTGAGCGCTCATAGGCGAGGCACCACGGGGCGGCCGAGGGGCCGTGCGACAGAAGGGTCGGGCGCGCTCGACGCCCGGGCCTGGGAGACCCGGCGGAGCCACGCCCGCGAATACTCCGTCCGCGAGGAACGGACTACTGCTGGGACTTGTGCTTGTAGAAGAGGACCAGCGTGTAGCAGTGGAACTCGTTGTCGCTCGACTGGGCCACGACCCGATCGACGATCTCCAGATCCGAGTTGCTGCGCAGCCAGCGGGTCACGTTCTCCCCCAGCTCCTCACGCTCCTTCGCCTTCGTCGCGGAGAATACCTTCACGCCCGTGAACATCGCCTTCCACTCCTTGCGGTTGGTTTTTTACTGTCTGTCCAGGAGGTTATCTCCCGCTCTTCACAGGTGTCAAAAAACCTTACCTCTAGAGGATGGGGGTTTTCACCGTGTAGGACGTGCCTAGATTCACCGGGTCGCTGGAGTAGCAGCCCGGGGGACGGGCCCTCGGGGACGGGGAAGGGCGAAGGGGGACGGCCTGTGGACGTGAAGACCAAGAAGGACCTGGCGGTGGACTTCATCAATGAGATCCGGACGATGGATCCCGCCGCGCTCAACGCGCTCATCGTGAAGGAGGCTGGCGAGGACCTCGCCCAGTTCTTCCTCAACTACAGCGCCAACCTCATCTCCAAGGATCCTTCTCGGGTGCTGGAGAACACCTCCTCGCTGATGCTGATGGGCTATCTCATCCGCACCCACGAGGAGCGCAACGGCCAGTCGAAACCGACGGGCCTCCAGGGGTACGCGTTCGCCTGATTCCGGCGGCGGGCGGTGCGCCGAGGCTCGACAGCTCCCACGGGAGCCTGTTAGGGAGCGGCGCCCATGCTCATCGATCTGCACGCGCATTCCTACCTCTCCAAGGGCTGCAACCTGGAACCGCGCGCGGTCCTGGACCGGGCCGCGATGTTCGGTCTGGACGGCGTGGCCTTCACGGAGACCAATACCCAGGACGGCTGTGACGAGCTGTTCGAGATTGGCGCCAAATCCAAGGTGAAGGTCTTCGTCGGGCTGGAGCTCGTCACGGACCGGGGTCAGTACCTGTGCTTCTTCCCGAAGCCGGAACGGGCGCCCGAGCCGGTACAGATGTGGGGCAGCAACCGCGAGAAGCCCTGGAGCGCCGCCGAGTGCCTGCCGAAGGTGCGCTCGCTCGGAGCGGCCATCGTGGCGGCCCGGCCGTTCGACCGCGACACCCCCAACCCGGCGATGGACTATGTCCGCTCGCTGGGCGGGGTGTTATGCGCCGTGGAGGGCTACAACGCCCGGGTGAAGCAGACGTCCAACGACCAGGCCGTGGAGGCCGCCGAGGTCCTCAAGCTGCCCTGCACGGGCGGCAGTGACGCCCGGGGCTCGCTGGACGAGGTGGGCTTCGGCGCCACCTTCTTCAAGAAGCCCATCCAGACGCAGGAGCAGCTCGTGGCCGCGCTGTTGGCCGGCGACTACTACCCCGTCATGGTCGGGGAGCTGCCGCGCCTCACCCGCCCGGGCGAGGCCCAGGCGGGGCGGGGCGGTGGGGGTGGAGGCAAGCGTCGCGGTGGTGGCGGGGGTGGTGGTGGCGGCGGGGGTCGCCGTCGCCGCTAGGGCTGCTTCGCCGCGGCGGGCGCGGGGCCCTCCTGGACGCGGCTCACCAGTCCATCCGTGATGAACACCCGGCGCTTCTCGCCCGGGTAGATCCACTCCTGGAG
>NZ_DASVWK010000741.1:0-5388 GCF_036389735.1 Archangium sp. | reverse complement strand
CCCGCGCTCCAGCGCCCGGGTCGCTTCGACCGGCGCATCGTGGTGCCCCGTCCCGACCTGAAGGGCCGCCTGGGCGTGCTCAAGGTGCACACCCGCCGCGTGCCGCTGGCTCCCGAGGTGGAGCTCGAGGTCATCGCCCGCGGTACGCCGGGCATGACGGGCGCGGACCTGGAGAACCTGGTCAACGAGTCGGCCCTCATGGCCGCGCGTCAGAACAAGGAGCGCGTGGACCTCAGCGACTTCGAGCAGGCCAAGGACAAGGTCTTCATGGGCCCGGAGCGCAAGTCCATGATCATGACCGAGAAGGAGAAGCGCAACACCGCCGTCCACGAGGCCGGCCACGCGCTCATCGCCAAGCTGCTGCCTGGCTGCGATCCGCTCCACAAGGTCACCATCATCCCGCGCGGTCAGGCCCTGGGTCTCACCTGGAGCCTGCCCACCGAGGACAAGGTCAACGGGTACAAGAAGCAGATCCTCGACCAGATCACCATGGCCATGGGCGGCCGCATCGCCGAGGAACTCATCTACAACGAGATGAGCTCCGGAGCCTCCAACGACATCGAGCGCGCCACCGAGACGGCGCGCGCCATGGTGTGCCGCTGGGGCATGAGCGAGAAGATGGGGCCCCTGGCCTTCGGCAAGAGCGACGGTGAGGTGTTCCTGGGCCGCGACTTCAACTCGGCCAAGGACTACTCCGAGGACACCGCGCGGCAGATCGACGCCGAGGTGCGCAGCATCGTGATGAGCTGCTACGAGAACGGCAAGCGGGTGCTGACCGAGCACCTCGAGGGCCTCAAGCGCGTGGCCGATGCACTGGTGGAGTACGAGACGCTGGATGCCGAGGACGTCAACATCCTCCTCCAGGGGGGTCAGCTCACCCGTGAGCGCCCGGCTCCCCGCGTCTCCGCCCCGCCTCCGAAGTCCACCGAGAAGAAGGACAAGCGGAAGATCCTCGACGCGCTCGAGGGGCTCCCCAACATGGAGCCGAACAAGGCGTAGCCTGAACTTCGCTTCCGTGTAGAACCCGGGCCCTCTCCACTCACGTGGGGAGGGCCCTTCTGCTTTTCGCCCCCGGAGCCGACCCGACATGATTCGCGCCCGCCCCGTCCGCGTCGACCGTCCCGCCGACCTCGAGCCGGCTTTTCTCCGCATGGGGCTGCCCACCCCCGCCCGCGAGTACCTGCTGGAGAAGCTGCCCGCGCTGCACGTGCTGCTCACTGGCCTGGGGCGCGAGCAGGGCCGCTTCCTCGCCAGCCTCTTCGCGGCCTCCACCTCTCCCGGGCGCGAGGAGTTCCCCTCCTGGGTGGCGGGCGACCAGCGCCTCCGGCCCGGTACGGGCCTGCTCTCCGGCCGCAAGGAGCAGTTCGAGCGCGTGGTGGCCGCCGCGAAGGACCAGCCGGAGCTGGCGGAGCTGGCCGGGGCCCTGGCGCGTGTGCTGGAGCTTTCCGCGCCGCCGGCCGAGCTGGTGCTGGGTGGGCGCACCTTCGCCTTCGGCGCGCGTACCCATGTCATGGGCGTGGTGAATGTGACGCCGGACAGCTTCTCGGACGGCGGGCGGTACTTCGGCACCGAGGCGGCCGTGGCCCACGGGCTGCGGTTGGCCGAGGCGGGAGCGGACGTGCTGGACGTGGGCGGTGAGTCCACCCGGCCGGGCTCGCCGCCCGTGTCCGCCGAGGAGGAGCTGGCCCGCGTCCTTCCCGTCCTCGAGGGCCTGCGGGCCCGCACGGACGTGCCCCTCTCGGTGGACACCACCAAGGCGGCGGTGGCCCGCGAGGCGTTGAAGGCCGGCGCGGTGCTCATCAACGACATCAGCGGCTTCCACTTCGACATGGAGCTGCCGCGCGTGGTGGCCGAGGCGGGGGCGGCCTGCTGCCTCATGCACATCCAGGGCACCCCGGAGACGATGCAGAAGGAGCCCCACTACGAGGACGTGGTGGACGAGGTGCTGGCCTTCCTGGAGGAGGGCGTGGCACGGGCGGTGGCCGCGGGCGTGCGGCGCGAGCGCGTGCTGGTGGATCCGGGCATCGGCTTCGGCAAGACGCTCGGGCACAACCTCTTCCTGCTGCGGCGGCTGGGCGAGCTGCGCGTGCTGGGGCTGCCGGTGCTGGTGGGCACCAGCCGCAAGTCCTTCCTCGGGCGGCTCGCGGGGGGCAAGCCGGCGGACGAGCGGCTGGCGGCGACGCTGGGCTCCGTGGCGGTGATGGCAGCGGCGGGGGACACGGACTTCGTGCGCGTGCACGACGTGGCCGAGGTGCGCGACGCGCTCGCGGTGGCGGACGCCGTGCGCTCGGCCCTGGAGGGTGGGGCCCTCTACCGGTCGGGGAAGGTGCGCGGGTGAAGGAGTATCCCCTTCAGGGGGAATGTGCGCCTAGGGCCGACCTTCCACGGGGAGGAGCAGGCTGACTGGCCGCAAGCTTGTCCAGGGAGCTCCAACTCCCTAGCTTCGGCCTCTGTGGAGGGCAGGGTATAAGCCCTCGGCGTCGGCGGTCCGGCTTCGGCCGGCCAGGGAAAGGTGGAGCGGCACACTATGGCCTACAGGATGAACATGCCCCCGAAGGAAGAGAGGGCGTCGCAGCGGCTGTTCGGCACCGATGGCGTTCGCGGCGTCGCCAACGTCTATCCGATGACGGCGGAAGTCGCGATGCAGCTGGGCCGAGCACTCGCGCACCTCATCCGCAACGGGCCTCACCGGCACCGCGTCATCATCGGCAAGGACACGCGACTGTCCGGCTACATGCTCGAGCAGGCGCTCGCCGCCGGCCTCACCTCCATGGGCGTGGACGTGGACCTGGTGGGACCGCTGCCCACTCCGGGCATCGCCAACCTCACCACCTCCATGCGCGCGGACGCGGGCGCCGTCATCTCGGCCTCCCACAACCCGTACCAGGACAACGGCATCAAGTTCTTCTGGCGCGACGGCTTCAAGCTGCCGGACGAGACGGAGGCGAAGATCGAGGAGCTGGTGGCCAGCGGCGCCATCGACTCCATCCGCCCCACCGCGACCAAGATTGGCCGGGCCTTCCGCCTGGAGGACGCGCGCGGCCGCTACATCGTCTTCCTCAAGACGACCTTCCCCCGCGAGCTGACGCTGGAGGGGATGACCGTCGTCATCGACTGCGCCAACGGCGCCGCCTACAAGACGGCCCCCGCGGTGCTGGAGGAGCTGGGCGCCAAGGTCATCACCCTGGGCGTGCAGCCGGACGGCAAGAACATCAACCACAAGTGCGGCGCGCTCTACCCGGAGAACCTGGCGCGCGCGGTGGTGAAGTACGGGGCGAACGTCGGCATCGCGCTGGACGGTGACGCGGACCGCCTCATCGTCGTGGACGAGAAGGGCAAGGTGGTGGATGGCGACGCCATCATGGCCATCTGCACCGGCGAGCTCGTCACCCGCAAGGAGCTGAAGAAGAAGACGCTCGTGTCCACGGTGATGAGCAACATCGGCCTGGAGCGGGCGGTGGCGCGCTGGGGCGTCAAGGTGGTCCGCACCAAGGTGGGTGACCGCTACGTCGTCGAGGAGATGCGCCGCAACGGCTACAACATCGGTGGCGAGCAGAGCGGCCACCTCATCTTCCTGGACCAGAGCACCACGGGCGATGGCACCCTGGCGGCGCTCCAGCTGCTGGCCGTCATGTGCCGCCAGCAGAAGCCCGTGAGCGAGCTGGCCTCCATCTTCGAGCCGGTGCCGCAGACGCTCGTCAACGTGGTGGTGAAGCAGAAGCGCGAGCTGGGCGAGCTGCCCACCGTGATGCGGGCCATCCAGGACGTGGAGAAGAAGCTGGGCAAGGAGGGCCGGGTGCTGGTGCGCTTCTCCGGTACCGAGCCCAAGGCCCGCGTCCTCATCGAGGGCATCGACGCCACGCGCAACGAGCAGTACGCCCGGGAGATCGTCGAGGCGCTCTCCAAGGCGCTCAACGGTTGACGCTCAACGGTTGACATCCGGTCGCTGGCCGCCAATAGAAGGGCCGAGTCTTTCAGGAGAGCGGCCGAGATGGGACAGCGACTGGGTGTGAATGTGGACCACGTGGCGACGCTGCGTCAGGCGCGGCGCACCACGTATCCGGATCCGGTGACGGCCGCGGCGCTCGCCGAGCTGGCCGGCGCGGGGCAGATCACCATCCACCTCCGGGAGGATCGGCGTCACATCCAGGATCGCGACCTGCGCATCCTGCGCGAGACCGTCCAGACGCTGCTCAACCTGGAGATGGCGGCCACCCAGGACATGGTGAAGATCGCCTACGAGTACAAGCCGGACGTGGTGACGCTGGTGCCCGAGCGGCGCGAGGAGCTCACCACCGAGGGCGGGCTCGACGTGGCCGGGCAGCGAGAGCCCATCGCGAAGATCATCAAGAACCTCAAGGACGGGGAGATCACCGTCTCGCTGTTCATCGATCCGGACCTGGACCAGGTGCGGGCGTCGCACAAGGTGAACGCGGACCGGATCGAGCTGCACACCGGGCGCTACTGCGAGGCGCGCAACGAGCGCGAGCGGGCGCGGGAGTTGAGCCGGATCGTCGACGCGGCGAAGGTGGCGGCGAAGCTGGGCATGAGCGTGGCGGCGGGCCACGGGCTCAACTACGACAACGTGCATCCCATCGCGCGCATCGAGGAGATCGACGAGCTGAACATCGGGCACTCCATCGTCGGCCGCGCGGTGCTGGTGGGCTTCGAGCGGGCGGTGCGGGAGATGTTGGAGCTGATGCGCAACCCGAGGTAGGGCGCCATGGCAATCCTCGGACTGGGGATGGACATCTGCTCGGTGGCGCGCATCCAGCGCATCCTCGAGGGGCCGCGCGCCGAGCGCTTCCTGGCCCGGGTGTACACGGAGGCCGAGCGGGCCCTGTGCGGTGCACGCTCGGACGCGGCGAGCGCCTACGCGGCCCGCTTCGCCGCCAAGGAGGCCCTGGTCAAGGCGCTGGGCGCGCCGCCGGGCCTCACCTGGCAGGACATGGAGGTGGTGCGCGAGGGGGGCCCGCCCCGCTTCCGCCTCTCGGGCGTGGCGCTCGCGGAGATGGAGAAGCGGCGCGCGGAGGCCTTCCTCGCGCTCACCCATGACGCGGGGGTCGCCGCCGCGACGGTCATCCTCCAGGACAGGAGCTGAGCCATGCGCCGTGCCCTCACCGCCGCGAGGATGCGCGCGGCCGATCAAGCCGCCGAGTCCCGTTTCGGCATGCCCTCGCCGCTGCTGATGGAGAACGCCGGCAGGGTGCTGGCGAAGGTCGCACGGGAGCTGGGCGTCCCGGGCGGGCGGTACGTGGTGGTGTGCGGGCCTGGGAACAACGGGGGAGACGGGCTGGTGGCGGCGCGCTTCCTCCTCTCCGAGGGCCTGCGCGTGACGCTGGTGCTGGTCGGGGACAGGGCGAAGCTGACCCCCGAGTCCAAGCGCAA
>NZ_DASVWK010000740.1:0-3542 GCF_036389735.1 Archangium sp. | reverse complement strand
AAACTGATCGGCGCACTTGTTATGCGCGTCATCCTTGCCCGCGTGCGGTTCCGGTATGGGCTCGCACTTGGGGCGATCTCGCTCCGTGACTTCGGGTGGCTCCAGAGGAGGAAAATCCGGCCCTTTTGGCTCCGGCTTGGGCCTTTTTTTCGGCGAGGGTTTCTGCGGGGCGGGCGCTGTTTCAGGCACGGGCCTTACCTCGGGGCGGCCCCTATCCAGTGCATACGCATCCAGGGCCTCTTTGATGGCGAAGCCCACCACCACCACGCCCGCGACGACCACCGCTCCCACGACGATCTCCGGTGCTGCCAGCACGCAGACCCCGAGCCCCACGGCAGCGGCACGAGCGGAGGCAACCGCGCATCTTCCCGTGGTGTCGTGAAACTCGATCCGGTCATGGTCGAGGGCAGGAAAGCACCGCTCCGCCAGCACGGGCCAGGACTCGGAAGCCTCCTGGACGGCGCAACGTCCTCCGTCCGTCCAGGGCAGCGTCGCCGCTCGCTGGAGGTTGGCAAGCCGCGTGTTCCGGGCCGCTGGCTCTGTTGGGGTGGGTGCTGACGTGGCGCAGCCTGAGACATAGAGCAGAAGTGCGATGCACGCTTGGAGACGCATGGCCGGGCCCTCCGTTGGAGCTAGGACCTGGCGGGTCCCGGCGAGGCCGTTTGGAGTATGGCCGCGTGCCCCGATAGCCACGAACGAGCGCGCCGGGGGGACCGCTTGCACCGCTCCGGCCTAACGCACTTCTAACGCAACTTGGGTGGACGAAAACGGACGGGGCTGGACGGTTTGACCGTCCAACCCCGTGTTTTCCTCTGCTTCTATGTGTCCCCGACGGGATTCGAACCCGTGTTACCGGCTTGAAAGGCCAGCGTCCTGGGCCTCTAGACGACGGGGACCTCTGTGAGTCGCGGGGGGCTCGAACCCCCGACCCTCGGCTTAAAAGGCCGGTGCTCTACCAGCTGAGCTAGCGACTCGCACTATTCTTTTTTGGCCGCCCGCTGGATTTTAGCAACCCCTGGGCGTTCGCGCGCTGTCTACCAGCACTTCTTTCCGACTTCTACTGGCGATTCAGCCCCCCTGTTCCTGACGGCCACCGGTCAATGGGCCGGCGCCGCGCTATAAAAGGGCCATGCGTCGAGACGTCCAGGCTTCCCAGGAAGCCCCCGAGGAGAACGACGAGCTGGAACTGGAAGGTGGGGACGAGGAGGAGGAGGAGAAGGGCTCGTCCGGCCACCGCCGCTATCTCACCCGCTCGGGAGCCGAGCGCATGCACAAGGAGCTGCTGCGCCTGCTCAACGAGGAGCGCCCCAAGGTCACCGCCGAGGTGTCCGCCGCCGCCGCCCAGGGCGACCGCTCCGAGAACGCCGAGTATATCTACGGCAAGAAGCGCCTCCGGGAGATCGACCGGCGCATCCGCTTCCTCCAGAAGCGCCTGGACACCGCCACCATCGTGGACCCCTCGGAGCAGACCGACCCGGAGCGCGTCTTCTTCGGCGCCACCGTTTCCCTCGAGGACGAGGACGGCGCCCGGGTGACCTATCAGATCGTCGGCTCGGACGAGATCGACACCGCGGGGGGCCGCATCAGCGTGGAGTCACCCATCGCGCGCGCCCTGCTGCGCAAGAAGGTGGGGGACTCGGTCGAGGTGATCCGTCCTCGCGGGGAGATTGAGTACACGATCGTTCAGATTCGTTACGTGTAGCCACGGGTGTGTCCTCGGGTGCCAGCCCGCCGAGGTGCCCTTGAGGTGTCGCCCCGAGGACATCCGGAGGGGCTGGAGGGCCGGGCAGGGAAGGGATCCAGTGATCCACGGATCAGGGGTCTCGTGGGACTCCCCGCGTGACGGTGCGCGTTACACATCAAGTAGGCCCCGAAGACTGTCCGCGTGAAAAGACCGCCCTATATTCGGGTTGGCAGTCAGTCAGTCAGGCGTCGCAGCGGTTCTTCAGTCGGCGTCCCGTCGCACGGTCGGTTCCTGCGGTCGCACCCACTTCGAGGTCGCGCTCCACACGATGCGAAAGAACTTCATCCTCGACACCAACGTCCTCCTCCATGACCCGCGCTCTCTGTACACGTTCAAAGAGCACAACGTCATCATCCCCATCTACGTCATCGAGGAGATCGACCAATTCAAGCGCGATCTCTCCGAGCTGGGCCGCAACGCGCGCCTGGTGGCGCGCTACCTGGACGCGTTTCGCGAGGAGGGCTCGCTGAAGGACGGCGTGCGCCTGCCCGGTGGCGGTCTGCTGCGGGTGTGCTTCACCGAGAGGGCTCCGCCGCTGTCCATGGCGGACAGCAACCTGATGGACAACCGAATCCTCTCGGTGGCCATCGACATGATGGAGCGCGAGCCCCAGTCGCCGGCCGTCTTCATCACCAAGGACACCAACCTGCGCATCCGCGCGGACGCCCTGGGCCTCATCGCCGAGGACTATGACGCCGAGCGGGTGGAGATCACCGAGCTCTACACCGGCTTCTCCGAGCGCCTGGTGCCTCGCGAGATGGTCGACCAGATGTACAAGCCGGGTGGAGAGGTGGAACTCTCCGGCCAGGACAAGCTCTCGCCGCACCAGTTCATCCTGCTCAAGGATGAGTCCAACCCCGAGTCCCACACCGCCATGGGCCGCTTCAACGCAGCCAAGGGTCGGGTGGTGCCGCTGCTGCGCGGCATGAAGAGCGAGGGAGTCTGGGGCATCCGCCCGCGCAACATGGAGCAGAGCTTCGCGCTCGATCTCCTCATGAACGACGAGATCAAGCTCGTCACCATCGTGGGCAAGGCGGGTACGGGCAAGACGCTGCTCGCCATCGCCGCGGGGCTCCACAAGGTGACCGAGGAGGGGACCTACCAGAAGCTGCTCGTCAGCCGGCCCGTCTTCCCGCTCGGTCGGGACATCGGCTACCTGCCGGGCACCCTCGAAGAGAAGATGAACCCCTGGATGCAGCCCATCTTCGACAACGTCGAGTTCCTCATGAACCTCAGCCGCGCCGACAAGAAGGCCGGCCGGGGCTACCACGAGCTGCTGGACCTGGGGCTGATGGAGATCGAGGCGCTCACCTACATCCGCGGGCGCTCCATCCCCAACCAGTACATCATCATCGACGAGGCCCAGAACCTCACCCCTCACGAGGTGAAGACGATCATCACCCGCGTGGGCGACAACACGAAAATCATTCTCACGGGGGACCCGTTCCAGATAGACAACCCCTACGTGGACGCGACCAGCAACGGACTCGTTCACGTGGTCAATCGGTTCAAGAACGAGAAGATCGCGGGCCACATCACCATGGCGAAGGGCGAGCGCAGCGCCCTGGCCGAGCTCGCGGCCAACCTCCTCTAGCCCCCTGCGCCGTACGAGGAAGCGGTCATGAGTGCAGACGGAATGGGAGACGGAGCGACCCAGGTGACCGGTGAGGGCGAGGAGAAGAAGCCCCTCATCGAGTACCCCACCGTCTACACCTTCAAGGTCATGGGCCGGCAGGCCCCGGACTTCACCGAGTACGTGCGAGGGGTGTTCCGCACGCTCATGGGGACGGAAATCTCC
>NZ_DASVWK010000739.1:0-7547 GCF_036389735.1 Archangium sp. | reverse complement strand
TCCACGATGATCTCATCCTCGGCGTACACCGCACTCGCCTGGATGCCCTTGAAGTCCGGGAAGCGCTCCGCGCGCGCCAGCATCCCCGCCTCCGAGGGCTGGAACTCGTAGCGCGTCACCCAATTGGGCTTGTCCCGGTTGCCCGCGTTCTGCCGGCGGGCCACGCAGAAGGCCTCTTTCAGCAACGGATCCAACCCCGAGCGTTTGCACTGCTCGATGAAGAGGGCGAACTCGTCCTCCCCGATGCCCCGGGGGCAGATGGTCCGCTTGATGAGCTCCACGCGCTCGTGGCTCCACTGGCTCGACGCGCTCTCCGCCTTGTTGTGTGCTTCCATGCCGCTTCTGCCTTCCCTGCGAAAAGGGCGAACGACCTCCGTCCGCCCGCGAGTTGAGTACAATTCAACCCGGGAAGAGGGGCGTTCGCATCCCTTTTACTGAACGCCCGTCCAGGCCCGGCCGGAGGGCAGGCAGGCGTCAGGAGGCGGTGTCAGCGGGGTTGCGAAGGCGTACGAAAAAAAGCATTTGACGTGGACGGCGGTGCCCTATACAAGCCGCCCCATCGACGACGCGGTGACGAACCGCGGCGGCGAAAAAGAGTCGGGAGCGTAGCTCAATTGGTAGAGCAATGGACTCTTAATCCATAGGTTGTGGGTTCGATTCCCTCCGCTCTCAAGGCCGGGGCCCTTCCAGAAATGGAAGGGCCCCGCTGTCTTTTTGGGGTCCTGGATTCGCCTGCGCCGGCTCCCGGTTTTCGAGGTAGAACGCAGGGTGAGCGCCCGGGCGGGTGGCGAAACTGGTAGACGCGCCAGACTTAGGATCTGGTACCGCAAGGTGTGAGGGTTCGAGTCCCTCCTCGCCCATTCCGGCCATTTCGCGTTGACCGGACCGGACCTATCTCCTAAAGGCGCACGTCCCACGTCTTCACTTCTTCACCCATCCGACACGCCGACGTCCCAGGCACGTCCGGCGCGAGCGAGGCATCCCATGAAGGTCCAGGTCGAGGAGCTCTCTCCCATCGAGAAGAAGCTCTCCATCGAGGTCGAGAACGCCCGCGTGGCCGAGGAGCTGACCCGCGCGTACACCGCGCTGAGCAAGCAGGTGAAGCTGCCCGGCTTCCGGCAGGGCAAGGTGCCCCGCCGCATCCTCGAGCAGCGCTACCGGGAGCAGGTGGAGGACGAGGTCATCCAGCGCGTGATGCAGAACGCCTGGCAGGAGGCCGCGCGTGAGCACAAGGTGGATGCCGTGGCTCCGCCCCAGGTGACGAACAACTCGGGCCTCAAGGCCGACGCGCCCTTCTCCTTCGAGGCCCGCGTCGAGGTGAAGCCCAAGGTGGAGGCCAAGGACTACCAGGGCCTGCCGCTCACGCGCACCGACACGGCCGTCGAGGACAAGGACGTGGACGCCCGCCTGGAGGAACTGCGCCAGAACATGGCCCGGCTGGAGCCGGTGGAGGGGCGCGACGTGGCCCAGGCCGGTGACTTCGCCACCGTGGACTACGAGGCCACCGTGGACGGCAATGCCTTCGCCGGCAGCAAGGCCGATGGCGTCACCGTGGAGCTGGCCCCCGGTGAGCTGGTGGAGTCCAACGTGGCCGCCCTCGAGGGCGCCAAGGTGGGCGACACCAAGGAGATCGACTACGCCTTCCCCGCCGACTACCGGGTGGAGGACGTCAAGGGCAAGACGGCCCGCTTCAAGTTCACCGTCAAGGGCCTGAAGAAGAAGGTCGTCCCCGAGCTCAACGACGACTTCGCCAAGGAGACGAACGAGGCCCAGTCGCTCGAGGAGCTGCGCGGGAAGCTGCGCGCGGATCTGGAGCTGGGCAAGCGCAGCAAGGCCCAGAACGAGGAGCGCACCGCCATCATCAAGGCCCTCATCGAGCGCAACGCCTTCGAGGTGCCCAAGTCCATGGTGGAGCGCACCATCGACAACATGCTGGAGAACCGGCTGCGCGCCATGGCCCGCATGGGCATGGACCCCCGCCGTCTGAATCTGGACTTCGCCCGGCTGCGCGAGGACCTGCGTGAGGAGGCCCTCCAGGAGGTCAAGGGCGCGCTTCTCATCGAGGCCATTGCTCAAAAGGAGAACATCCAGGCCTCCCCCGAGGACGTGGAGAAGAAGATCGAGGAGCTGGCCAAGGAGGCCAAGCAGGACGTCTCCGTCGTCCGCAAGTACTTCAAGGGCCCGGAGGAGCGTCAGGGGTTGAGCCTCCGACTTCGCGAAGAAAAGACGATTGAATTCCTGAAGGGTCAGGCGAAGTATTCCTAAGGCGGTTTACTCCTTCGGACCCTTCGCGAGGTTGTCATGCCCTTCATGCCCGTTCCCTACGTCATCGAGCAGACCCACCGTGGGGAGCGCTCGTATGACATCTACAGCCGGCTCCTCAAGGACCGGATCGTCATGCTGGGAACGGAGATCGACGATGACGTGGCCAACGTCATCGTCGCCCAGCTCCTGTTCCTGGAGTCCGAGGACCCGGACAAGGACATCAACCTCTACATCAACTCGCCCGGTGGGTCGGTGACGGCGGGTCTCGCCATCTACGACACCATGCAGTACGTCAAGCCCAACGTGTCCACCATCTGCGTGGGGCAGGCGGCCTCCATGGGGGCCGTGCTGCTGCTGGCCGGGGCCAAGGGCAAGCGCTACGCCCTGCCCAGCTCGCGCATCATGATTCACCAGCCCCTGGGCGGGGTGCGCGGCCAGGCCACGGACATCGAGATCCAGGCCAAGGAAATCCTCCGGATGCGGGCCAAGCTCAACGAACTCATCGTCAAGCACACCGGCCAGTCGATCGAGCGTGTCGAGAAGGACACGGATCGCGACTTCTTCATGGGGGCCACCGAGGCCAAGGCCTACGGCATCCTCGATGAGGTGCAGATTCCCCGGAAGGTCCTGGCTCCTCCGGGCGAGCGCAAGTAACACCCCCCGCACACGGGGTATCCGAGCCGGAGTCGCGGGGAATGCTGCACCGCGTCTCCGGCTTCTGCTTTCTGCGCCAGATTTTTTGGGGTGTTAAGTACCCCTCAGGTGCGTGGACGCCCCGGATGGGGGCTGACTAGATTGACTGTGGGCAAGGGGAGCGGGCCGGTTGGGGAGCGCACCCTCAGGCAGTCGCAGCGAGGGCATACATGGCGGGAAAGAACGTGGAGAAGCGAGACAACCAGTCCCTCTGCTGTTCCTTCTGCGGAAAATCGCAGAAAGAGGTGAAGAAGCTCATCGCGGGACCGACGGTCTACATCTGCGACGAGTGCATCGGGCTGTGCAACGACATCATCGCGGAGGAGATCGACCGCGAGGAGACCAAGGACACCAAGCTGCGGATTCCGCGGCCCAGTGAGATCAAGGCCATCCTCGACGAGTACGTGATTGGCCAGGAGCGGGCCAAGAAGGTCCTCTCGGTGGCGGTGCACAACCACTACAAGCGCATCGAGACCAAGGTCCAGATGGACGATGTGGAACTGCAGAAGAGCAACATCCTTCTGCTGGGTCCCACGGGCAGCGGCAAGACGCTGCTGGCGCAGACGCTCGCGCGCATCCTCAACGTGCCCTTCACCATCGCGGACGCCACGTGCCTCACCGAGGCCGGCTACGTGGGTGAGGACGTCGAGAACATCATCGTCAACCTGCTCCAGGCGGCGGACCACGACATCGAGCGGGCCCAGCGCGGCATCGTCTACATCGACGAGATCGACAAGATCGCCCGCAAGTCGGAGAACCCCTCCATCACCCGCGACGTGTCGGGCGAGGGCGTGCAGCAGGCCCTGCTGAAGATCATCGAGGGCACGGTGGCCAACGTGCCGCCCAAGGGGGGCCGCAAGCACCCGCAGCAGGAGTTCCTCCAGGTCGACACGACGAACATCCTCTTCATCTGCGGCGGCGCCTTCGGCGGGCTGGAGCAGGTCATCGAGCGGCGCCTGGGCGGACGCAGCCTGGGCTTCGGCGCGGACATCCAGTCCAAGAAGCAGCGCAACCTCACCGAGCTGCTCAAGCACGTGGAGCCGGAGGACCTGCTGAAGTTCGGCATGATTCCGGAGTTCATCGGCCGTCTGCCGATCGTCACGGCGCTCGAGGAGCTGGACGAGTCCTCGCTGGTGAACATCCTGAGCCAGCCGAAGAACGCGCTGACGAAGCAGTACAAGAAGCTCTTCGATCTGGACGGCATCTCGCTGAAGTTCACGGACGGGGCGCTCAAGGCGATTGCCTCGGAGGCCATCCGCCGCAAGGCGGGAGCGCGCGGCCTGCGCTCCATCCTGGAGAGCGCGATGCTGGACGTGATGTACGAGCTGCCCTCGCGCAAGACGGCGCGTGAGGTGGTGATCTCCGAGGAGGTCATCCTCAAGAAGAGCGAGCCGGTGGTGCTCCACTCCCAGGACAACAAGGAGACGGAGCCGAAGAAGGAGAGCGCGTAGTCGCGCACCGCTTCACCGCACCGTACGGACGCCCCCGCCTCTCCCACCTTTTTCGTGGGACGGACGGGGGCGTTGCCTTATCTGCTCTCAGCACATGGAGACGACGCGGATGAACTACCCAGCCACGCGGGCCGAGGCGGTGGTGGACACACTGCACGGGGTGGAGGTCGCGGATCCGTACCGTTGGCTCGAGGACGAGAAGTCCCCCGAGGTGCGGGCGTGGATGAAGGCCCAGGATGCCTTCACCCGGGAGCGGCTCGCCCAGTACCCCGGCCGCGAGGCGCTGAAGCGGCGCTTCACCGAGCTCTTCTACGTGGAGTCCCTGTCCGCGCCGGCGGTGCGTGGAGACCGCTACTTCTACGTCCGCACGCACAAGGACAAGGAGAAGGCGGTCCTCTACTGGCGCGAGGGGGAGAAGGGGGAGGAGCGGGTGCTGTTGGACCCCAACACGTGGAGCGCGGACGGCACGGTGTCGCTGGGCCTGTGGGCGCCCTCGTGGGACGGGCGGAAGCTGGCCTTCACGCGCAAGCCCAACGCGGCGGACGAGGCCATCCTCCACGTGCTGGACGTGGACACCGGCAAGTGGTCCGAGGTGGACGTCATCGAGGGGGCCAAGTACGCCTCCCCGAGCTGGACGCCGGACAACCAGTCCTTCTATTACGCGTGGCTGCCCACGGATCCGTCCATCCCCGTGGCCGAGCGGCCCGGCTACACCGAGCTGCGTCTGCACCGGCTGGGGACGGATCCGAAGGCGGACCCGGTGGTGCACCCGCGCACGGGAGACCCGAAGACGTTCCTCAACGGAGGCGTCAGCCGGGACGGGAAGTACCTCTTCGTCTACATCACCCGCGGCTGGAGCGAGAACGACATCTGGTGGAAGCGGGTGGGGGAGAAGGACTTCCGCCTGCTGATGAGGGGCGAGGGAGCCAAGTACTCGGCCGACGTCTGGGAGGACCACTTCTACATCCTCACCGACGAGGGGGCCCCCCTGGAGCGCGTCTTCAAGGTGTCCCCGGACGCCCCCGAGCGCGCGGCGTGGAAGGAGATCGTCCCCGAGGATCCAACGGCCGCGCTCCAGGGCATCAATATCGTGGGCGGCCACCTGGCGCTCGCCTACCTCCAGGACGCTACCACCCGCGTCCGACTGGTGACGCTCGACGGCCAGCCAGTGCGGAACGTGGAACTGCCGGGCGTGGGCGCGGCGAGCAATCTGTACGGGTTGGAGGACCGGGACGAGGCGTGGTTCGTCTTCAGCTCCTTCAGCACGCCGCCGCAGGTCTATAAGACGTCCGTGACCACCGGGCGCGTGGAGCTGTGGGCACGGGTGGAGATGCCCATCCACCCCGAGCGCTACACCGTCGAACAGGCCTTCTACCACTCCAAGGACGGCACGCGGGTGCCTCTCTTCCTGGTGCACCGCGAGGACCTGAAGAAGGACGGCACCAACCCGGTGCTCCTCTATGGCTACGGCGGCTTCAACGTGAGCATGCTGCCGTCGTTCCGCTCGAGCATCTACCCCTGGCTCGACGCCGGGGGCGTGTACGCGGTGGCCAACCTGCGCGGCGGCGGTGAGTATGGGAAGGCCTGGCACGAGGCCGGGCGGCTGGACCGAAAGCAGAACGTCTTCGACGACTTCCACGCGGCGGCCGAGTTCCTCGTGCGCGAGGGCTATACCCGGCCCGAGAAGCTGGCCATCTCCGGCGGCAGCAACGGCGGCCTGCTGGTGGGGGCGGCGATGACCCAGCGACCGGAGCTCTACGGCGCGGTGGTGTGCTCGGTGCCCCTGCTGGACATGGTGCGCTACCACTTGTTCGGCAGCGGCAAGACGTGGATTCCAGAGTACGGCTCGGCCGAGAACCCCGAGGACTTCCGGGTGCTGCACGACTACTCGCCCTATCACCGGGTGCGGGCAGGCGTGCGTTATCCGGCCCTCTTGATGATGGCCGCGGATCACGATGACCGGGTGGATCCGCTCCATGCCCGGAAGTTCGTGGCCGCCGTGCAGAACGCGGGCCACGAGGCGCCCGCGCTCCTGCGGATCGAGGCCAACGCGGGCCATGGCGGGGCGGATCAGGTGGCCAAGGCCATCGAGTCCAGCGTGGACCTCTACTCCTTCCTCTTCCAGGTGATGAGCGTCCAGGCGAACAGGCTAGAAGTCAGTGCGAGCCCCTCGCGGGGCCGCTAAAGCAGCGACCGGACACCCGATGGCCCCGAAGGTGTTCCCTTGCTTGCAGGCCAACGTTCCCCATCTTTCACCCGGGGAACGGCTGGCGAAGAGGCCGTGTTATAGGACCGTCTTACCCGTTCGTACTCTGAGTGTGCGTGCGGGCAACTTTCCAGGGGCTTGTCACCTCGGGTGGCAAGCAGGCAGGTGGCGAATACATGTTCTTCGGACGAGACGACAAGAGGGATGCCCAGAAGCGTGGGAGCACGATTCCGCTCCTCCCGCTGCGGGACATCATCGTGTTTCCGCACATGGTGGTCCCGCTGTTCGTCGGCCGGGAGAAGTCCATTGCGGCCCTGAAAGACGCGATGGCCCACAAGGGGCCCGACGACAAGGCCGTCATCCTCCTGGCCGCCCAGAAGAAGGCCAAGACGAATGACCCGACGCCAGAGGACATCTTCCACTTCGGCACCATCGGCCACGTCATCCAGCTCCTCCCCCTGCCCGATGGCACGGTGAAGGTGCTGGTCGAGGGCGTGCGCCGGGCCAAGGTGAAGAAGTTCCAGCCCAACGACGCCTTCTTCATGGTGGAAGTGGAGGACGTCGAGGAGCAGAGCGAGAAGTCCGTGGAGCTCGAGGCGCTCGTGCGCAGCGTGCACTCGGTCTTCGAGGCCTTCGTCAAGCTCAACAAGCGCATCCCGCCCGAGATGCTCATGCAGGTGGCGAGCATCGATGACCCGGCGCGGCTGGCCGACACCATCGTCGCCCACCTGTCGCTCAAGCTCAACGACAAGCAGGCGCTGCTCGAGACCGAGAGCCCCGCCAAGCGCCTCGAGAAGCTCTACGAGCTGATGCAGGGTGAGATCGAGATACTGCAGGTCGAGAAGAAGATCCGCACCCGCGTCAAGAAGCAGATGGAGAAGACCCAGAAGGAGTACTACCTGAATGAGCAGATGCAGGCCATTCAGAAGGAA
>NZ_DASVWK010000738.1:0-2283 GCF_036389735.1 Archangium sp. | reverse complement strand
CCGCGATGGAGGAACTCCCATTCGTACTGGTGGACCCTCCCGAGACGAGCACCTTGCCGTTGGGCAGCAGCGTCGTCGTGTGTCCCCAGCGAGCCGAGGTCATGAAGGCCGTGGCGATCCAGGTACCCGAGGCCGGGTCGTACACCTCCGCCGAAGTGAGGGCGCCGCGATTCCATCCCCCCGAGACGAGCACCTTGCCGTTGGGCAGCAGCGTCGCCCTATGCGCATGGCGACCCGAGAGCATGGAGGCCGTGGCGCTCCAGGTGCCCGAGGCTGGGTCGTACACCTCCGCCGAAGCGAGGGCGTTGAATCCCCCCGAGACGAGCACCTTGCCGTTGGGCAGCAGCGTCGCCGTGTGCTCACCACGAGGCGTGGCCATGGAGGCGGTGGCGCTCCAGGCGCCCGAGGCCGGGTCGTACACCTCCGCCGAAGCGAAGGGGCTGCTCCCATATGGATCGGCGTATCCCCCCGTGATGAGCACCTTGCCGGAGGAGAGCAGGGTGGCGTTATGGGCGTGGCGAGCCGAGGCCATGGAGCCCGCGGCTGCCCACTGGTTGCCCGTGCACGCCGTCAGGCCGGAGAGGGAGAACACTTGGGAGGCCGAGAGGCCGTGGGCATTGGAGACGGTGGCGGTGACGGTGGGGGAAACACCCGTCTGCGTGCAGGAGGGCGCCGTCCACACCACCTCGCTGGAGCCGGCGCTGGTGGTGGGCGTGCCCGTGGTGCCCGTGGTGGAGGCCCAGGAGAAACTCATGGCGCTGCCCTGGGGGTCCACCGCCTTCACCCGGAAGGTGACGGTGCCGTTGGCGGAGACGGAGGCCGCGGACTGGAACGTCTCGACCACATCGGGAGGGAAGAGGGCCGTCCTCTTGGGGCCCACGCAAATGGAGAGGGTGCCCGTCGTCTGGCCGCCGATGGGCTGGCCGTTGCGCGAGTCGGTGACGGTGACGGTGAGGTTGCAGTTGTTGCACGTGCTGCCGCCGGGCAGCGCGGTGGCGGTGAAGTGCGCGGTGGCGGAGGTGGGGTTGCTCCAGGTGCCAGCGCAGGAGGCCGTCCAGCTGTAGGCCAGGGTGTCGCCATCGTTGTCGGAAGCGGTGGCGGAGACGGTGGTGGACTCATTCACCTCCAGAGCGGTGGAGGTAGCGGAGAGGTTGCTCACCTGCGGCCAGGTATTGAGAGAGGCATTGACGGTGGCATCCCCCTTGCCGGCGTTGACGTTGACGTTGAAGGTCAGCTTGCCCTGAAGGGCCTTGGCGTCCGTCACCGTCAACGTGAGGGGCACGGTGGCGGCGGAGGCCGGCGCCGTCCAGGTGGTGGAGAGGCTGGAGGGCTGGGCGAAGGTGCCCGAGGGCGCGCTCCAGGCATAGGTGAGGGTGTCGCCTGGATTGGCATCGGAAGCGGAGGCATTGAGCGTCACCGTGCCGCCGGGCTCGACGGTGCCGGGAGCGGCGGACAGCGAGGAGATGACGGGGGCGGCATTGGCGAAGGGCGCCGCCGGGCTGACTTCCTGCAGCGTGATGGACACGGCCGTCGTCTGCTTGGCCAGGATGGTGACGTCGGTGGCCGAACCGGCGTACAGCTTGGTGCCACTGCTGTTGAAGGCCTCGGCGGAGAAGGTGCGGCCTGTGCCCGCGGGCAGCTTGCCGATGAGGCCGCTCCACTGGTTGTTCGTCTTGACGAGCTCCGCGGTGCGCGACGGCATGTCGGCGGCGGAGACGGTGACGCGCACCAGGGTGACGTCAGCGGCGGTAATGGCTTGCGCCGTGGTGCCAAACAATTGGGCCGAGCCCGTGGTGTCCTCCTCCCGCGGGGAGGGCGCGCCACAGCCGGCCAGGAGGGCCAGGAGGGTGGCTGTCAGGTACAGCGACATATGCTTTGTCATTCGCGTCATGGGTGAACCTTTCCGAGAGAGTTCGGAGACCGGGCTCGTGCCGGTTTCAATTTCATAAGGCCGATCCCAGCTCCCGTGAAATTAAGGAGCCAGCGAATGAGATAATGATGCAGGAAATCCGCATGCCTGGTGCTCAGCGCGAGAAGCAGTGGCGAGTGTTACCGCGCAGCGTAGCTGGGGGAGATCGGCCCGGAAGCCCGAGAAGGGCCAAAGGAGGGGCCCGGTTTGTCTTGTCCTTGGTCATGGTGAGACCATGAACCCTGCCTCCGCCTCCCCACTGTCCCTGTTGCTCATCCTGCTGCTGCTCTCCCCCGGCGTGGGCTTCGCGCAGGAAGCCAACGTCACCCTGGGGGCTCCCCCCTGAGCTCCTTGAGCATCTACACCGCGCGGCT
>NZ_DASVWK010000737.1:0-12597 GCF_036389735.1 Archangium sp. | reverse complement strand
TGCGCCTCTCGCCCCTCTTCCCCTTCAACCTGCTCAACTACGCCCTGGGGCTCACCCGCGTCCGCCCCCGGGACTACGTGCTCGCCTCCCTCCTCGGGATGCTGCCCGGCACGGTGCTTTATGTGTACCTCGGCTCCCTGGTGACGAGCGTGGCCCAGCTCACGCGCGGCGAGCGCCCCGACTCGGGCCCCTACGGGCAGCTCCTCTTCTGGGGCGGACTGGCCGCCACCGTCCTCGTCACCGTGTACATCACCCGCCTCGCGCGCCGGGCCCTGGACGCCACCCTGAAGGAGACCCCACCGTGAAGGCTCCGCACCTGCTCGAGGGAGACGCGCATGACACCGCGCTCTCCGCCCTCACCCACCCGGCGGACTGGAAGAACCCCACGCCCTCGGGGCGCTACAACCTCGTCGTCATCGGCGCGGGCACCGCGGGCCTCGTGGCCGCCGCGGGCGCGGCCGGACTCGGCGGGAAGGTGGCCCTCATCGAGCGGCGCCTCATGGGGGGTGACTGTCTCAACTTCGGCTGCGTGCCCTCCAAGGCGCTCCTCGCCTCCGCGAGCGTGGCCGCCACCGTGCGCGGCGCGAGCGCCTGGGGCGTGGAGGCTGGCGAGCCCCGGGTGGACTTCGCCCGGGTGATGGAGCGGGTGCGCTCGCTGCGCGCGGGCATCGCCCCCCATGACTCGGCCGAGCGGTTTCGCGGCCTGGGCGTGGAGGTGTTCCTCGGTGAGGGCCGCTTCGTCGCGCCCGACGCGGTGGAGGTGGCCGGACAGCGTCTCACCTTCTCGCGGGCCCTCATCGCCACCGGGGGCCGCCCCGCCCTTCCAGACCTCCCCGGGCTCGCGGAGGTGGGCTGTCTCACCAACGAGAGCGTCTTCGCCCTCACCCAGCTGCCACCCCGGATGGTGGTGCTCGGAGGCGGCCCCATCGGCTGCGAGCTGGCCCAGGCCTTCCAGCGGCTCGGGGCACGGGTGACGCTCGTCAGCCACGAGGCCCGGCTGCTGCCGAAGGAAGACCCGGAGGTGGGCGAGCTGCTCGCCCGGCGCTTCGAGGCCGAGGGCATCACCCTGTACCTCGGAGCCCGTGCCACCCGCGTCGAGGCCCACGGCCGGATGAAGCGCCTGCGCTTCGAGCGTGACGGCACGGAGGGAGCCGTGGAGGGCGAGGCGCTCCTGGTGGCCACCGGCCGCGCGCCGGAGGTGGGCGGCCTGGGGCTCGAGGCCGCCGGAGTCCAGCACGGCCCCCACGGCGTCGAGGTGGATGAGCACCTGCGCACCAGCAACCCGCGTGTCTACGCGGCCGGGGACATCTGCTCGCGCTTCAAGTTCACCCATGCGGCGGATGCGCTCGCCCGGGTGGCGCTCCAGAATGCCCTCTTCTTCGGACGCAAGAAGGCCAGCGCGCTCGTGATTCCGTGGTGCACGTACACGGACCCCGAGGTGGCCCATGTGGGCCTCACCTCGCCCGAGGCCGAGGCCCGTGGCGCCCTCACCCTCACCGTGCCCATGTCCTCGATGGACCGGGCCCTCGTGGAGGGAGACACCCTGGGCTTCGGGCGCATCCACGTGGAGGAGAAGTCGGGCCGGCTGCTCGGCGGAACACTGGTGGGCGCGCATGCCGGGGAGAACATCGGCGAGCTGGCACTGGCGATGACGATGGGCCTCGGCGTGAGCGCGCTGGCCAACACCGTGCTCCCCTACCCCACCCGGGGCGAGGTGCTGAAGCGGCTCGGCGATGCGTGGAACCGGCGGAGGCTCACCCCTCGGGCCAAGGGCTTCCTCTCGCGGTTGCTCACGTGGCGCCGATGATGCTCGCATGGGCCCGATGACTCCCGAGGCCGCCCTCTGTGTCTTCGCCAAGCCGCCCCGCGCTGGGGAGGCCAAGACGCGCCTGACTCCAGCGCTCGGCGCGGAAGGGGCCGCCCGGCTCGCCCGTGCCTTCCTCCAGGACACGTGGGCCCTGGTGACGCGGATACCGTGGGCCGTGCCTGTGCTCGCGTCTCCGGGGCCATGGCCCGAGGGCCTCCTGCCCGGTCCGCTGGAGGTCTGGCCCCAGGGCGAGGGGGACCTGGGCGCGCGGATGGAGCGCGTCCTCCGGCGAGCCCTGGAGCGCTACCCGGCGGCCATTGCCCTCGGCGCCGACAGCCCGGGCCTGTCTCCCGAGCACCTGGAGGCGGCTCGGGCGGGCCTCGCGCACGCGGACGCGGTGTTCGGCCCGAGCGAGGACGGCGGCTTCTACCTGCTCGCGCTGCGGCGCCTGCCCCTCGGGGCCTTCGAGAACCTGCCCTGGAGCCAGGCCCACACGCTCGAGAGCACCGAGGCGCGGTTGGTGTCGCTCGGGCTCACCGTGGCGCGCGTGGCGCCGTTCTTCGACGTGGACGTGCCGGAGGATCTCGCACGACTGGAGGCGGAGCTGGCCTCGGGGCGACTGCGGGCCCCCGCCACCGAGGCCGCGCTCCGGGAGCCGCGTCGGTGATCTCCGTCATCCTCCCCGTGCTCAACGAGGAGCAGCGCCTCGGGCAGCGGCTCGCGGAGCTGGCGGCCCTCGGGCCGGACATCGGCGAGGTGCTGGTGGTGGATGGAGGGAGCACGGACGCCACCCTGGCGCGAGCCCGCGAGTACCCGGGAGTCACCGTGCGCTCGGCGCCTCGAGGACGGGCCTCGCAGATGAACGCGGGAGCCGAGGCGGCCCGAGGTGACGTGCTGCTGTTCCTCCACGCGGACGTGGCCCTGCCTCCCGATGCGCTCCGGCATGTGCGGAACGCATTGGAGGACCCGGGCGTGGTGGCCGGAGCGTTCAAGACGTGGACGGTGAACGACACGGGCCGCCGCTCGTGGCTGGGCCCACTGTTGCACCTCGCGGATCTGCGCTCGCGGTACACGCGGCTGCCCTACGGAGACCAGGCGCTGTTCATCCGCGCCGACGTGTTCCGTCGCGTGGGCGGCTTCCCCGCGCAGCCCCTGATGGAGGATCTGGAGCTGTCCACCCGACTGTGGCGCGAGGGCCGCATCCGCACGGTGGAGGCGTGCGTCACCGTGTCGGGGCGGCGCTTCCTCGCACGGCCGGTGTTCTACTTCCTCGCGGTGAATGGCTTCCCGCTGCTGTACCGGCTCGGCATGTCACCGGCCACGCTGCTGCGCCTCTACGCGCATGTGCGGTAGCTCACGCCGCGGCGGCGACGCGGCCCTCCGCCGAGCGATCGAAGTCCTCGACCTCGTAGAGGAACTTGGAGCCGCCCAACAGCTTGCGGTTGGCCGAGGTGCTCTGCACGAAGACCACGTACTTCTCCAGGTTGACGGGCCGGATGCGCACTGTCTCGCCCGGGGGCAACCCGAGCATCTCCCGCGCCCGCTCGCCGCTGAAGAGGTCGCCCGTCTTGCGGTCCATCAGCACCACTTCCTTGCGGCCCTGGATGGTCTCCGTCTTGGTGAACTCGTAGAAGCCGCGCCCCGTCTTGAAGCGCAGGCCGTTCTCCAGCACGAAGGCCTTGATGGCGCACTCCTTGTCCACGTCCAGGAACTGGAACCGGCCCGGCGGCACGGCGTGCAGATCCGTCTCTCCATACACGGACGGCGTCTCGCGCCGGAGCATGGTGTTGAACACCTTGTTCAGGCCCCGGTTCATGCGGCCCTCGTTGGAGACTTCCGTCTCGTACGCCTGGAGCTTGATGTCGCCCGACTGCTTGTAGCAGATGGCCAGCAGCGTATCGGTGATGTACGCGAACTGGTCCAGGCTCAAGTGGAAGCCGCCGGACTTGCGCGCCAGCTCCACGTAGAAGGGCGTCGCGTGGCCACGGTTGAGCGCCTGCACCCCGTACACTGGAATGCCCAGGCTCCCCAGCGCGTCCACCTCCTTGCGCCAGTCCAGCCGGCGCGGGTTCTGGGCCGGCGCGTGCGGCACGTCATCGCCGATGAGCACGAACGCCTTCGTATAGCCCGGCGTCCACGACAACGTGCGCGCCTGGTGCAGCACCAGCTCGTAGCACTCGGGCGCGTCCCCACCGCCCGTGGGCTCCACCCGCTCCACGAAGCGCACGATGGCGTCCTTGTCATCCGTGAGGTCGAGCACCTTGGTGACGTAGGTCGACCCCTCATCGCAGTAGTCCCCGTGCGCGATGATGCCGATGCGCATACCGGGGATTTCCTTCATGAGCCGCGACACGGTGCTGCCCAGCTTCTTCCTCACCTGCGCGAGGCACGGGTACATGCTGCCCGTGGTGTCGAAGCTGAAAACCACCTCCACGCGGTTGTCGATCGTCGGCGTGCTCATCGTTCTCGTTCCCCTCTCCGTCAACGTCGTGAGGGCAACAGAGATACCCGATGGGTCTGACATAAAACCCCGTCAGGACAGGACCTGACAGGGCGGAAACGAGGGGGCCCGGAATGTCAGACCCCCTCGCACGAAACCAGGGTTTTTCAGACCCGAGGCGGCTCCGAGAACGGAGCGGTGGAGCCATGCGCCAGGGGCTCGCCGGACACCACGGGAACCTCGGTGCCCGCGCCGAAACCCTTGGCACCCGAGGCCAGCGGCTGCACTCCCATGAAGAGGCTCCGCGCACGGCCGTAGAGCCAGCGCACGCCGAGGAGCGCATCGCGCACGAGCGCCTTGGGCGCCTCACGCGACAGGAGCGGAGGACCCTTCAGCGTGCCCGCCGCGGCGTCCACCGGCATCGGGTTGATGCCCACGCCCAGCTCGTAGACCATCTTGCCGCCGAGCGTGGCGGTGTAGCCGGCCGCCGCGTTGGCGACGAGCCCGATGACGCACTGGCCGACCGAGGGCGGCCGGCCCAGCCGCCACAGCGTCACGCCGATGGCGCCCACCGTGATGAGGGCATTGCCCAGGCCGTGGAGGAACACCATGTCCCGCGCGCGTGGCTCCTGGAGCTTCACCTCCTGCGAGGCGGCCAGTCCGGCCACCCCCGAGAAGAGCGCGCTCAACGTGCCGGCCACCCACAGCCGCCGGCCCACCTTCGCCCAGGACCGGTCTCCGGTCGCGACCGCGATGAGGTCGGCCACCGTCGCGGTGGGCAGCAAGGCCAGCGGAGCGTGAACCACCGCCGGGTGCAACTCGTGAAGCAGCATCTTCGACATGGACATGCCCCCTGTGTCTGCACGGGCCCGCGACTCCGCCGCCCCGGGCCCTGGATGACAGGAGGGTAGGCACGCGCGCCCTTTCGAGCCTCGCTCCCCTGCTCGTGTGCCCTCCACCTGTTCCGCGGTTCGGGATGCGCACGACCTGCCCTCGTGTGCAGCTTGTCAGGAGACGCACACGTAGAAAGGCCACGTCATGAATGAGTCGGAGATGGAACGGAACGCCGCGCCGGCACCCGACGAACAGGCGACCGAGCAGGACCGACCGGAAGAGAAATCCGCCCAGGCGGGCAAGGCCACCACGGCCCCCCCGGATGAAATCAAGGGGTGCGCGGTAGACACCATCCAGGACGACGATGGCCGTTACCTGGAGCCGCCAGATTGAAGGCGAAGCAGTGGCTCAGTGTACCGGGGGGGACTCGGGCTGCTCGTCCTGCCGAGTCCCCCGTCTGACCTGCGAGAGGATGTCGATCCGCAGCTGGAGCCAGTCCATGCCCTTCGGCTTCTCGTAGGCATGGGCGGAGAAGTAGGTCGTCAGCGTTCCCGCCCGGAGGGCGAATCTCGCCTCCCGCTTCTGGTACGTCACGCGGAAGCCCTTCACCCGCCCCACCTCGATGAGGTCTCGAGTGATGGCCTTCGCCTGCCGCTCCGCCTCTTCCGCCCAATCCGAAGACATGCTCTCCGTCTCCTAGCGCGTGTTCAGTTGTGCGGCGGGAACGCCGCGGGCTGGCCGGTGCCGCCGTTGCCCTCGGGCTGGGGGCCGGACTGCTTCTCCTCCGAGGTGGAGCGCCCGCCTCCCTTGTGGCGGACCTCCTCGTTCTCGGCCGCGCCCTGCTGAGGGACCTTCTTCTCGTCCGGGTTCTCTCTGTTCATCTCCCCACCTCCCCATGAATGCGTTTCCGGGAACATGGGCATGAAGCGGCGGGCTGTCATGCGTTGCCTGGTGCCCGGAGCGTCGCCACCAGCCGGGCCTCGTGTCGTCCCTCCTCGGTCCATCCCTCGGTGTACGAGACGACAGCCAGGTCGTGGAGCAGCCGAGGAAGCTCGCCCTCGTCCAGCAGGAAGCGTGCGGACGGGTGGGGATGCCGTTGCAGGTTGCTCCGGGTGGGCTGGGAGAAGACGAGCAGTCCGCCCGGCGCGAGCACCTTGGGGAAGCCGGTGAACAACGGCCGCCAGAGGAAGTTCAGACAGAGCACCACCTGGAAGGGCCCTGGCGGCAGCGGCTCGGTCTCCACGTCCAACCGTTGAAGCCTCAGGGCCACGCCCGCCTCCCGCGCGGCCTCCCCGGCCCGCTCCAGCGCGACATCCGAGATGTCCGCCAGGGTGACGTCCAGGCCCCGCCTCGCGAGCCAGAGGGCGTCGTGCCCCGTGCCTCCCGCCACATCGAGCGCCCGGCCCGTGCTCGGGAGTTGGCCCGCGAGCGAGCGAAGAAAAGCGGAGGGCTCCCGGGCCCCCGGCTGTTCCTGGTAGCGGCTGTTCCACCTCTTCCGGTCGTCCTCGGACATGGGAGGAGGATGCCACGGGTGTAGGTCGCTCGCCTGGGGAGGGCCCGGCCTTCCGAGCGCATCGGCATGTCCCACCAGCCATGTTCGGTTCATTGCTGGGAAGCATCACCCTCCCGTTCGCGGGCTGGGGGGATGAAGTCACTGCCCGGAAGGAAGGAAGGTGCCGTTTGCCCCAGATGGTCCACGGTGTTCCTGGAGACTGGGAACCCAGGGGAGAGCGCCAGCAGGAGGAAGATGAGGTGGCGCCTCAGAAACTCGCCTTGCTGCTCCTGGAACAAGGAGAGGACGGCGCCGTTTCCGGCCTGGACGCGCGGGGCTTCATCCAGCTCTGGAGTCGGGTGGCCCAGCAGCTCACCGGACACCTCTTGCCGGACTTGCGGGGCAGACCCCTCTCGGCCCTCTACCTGCCCGACGCACGGGAGCAGGCGGAGCGGGCCCTGAAGCGCGCCACGCAGGAGGGCCGCAGCGAGGAGGAGGGCTGGCGGATGAAGCGGGACGGCACCCGCTTTCGCGCCCGGCAGGTGCTCACCGCCCTGCATGACCCGGACGGCCGGCTGGTGGGCTTCGCCTGTTCCCTCCGCGGCGTGGAGCCCCGGAGCGAGGAAGAGGAGCGGCAGCTCAGCCTCGAGCAGGCCGCGCGTGCTCGGGCCGAGGGCATCCTGGAGCAGCTCGCCGATGCCTTCATCGTCGTGGACCGTGAGCAGCGCCTCACCTTCGTCAACCGTCGCGCGGTGGAGGTGCTCCGGCAACCGCGCGAGCAACTGCTCGGCCGGCGGCTGGAGAAGGTGCTCCCCGCGACCGAGCAGAGCGAACTGGTGAACGCCACCCAGCTGACCCTGGACGGGCAGACCTCCGCGGACTGCGAGCTGAGCCTCGCCGGGACGTGGTTCAACTGTCACCTCAGCTCCACGGGCGAGGGCGTCTCCATCTACCTGCGGGATGTGATGGAGCGGAAGAAGGCGGAGCAGGTGCAGCGCCGCCTCACCTCCATCATGGAGGCCACGCCGGACCTGGTGGGCATCGCCGACGCGCAGGGCCGGGGCCTCTACCTCAACCGCGCCGGCCGACGCATGGTGGGGCTGAGCGAGAAGGAGGACGCCGGAGCCTGGCGCCTCGCCTCCTCCCATCCGCCCCGGGCCGCCTGGCGGCTGCTCACCGAGGGCGTGTCCACCGCGGTGCGCGAGGGTGCGTGGACGGGGGAGTCCCTCATCCGCACCCCGGACGGCCGGGAGATGCCCGTCTCCCAGGTGCTGCTGGCCCACAGGGACCCCAACGGCCGGCTGGAGATGCTCTCCACCATCATGCGCGACATCTCGGATCGCAAGCGCGCCGAGGACTCGCAACAGTTCCTCGCCGACGCCAGCCGGGTGCTGGTGGCCGCGCTGGAGTACGAGGCCACGCTCCAGAGCTTCGCCCGGCTCATCGTCCCCCGTCTGGCGGACTGCTGTCTGGTGGCGATGCTCGAGGGCGAGGAGCTACACCGCGTCGCCATGGCCCACAAGGACCCCGCGCAGGAGCCGATGCTGGCCATCCTCGAGCGGCTCCCGGTGGCGCCGGACGCGGCGGTGGGCGTGCAGGCCGTGGTGCGCACCGGCAAGCCGGAGCTCGTCCCCGAGGTCACCGACGCCTTCCTCTGGGCGACGACCAACAACGATGCCTACTACGCCGTCCTCCAGAAGCTCGGCTGGCGCTCGACGCTGACCATCCCGCTCGTCGCGCGCGGGCGGACGCTGGGGGCCTTCATCCTCGCCTATACGGACTCGGGCCGGCGCTACGGGCCCGCGGAGCTCGTGCTGGCCGAGGGGCTCGCCGCCCGCGCCGCCCTGGCCATCGACAACGCCCGGCTCTACCGCGCCTCCCAGCTCGCCACCCAGGCCCGTGACGAGGTGCTGGCCATCGTCTCGCACGATCTGCGCAACCCCCTCAACGTCATCTCCCTGGCCGCCGGCCGCCTCCAGCGCACGCCCTCCCAGGAAGGGGCGGTATGGCGCAAGCAGCTCGAGGTCATCCAGCGCTCGGCGGACCGGGCCGTCCACCTCATCCAGGACCTGATGGACGCGACGAAGATGGAGGCGGGTCGCTTCACGGTGGTGCAGCACCCCGAGGAGGCGGTCCGCCTGATGGACGAGGCGGTGGAGCTCCACCGGCCGCTCGCCGAGGCCCGCTCGCTCCAGTTGGAGCGACAGGTGGAAGAGGGGCTCCCCCCGGTGATGGCGGATCGCGGCCGGGTGCTCCAGGTGTTCTCCAACCTCATCGGCAACGCCCTGCGCTTCACGCCCGCTGGAGGCAGCATCACGCTCGGGGCGCGGCGGGAGGAGGGCCTGGTGCGCTTCTCCGTGGTGGACACGGGGCCGGGGATTCCTCCCGAGCACCTGCCGCACCTCTTCGAGCGCTTCTGGCAGGCGAAGGAGGGCTCGCGGGAGGGCGCCGGACTGGGGCTCCCCATCGCCCGGGGCCTCGTCGAGGCCCATGGCGGGCGCATCGAGGTGGCGAGCACCCCGGGCCAGGGCAGCACCTTCTCCTTCACCCTGCCGATGGCGGAGCTGGTGTGAGGCCGCGGCTCAGAAGAGCGTGTCGGCGAGCTTCGCCCGCGTGTCGCCGGTGAGGACGGTGAAGCGCATCACCCGCTCGGTGCCGCGCCACACCTCCATGGTGCGCGGCAGCAGCTCGCTCGTGGCCGGCGAGGTGTAGTCGATGAAGCGCACGTCCCACTGCGTGCCCTTGCCGTCCTTGTAGCGCACGCGCGCCGGCCGGAAGCCGTCCTTATAGACCCAGAACTGCGGCTTGCCCTCGCCCTGCTGCCCCAGCACGTACACCACCTCGCCGCCGAAGCGGCCCAGGGACGTGGCGCGCGGCTCGATGCCCAGCGCGCGCAGGTGCGCCTCCACCAGCTCGCGCCCCTCCACCGGCGTCTCCGCGCGCACCGCCAGCAGCGCGCACACCTGCTGCACCGCCTCGCTCAGCGCCGGAATCTCCGTCCCCTCCACGCGCTTGCGGCCCCCGGAGGACACCACCGCCACCATGTTGCCCTCCAGCGGCCTGGCCTCGAAGCGGCAGCGGCCCGGCACCTTGAGCAACACCGTGCCATCCGCCTCCAGCTCGGAGCGGTCCGTGGGCAGGCCCAGGGCGGCCCCGGCCTCCTTCACTCCCGGCCCGTAGAAGTGCAGCGAGCCGTCCGCCTTCAACGTGGAGGCCGGAAGGTCCTCGCGTCCCGCCATCATGCGGCGAAGGATGGACCCGCCGGGCAGCACGTACGCGCTCGCGCTCAGCGCCGCCAGGAGACCGACGAGGAGGACGGCCCGGGGGGCCGGCATCACGTACTTGCGGATCAGGGGCTCTTGGGTGGACATGGGGCGGCGAATGTAGTGGTGGCCCTCCCCTCCATCAAGGCAGTTAGGATGCGCGCTCCATGTGGCCTCGCCTGACGTTTCTTCTCGCACTTTCGCTTTCCCTCCTCGCGCGGGCCCAGGAGGGCACCGAGCCCGACACCTCCCGGGAGCCTCGCGCCGAGGATCTGCGCAACATCCAGAGCGCGCGCGGCTACGGCATGGGAGGTGCCTGGCGCGCCCTGGGCCTGGGCGCCGAGGCGGGCACCGGCAACCCCGCCGCCCTCGCCGCCTTCCGCACCTACCGCGTCGAGCTGACGGGCGCCTGGGACTGGGTGGGCCAGGACGCCTCCGGCATGGTGGCCGTGGCGGACTCGTCCACCAGCGCGCTGGCCGCCGGGGTGTCCTACCAGCTCATCTCCCTGGGCAAGGGCACCGAGCGCGCCACCGCGCACCTCAATACGGTGGCCATGGCCGTGCCCATCGCGAACAGCTTCTTGATTGGCGTCTCCACGCGCTACCTGCTGATGCGCGGAGCCCGGCAGGCCAACGCCATCACCGGCGATGCCGGCGTCCTCTTCCGCCCCGGCGAGGCCTTCGCCCTGGGTGTCTCCGCCCACAACCTCATCGGCACCGGCAACGTCGAGCTCACCCGCTACTACTCGGCCCATGCCGGGGTGCTCGCCGGACAGCTCTCCATCGCGGCCGATGTGCGCGCGGACTTCACGACGAACGAGCGCACCACGCTCACCTACAGCGGCGGCCTGGAGTACGTGTTCGGACAGAGCTTCCCGGTGCGCGCGGGCTACACCTGGAATGGCTTCACCCGGGGCTCGGAAGTGGGCGTGGGCATCGGCCTGCTGACGCCGGGAGGCGGGCTCGACCTGTCCTACTACTACGACTTTGGAGGCGAGAAGGGACGGCTCCTGGCCCTCACCTTCAAGGTGCAGGTGCGCTGAGCATCAGCCGCGCAGCGGGAGGTAGCGCTCGGAGGCGGCGAAGCGCACCAGCTCCACCAGCTCCTGCTCGCTGGACTTGAGGGCCCGCAGCGCCGCCACGGCCGGGCCCGGCCCACCACAGGCGACGAGGCCGGTGCGGTTGGCCGAGTGGCGCGCGGCCTCGGCCAGCGCCGCGGCGTCGAAGTCGTGCTGGGCCGACTCCAGCAGCAGCAACGCGCGCTCGCGAGACTTGGGGTGCAACGCATCGCGCACCACGCGGGCCTCGGGGCCAACCACCGTCCCGCCGCTCAGCACCGAGGCGAGGATGGCCACCGCGCGCAGGAGCTGATCCTTCTTCAGGCAGCGCAGCGCGAGCAGGTCCGGCCCGAGCCCCGACAGGGCCCGCCCGGCGAAGAAGCGCAGCTCCGGCTCCGGCAGCACCTGGCGCACCGCGAGCCGTCCCACCAGCAGGCGCGGGGCACCCGGGTGGACGAGCGTGAAGGGCGGGCCCTCGTCCTCGGAGAGACAGACCTCGGGGAGCTGCACGTCGAGGAGGCGCGAGACGGACAGCAGCACCTCCTGGGCGGCCCGGGCCCCGGGGCCCAAGTCCGACCGGAGCGGCTCGGTGGTACCCGCGGCGCGGCCGAAGGTGGGAAAGAGGCGACAGAGGGCGAGGCCCACGGAGGCGAGCAGCTCGCCCGCGGGGTTGCGCAGGCCGGGGTGGCGCAGGCCCGCGCGCTCCTCGGGGGTAAGGGGGCGGCGTGAAGGCCGCGGCACGACGTCCCGCTCTCCCGCGAGCGCCGAGGCCACCTCCGCCATCAGCGAGGCACGCCCCGTGTCGCCCCGGGCCGAGAAGAACGCCGAGAGCTCCCGGTAGGCATTCGCATCGAGGGGGCTCTCGCGCACGCGCTCGAAGGCCGCGGGACGTGCCTCCGCCTGGGCGGGCGCGGACTTCGCGGCGGTGACGGGGGCGGGAGGCACCACGGGCGCGGTGGGCCCACCTCGCGCACGGCGTCGCGCGGGCTCCATCTTCCCCGGAGGTGCCACCCAGGAGAGGACCCGCGTGCTCTCCACGGAGATGGGCTCGGCGGGAAGCTCGGGCGCGGGCCCCCTTCCGGGCTCCGTCCGCACCTCGGGCTCGGGGGGGAAGTCGCCGATCGCCGACATCTCGAGGAGGGTGGGCGCGGAGGCGGGCGGGGTGACGGGGGGCTCGGCGCTCGGCGCGGGGGTGAGCTCCATCACGGCGGGAGGCGGGACGAGGACGACGGTGCGAACCCCGGTCACCTCTCGTTTGGGGAGGGAGTTGCTCGGCGGCTCGGGGTGCAGTGCCGGTGCCGCGCGCTCCGCGATGGCCTTGCGCAGGTTCTCCGCCCGGTTGGCGTACACGCGCGCGCGGGCCTCGTCCCCGAGCACCTCACGGCAGAAGCGCGCGAGCCGCTCCCAGGTGCCAAGGCGCTCGGCGTCGTCCTCGGTGGCGGTGGCGGCGTGCTCCAGGGCCCACGCGGCCTCGCCGTGCTGTTCGAGGGCGATGAGGCGATCCACGAGCAGCAGCCACGCCTCCTTGTGACCGGGCTCGAAGCGCACCGCCTGGCGCAGCTCGGCGAGGACCGCGTCCTCCTCGCCCAGGGCCTCCAGCGTGGCCACCAGCTCCAACCGGCGCTTGCGCGTCACCAGCCCCCGCGGCTCCCGGGTGATGCGCTCACGCAGCAGGCGGCTCAACCCGGCCCTGTCCCCGAGCT
>NZ_DASVWK010000736.1:0-4307 GCF_036389735.1 Archangium sp. | reverse complement strand
GAATCTTCGGGCGGATGGCGCGCCGCTCCAGCAGCAGGTCCCCGGGCGTCACGTAGCGGCCGAACCAGTAGATGTCCGACCAGATGTAGAGCAGCAGCGCGGCGGCGATTCCGAAGAGGTAGAAGCCGAACTCCTCGATGGGGATGTTCTTCACCCACTGCCCGCTGTGCAGGTCATACCCCCACACGTAGTAGCCGAGCACGGCCCCCTTGTTGGGGAAGGTGAAGAAGGCATTGCCGAAGGCCAGGTCCAGCACCACGCCCAGCCCGGAGAGCGACAGCACGGTGATCCAAAAGGTGCGCTGGGGGAGGTTGTACTTGGGGCTGGCGTGCAGCCAGAGGGCGATGGCCAGCACGGGGACGATCCACAGCGAGAGCGACCACGTGTAGCCCAGGGGCGTGGGATTCGCCGAGGTGGCCACGAGCTTGTAGGGGTGGACCACCGTGCGCAGGGTGAGGAAGGCCGGGAGGATGCCCACGGCGGCGATGACGGCCACCACCCAGGCACCGCCGGGGTCCACCGCACGGATACGCGAAGCGCTCTCGGAAAGGCCGTGGCCCTCCACAGCGTGGAGGGGCACCGCGACTTCAGGAGTCGGCTGCTGGGGGAGGTTGGCTGGCATGATGTGCTGGGGTGGGCGTATTGTGCACGGGTGAACGGATTAACGGCAAGAGAGCAGGCCCCCGTCGTCCCCGTAGGGCTCACCCAGGAGCAGACGCGACTGTTCTTCGTGGGTGCGACCATGGTCGCGTCGCTGGTGGGGAGCTTCCTGGCGAGCCACTTCCAGATGGGACCGAAGGCGGCCTTCGTCCTCACGCCCGCGCTGGCGGCCTCCTTCGTGGTGTACGCGGTCCGGACGCGTGACGGCTTCGTCGCGCGGATGATCCTCTTCGGGCTGGTGGTGGGCTTTGGCGAGCTGCCGGCCGATTACTTCGGCGTGGCGGTGAACAAGACGCTCGTCTACCCCCAGGCCGAGCCGCTCATCTGGGTGTCCCCCGCGTACATGCCGCTGTCGTGGATGGTGATGATGCTCCAGCTGGGCACGGTGGCCAACTGGCTCACGAGCAAGTGGGGGCTGCTCAAGACGACCGCGGCGCTGGCGGTGCTCGGCGGCCTCAACATCCCGCTCTACGAGACGCTCGCCCACCGGGCGGGCTGGTGGTCCTATCGCAACACCCCCATGCTCTTCGGGGTAACGCCCTACTACGTCATCCTCGCCGAGGTGCTGCTGAGCCTGGCACTGCCACTGGTGGTGTCGCACGTGGCCCAGGCGCGGGGGCCGAAGGTGGTGGCGCTCGGCGTGGCGCAATCCGTGTGGCTCCTGCTCACGGGCGTCTTCGCCTCCTGGCTGGTGGGGCTGGTGAGCCGATGAGTGGCGCCCTGGAGCTCGCCCCCAGCGTGACACTGCCACCCGGACCCTCGGGGCTGCCGCTGGTGGGCTCACTGTTCGAGGTGACGCGCCGGGGCATCATTCCCGTGATGTTGGAGTGCCAGGCGCACTACGGCGACGTCTTCCTGCTGAAGGTGGCCGGGCTGCGGCTGGTGGTGGTGGCCAACCCGGAGGGCGTGGAGCGGGTGCTGCGCGGCAACCGGGAGAACTACGTCAAGGGCTCCATCTACGACAACCTGCGGCAGATCGCCGGCGAGGGGCTCGCCACGGTGGAGGGGCCGCACTGGCGCACGCGGCGCAAGCAGCTCCAGCCCCTCTTCCAGACGCAGCGGACGCTGGCGTCGGTGGGACGACTGGCCACGCTGGTGGACGAGACGCTGGCGGAGTGGAACCGGGACGTGCGCGACGGGGACGAGGTGGACCTGTTCGAGGCCCTCAGTCCGCTGACGCTGCGGGTCATCAGCGAGCTGGTGTGCGGGGTGGAGCTGACGGACTCGCGGCGGCTCATCGGGGCCTTCCGGGAGGCGCTGGAGCTGCTGTTGGTGCGCGGCAGTCTGGAGCGCACCATTCCCCTGTCGGTGCCGACCCCCGGCAACGTGCGGGCCAGACGGGCGATGGCGACGCTGGATTCCATCGTCTACGCGGAGATCGACCGGGCGATGGAGGCGGGGGCGCGGCGCGAGGACGACCTGCTGGGGACGCTGCTGGCGGCGAAGGATGACACCGGGCAATCCCTGACGCGCCGCGAGCTGCGCGACGAGCTGGTGACGATGCTGCTGGCCGGGCACGAGACGGTGGCACTCACGCTCGTCTGGGCCCTGGAGCGGCTGGGGGCGAACCCCGAGGTGCTGCGGACCCTGACGGAGGAAGTGGACCGGGTGCTGCCGGAGGGGCGGGCGGTGGACGCGGCGGCGCTGCAGGAGTTGCAGTACACGCGCAGGGTGGTCCAGGAGGTGCTGCGCGTGCGCTCCCCCGCGTGGATCGTCGCGCGCACGTGCGTGGCGGACGACGAGGTGTGTGGCTTCCGCGTGCCCGCGGGGGCGACGGTGCTGATGACGCAGCACCTGCTGCACCGCCACCCGACCTGGTGGCGGGAGCCGGAGCGCTTCGACCCGGACCGCTTCCAACCCGAGGCCTCGCGAGGGCGCCACGAGTACGCCTATTTCCCCTTCAGCAAGGGGCCGCGCATGTGCATCGGCAGCCACCTGGGGCTGGTGGAGGCCACGGTGGCGCTGGCGCTGATGACGCGCCGGCTGTCCTTCGAGCCGGTGGGCACGGAGCCGGGCTTCAACGCGCTCAATGCCCTGCACCCCTCTCCGCCGTTGCGCATGCGCCTGCGCTGGCGGCGTTGAGCTTCAGCAGGTGAAGTCGCAGTAGGTCCAGGTGGCGACCTCGCGCCTTCACCCGCGGGTCGTCGGCGGTGAGGCCCTCGTTGAACTTCACCAGCACCAGATGCGTTCAGGCTACCTGGCGGCCGTGCTGCCGCCGCACCCACTGGACGATGCGGCGGCAGCCCTCTTCGAGCCGCGACTGCTCCGCGGCGAGGGAGATGCGCAACAACCCCGCGCCCTGCGCACCGAAGGTGGTCCCCGGCGCGGTGGCCACCTTCTGCTCGACCAGGAGCCGCCGCGCCAGCGCGTCCGAGTCCTGACCGAGCGCCGACACATCCACGAGCGCGTAGAAGGCGCCCCGAGGAACCGTCGCGAGCAGGCCGGCCGGCTGGAGGATGTCCACCACCGCATCACGCCGCGCCTTGTAGGCCGCGCACATGTCGCGCACGGCGTCCTGGGAGCCGCTCAGCGCCGCCTCGGCCGCCTTCTGCACCACCGTCGAGGCACAGGAGACGAAGGGCTCGGCCAGCCGGACCATCGTTTCGGTCACCTCGCGGCTCGCCACGGTGTAGCCCAGGCGCCAACCCGTCATGGCGTAGGTCTTGGAGAAACCAAAGCAGCCAATCACCCGCCCGTCGCGGTCGAAGCGCCCGGCCGAGACGTGCTCGCCCTCGAAGACGATCTCCTCGTACACCTCGTCCGAGAGCAGATACAGGTCGTGCTCGGCGGCGAACTCCACCAGGGCCCGCACCGTCTCCGGGCTGAAGACGCCGCCGGTCGGGTTGCTCGGCGTGTTGATCAACAGCACCTTGGTGCGCGGTGAGACGAGGCGCCGCAGGACCTCGAGGTCCGGCTGGTAGCCCGTCTCGCGTCGCAGCGGGTAGGGCACCGGCGTGGCACCACACGCGTGGGCCGCCCCCTCGTAGTTGGGCCAGCCAGGGTCCGGCAGCAGCACCTCATCGCCAGGGTCCAACGTGGCCATCAGCCCCATGGCGATGCCGAACACCGCGCCGGGACCGACGAGGATCTGCTCGGGCGACACCTCCAGGCCGTTGCGCTCGCGCAGCTTCAGGGCCAGTGCCTGCCGGAGCGAGCCGAGGCCCGCGGTGGGCGAGTACCCGGTGAAGCCGGCCCGGGCCGCCTCGTGGGCGGCCTCGATGACGTGGGCGGGGGTGCGGAAGTCCGGGTCGCCGACTTCCAGGTGGATGCATCCGGGCGTCTGGCGCGCCAGCTCCATCAGCGTACGAATGCCGGAACGCCGGATCAGGCTCGAACGTTGGGCCAGGGGTTTCATGTGTCACGGCCCTATAACATGAGCACCCGCGCCCACCATGACCCCCCCCGACGACGACAACCTCGAGGACTACGACCTCCCGTTCTTCCAGCGCCTCGTCATCCATTTCTGGGGAATGCTGCTCGGGCTCATCACCCGGCTCACGGACGTGCTGCTGCTGCTCTGGCGCCCGCGGCTGCTGAAGCCCTACTGGGGCATCTGGCTCGCCGAGCGCCTCCACTCCCCCTACCGCGCACGGCGCACCTTCGAGGTGGTCCGGGCACTGAAGGCCACGGGCCAGCGGTTCCGCGAG
>NZ_DASVWK010000735.1:0-5330 GCF_036389735.1 Archangium sp. | reverse complement strand
CGCCTCGTCCAGCCGCGCCCGGGGAATGTCCCCACTCAGGGCCGCGGCGAACAGCGCCTCGTACACCTCCGTCTTCTTCTCCGGCCGCCAGGGGATGAGCACCATGTCCGCACCGGCGAGCACCGCCAGCACCGCGGCGCGGCCCACGCCATAGCGCTGGGCGATGGCGTCCATCTCCAGCTCGTCGGTGAGCACCAGCCCTCCGAAGCCGAGCCGCTGGCGCAGCAGCCCGTCCAGCACCTGGGGACTGAGGGTGGCCGGCACGTCGTTGCCGGTGAGGCCCGGCACCGCCACGTGCGCCGTCATCAGCCCGTCCAGTCCGTCCTGGATGACGGCGCGGAAGGGCTCCATCTGGGCGAGCACCTCCTCGCGAGACTCGAGCATGACGGGCAGGGCCTTGTGGCTGTCCTCGTCCGTGGCGCCATGGCCGGGGAAGTGCTTGGCCACGGTGACGAGCCCCGCGTCCTGCTGCCCTCGCACGAAGGCGCGCCCCAGCTCGGAGACGAGCGACACCGAGTCTCCATAGGAGCGGATGCCGATGACGGGGTTGCGCGGGTTGAGGTTGACATCCAGCACCGGCGCCAGGTTCATGTTGAAGCCCAGGCGCTTGAGATCCTCGCCCTGGGCGTGGCCGGCGGCGTAGGCCAGCTCGGCCGAGCGCGTGGCCCCCAGCGCCATGTTGCCCGGCAGCACCACCACGTCGTCGCGCACCCTCACCACGTTGCCCCCCTCCTGGTCCAACGCGAGGAAGGGGGGAATGCCGTCGGCCAGCAGCCGGCGCAGGCCGTCATTGAGCCGGGCCACCTGCTCGCCGCTGACGATGTTGCGCTTGAAGAGGCACACGCCGCCCACCCGGCGGCCGCGCACCAGGGTCTCCACGGACTCGTCCACCCCGGTGCCGGCGAAGCCCACCATCATCAACTGGCCCACCTTGTCCTCGACGGACAGGCCCGCCATGAGGGCCTCCACCCGGGCCTGAAGCTCCGGTGGGTACTCCGGGGGCGGCGAGGCCGGGGGCGCGGGTGGGGTGGGGTCCGCCTGGACCTGGGCGGGGGCCGGCGGCTCCGGGGCGGTGGCACAGGCGCCCAAGGCGAGCAGGAGCAGGACGGTGAGTGCGGGCAGGGGCCGGGGGAACACGTTGGGCGGAGCCTAGTCGAGCCCCCGGGACCCCTCCATTCCGTGACCGCGGCCGAAGAAGTCGCCTGGAGTCGGACAGGGAGGGCAAGCGACCCTTGCGCGAAACGAGGGCCAGGAGTAATTGCCCGCGGAGGGAGCGCCACCGCGGGAGCGCCAGCTTGAGAATCGCCGAGTTCCTCAGCCCAGATGCCGTCATCGCGGACCTCCGCGCCCGTGACAAGCAGGAGGTGTTGCGCGAGCTGAGCATGACGCTGGCCAAGGCCCATCCTCCGTTGAAGGAGGAGCGGCTGGTGGAGGTGCTCCGGGAGCGCGAGAAGCTGGGCTCCACCGGCATCGGCGAGGGCGTGGCCATTCCCCACGGCAAGCACTCGGGGCTGACGCAGTTGATGGCCGCCTTCGGTGTGTCGCGCCAGGGCGTGGACTTCGAGGCCATCGACGGCAAGCCCACGCACCTCTTCTTCGCCCTGGTGGCCCCGGAGAACAGCGCGGGCGTCCACCTCAAGGCGCTGGCGCGCATCTCCCGGCTCTTCAAGAACCCGCGCTTCCGGGCCGCCATCCTCGAGGCGCCCACGACCGCGGACATCCACGCCCTCATCGTGCAGGAAGACGCCCGGCCCTAGTCAGGAGCCCGTGGTAGGTTGGAGGGATGCAGCTGGTCCTTCGGCCGGTCGATGATCGGTTCTTCCACGAACAGGTGCTTCCCTTCCTGTCGCTCGCCATGAGCGACTCGGCCGGGGCGCTGGACTCACTCCAGGGACGGCTGGCGGATGAGCAGGCTCGCTCGCTGTGCGAGCGGTTGCTCTCCGCCCACCTGGGCGGTGGGCTGGGCGGGGTGGCGCAGGAGCCCTGGGGGGAGCTGGTGGAGCGACTCACCTTCCTCCAATGGGCCCCTGGCTCGTCCGGCTGGCAGGTGGTGGGGCGGCAGGCCGGCTACGCGGGCAATTGGGACGAGGCCCTGCACCTGGCGCTGATGGTGGAGGACCCGTCCTACCCGTATGGGGACACGCGGGCCGCGCACGGGCGCCGGGAGGGCTTCCGGCTCCATCCCCTGGCGGAGCTGGGGCTGGCGTCATTGATCGGCGGCCAGTGGGAGTCCTTCCCCTCCTTCCCGCCGGACCGGGTCTTCTCCACCCAGGGGCGGGGCGAGTACGTGCCGCGCGAGCAGTACGCCTTCGCGGATTGGGCGTGGCGGCCGGCGCGTACGGTGGCGCACTGGCGGGTCCACCTTCAGCGCAAGCTGGAGCGGTTGCTGGCGCGCGAGCGTGAACGGCTCGGGCCGGTGGAGCTGCCGGAGGCGGACGAGGTGCTGGCGTACTGGTTGGGCAAGGCGCCCCAGCCCCCGGCGTTGACGGTGGCCTTCTCCGGGCTGGGCCAGCGCGCGGCCTCGTGGATTCAGGAACTCGGCGTGCTGACGTCCCACGTGAGCGAGGCGGCCCAGGCCCAGGCCGGCCTGGTGGCGCTGGTGACGGGGAGCGCTACCGAGCGGTAGGGCTGGGGGCTCCCTGGCTCTCCAGGAGGATCGTGACGGGGCCGTCGTTGACGAGCGCCACCTTCATGTCCGCGGCGAAGACGCCGGTGCCCACGGTGAGGCCACGGGCGCGCAGGGTGTCGCAGACGCGCTCGTAGAGCGCCTTGGCTCCGGTGGGCTCCATGGCGTCGGTGAAGCTGGGGCGCCGGCCCTTGCGCGCGTCTCCATAGAGGGTGAACTGGCTCACGACGATGAGCTGCCGCGAGGTGTCCTCCAGCGACAGGTTCATCTTGCCGGCGGCGTCCTCGAAAATGCGCAGCGTGGCGAGCTTCTCGGCCATCCACGCCACGTCGGCCTCGGTGTCGCCCTTGCCCACGCCGAGCAGCACGAGCAGCCCCGGTCCCACCTGGCTGACGCGCTCGCCGTTGACGGTGACGGAGGCCTCGAGGACCCGCTGGACCACGGCCTTCATGTGCTCACTCCCAGGAGAAGTCGTACATGGCGTCGAGCGGTGCCACCTGCTGGCCGCTCACCCAGACGTCCTTCGACCCATACCGCAGGAGCAGCTCCTCGAGCACGCCCTCATGGTACGGCAGGGGCATGAAGGCGTGCCGGATGAAGAGACGCCCCTTCTTCGGCCCCAGCCACCCCACGGAGCGCTCTCCATAGCTGGTGGTCATCCTGTAGATGCTCTGCACGCTGGACAGCAGCTGCTTGACGTCCTTGCCCGCCACCATGCGCACGGCGTTACCCACCGGGGAGCACAGGAAGTCCCCCGTGGCCTTGTGCCCCAGCGCCTTCAGGGCCGGCTCCTCCCCCCCATACCGGCCGCTCAGCTCCTGGGCCGCGACCGCCGTGAGTCGCAGCAGCAGGGTGACGGGGTAGTTGAAGAAGGCCACCGGTTGCTGGTCACCGAGCTCCGCCTGACAGCGCGCCAGCGCCGCCTCGTCCCCGAGCGACCGCACCGCTTCGAGGATGCTGTTGAAGAACAGCCCGCGCGCGGTGTCCTGGGGGGTCGCGAGCGCCATCCGCTCCTGCATGGCTCGCAGCCACTCGGGCGACGCTTCGGCCTTCGCGGTGGCTTCGCGGCTCGTGCTCATGGGGGGCCAAGGACTGGACGAACCGATTGGAGGCTACCTGGAGGACCCCTTTCCAGGCAAATCAGCGTCCTGGCAGACAGCCTCCCTGGTTGCTCCATGGAGGGATGACCCCACCCGGGGGTGTGGCATAGGATGCGCGACCGCAATGACCGCTCAGCGACCCTGTCGCACCTGTGGGAATCCTCTTCCGGAGGGGGTGAAGGAATGCCCTCGCGACGGAACTCCCATCGACCAGACTCCCTTCTCGGATGACAAGACCATGCTCCACGGCCCGTCCACGGGCCCCGTGGAGGATAGCCACCCCTCGTTGGACGAGGAGGATGCGGTGTGGGAGTCCACCGTCCGCAAGGACGTGATGGTGGGCCAGAAGATCGGCGAGTACGTGGTGCGCCGACGCATCGGCAGCGGTGGCATGGGCGTCGTCTACGAGGGCGAGCACCCGGACATCGGCCGCAAGGTCGCCATCAAGATCATCCGCCCGGACTCCTCGGAGGGGGTGCGCTCGCGCGAGCTCATCGGCGAGGCCCGTGCGGCGAGCGCCATCCGCCACCGCGGCATCATCGACATCTTCGGCTTCGGAACGCTCCCGGGGGTGGGCCAGTACCTGGTGATGGAGTACCTCAACGGCCGGCCGCTGGATGAGGTCATCCTGGACCGGGCGCCCATGCCGCCCGCCGAGGTCATCCGGCTCATGACGGAGGTGCTCGGCGCGCTCGCGGCCGCGCACGCCGAGGGCGTCATCCACCGCGACCTCAAGCCGGGCAACATCTTCGTCGTGTTGGAGTCCAACGGCTCCGAGTACGTGAAGGTGCTGGACTTCGGGCTCGCCAAGAAGGGGACCACGCCCCACAGTGCCACGCCGCAGACGCGCGCGAGCATGATCGTGGGTACCCCGGAGTACATGGCTCCGGAGCAGGCCTGTGGCCAGGCGGTGAGCCCGCGCACGGACCTGTACGCGGTGGGCATCATCATGTTCGAGATGCTCACCGGGCGGCTGCCCTTCCGGGCCGACTCGCCGATGCATGTGGCCATCATGCAGGTGCAGAACGCGCCGCCCGCGCCGTCGTCCTTCGTGGACGGGCTGCCTCCCGAGCTCGATGACCTCATCCTCCGGATGCTGGCGAAGGACCCCGACCAGCGGCCCCTCTCGGCCGATCTGGTGGCGCGCGAGCTGAAGTCCATCGCCAAGCGGCTGTCCATGGACATGACCCAGCTGTCCGGGTTCGCCCGGGCCGTGCCGGAGTCCACTCCCGAGCCGCGCTCCCAGGGCCGGCAGGGGGGCACCGGGGTCGCGTTCCCGCGAGCGGGGACCGGGTCGCGTCAGGCCGTCGAGCCGGCCCTGCCGGAGACGCTGCTGTCTCCCAGCGTGCGTGCGGCGGTCCCCGCGCGCCCGCAGGCCGCCCCTGCGCGGCCCGTGGAGAAGCCCGCGGAGGTCGCTCCTCGCGGGAGTGCGCCCACCACCGAGGTGGTGCGCAGGGACATGATGTTCGGCGGGCAGCGCCTGAAGCTGGCGCTGGTCGTGGGGCTGGCGGCCGTCCTGTTGGGAGGAGGCGCGGGGGTGGTCATGCTCCGGCGTGGCAGCGGCCCGCGCGTGCCGGAGGTCGAGGTCTCCTCGGTCACGCTCC
>NZ_DASVWK010000734.1:0-2191 GCF_036389735.1 Archangium sp. | reverse complement strand
TCCCCAGCGTGACGCGGTGGTGCGTCGCGTCTCCCTCGGGGATGGCCTGCGCGGCATTGATGAGCAGGTTGAGGAACACCTGCCCCAGCTTCGCCTCGTTGGCCCGCACCGGCGGCACCGCCTCGTAGCGACGCTCCACCTGGGCCCGGTGCCGCAGGTGCGGCATCGCCAGTGACACGCTGAACTCCAGCGCGGCCAGCACGTCCACTGGACCCAGGCGCGTCTCGTCCGCCCGCGCCAGCGTTCGCAGGTCCCTCACGATGGTGCGGATGCGCTCGGCGCCCTGGCGTGCGTCCTCCAACGCCTGAATGGGCTCACGCAGCCGCTCGGCCACCGGGCCTCCCAGCTCGCGCACCACGCCCGCCAGCTGCTCGAGCGCCACGTGCAGGTTGCCCGCCACGAAGGCCAGTGGGTTGTTGATCTCATGCCCCACCCCCACCGCGAGCTGCCCGGCCACCGTCAGCCGCTCCGCCTGGAGGAGCTTTTCGCGCGCCGCGTTCAGCTCTCCGGCCCGCTGGCGCGCCAGCGCCTCGGCCTCCAGCCGTCCCGAGTGCTCCTGCACGAGCCGCGAGTTCCGCTCCCGCTCCGAGTGCTTGAGGAGGGAGATGTCCTGCATGCGGACGAGGACGCCATCCTGGAACCGGACCATCGAGTAGCGCAGCCAGTAGTCCTGCGTGTTGGGCACCAGGAGCTCAATCACGCACGGGTGCCCCGTCTCCACCACCTGGCAGTACAGGGGGAAGCGTTCGCTGTTACGGGTGTCCGGGAACAGATCCAGCATGCGCCGCCCGAGGAAGTTCTTGATGAAGCGGCCCATCAGCCGCTCCGCCGCGGCGTTGGCGAACACCCACTCGAAGTCCACGATGACCCCGGCCGCGTCACGCACGGCACGCATCACCGTGCACCCGTCCGGGCTGGCCCGCTCCACTTCCAGCAGGGCGCTCAGCAGCGCATCGCCCTTTCCCTCGGACGTGGCGATAGGTGGGTGGGTGAGATTGGTCACGACGGACATCCAGGCTCCTCGACCGACAGCCCCCACGAGTGTCGGCCCCCCAGTCTACCCTCAGCCCTCCTCGCCAGGGGAGCACTCCCGACACCGGACATGAAAAGGGCACGGAGAGTCATACTCTCCGCGCCCGATGATTCACCCTCCGTCAGGGGGTGCTACTCGGCGATCTCTCGCACGCTCAGCCATTTGAAGTCCACGTCCGAGGCGCTGTCCCAGCGGAAGGTGGCGATGGGGCCGCCCCAGGTGAAGGGCATGCCCGTCACGGCGCCGCCGCAGTACTTCGTGTCGCCGCCCAGCTGGCCGTGGTCCGTGGTGTCGTAGACCTTCTTCCAGGTGACCTTGTCGGCGTTCTCGTTGAGCCACATCTCCAGCTTCACCGCGGGCTTCCCGTTGTAGGTGGTGTTCTTCATGATGGACTTGAAGCCCACCCAGCGACCCTTGAGCGCGCTGGTGCCCGTCGCGTACGGCGTCTGCTCGTAGCTCACGTGGTAGGACTCCTTCTGCCAGCGCACGCGGCCGTCGTAGTGCAGGCTGCCCTTGTACGAGGTGCCCTCGCAGGCGATGCCGTCGCTGTGGCGCCCACCGCGCGCGTACCAGGCGAAGTTGTCGCCCATGTCACTGGCGGCGTTCACCTTCACGAAGCCCGTCATCTCGATGTTCTTCCAGTCGTTGGCGGCCTGCATGTAGCCACGGCTCGCCAGCACGTCCGGGTCGTACGTGGGAATCTGGCTCGTGTTGTACCCGGTGGAGGTGAAGGCGCTCATGCGCACCTGGGTGCTCTTCATCTTCCAGGAGCCATCCGCGTTGCGCGTGATGGTGGCCTTCGGGTCGAAGCGTGAGTCGTTCAGCGCGTCGCTCTTGAGGAACCACGTCTCGCCGCCCGCCTTCGTCGGGTAGATCATCTTCACGCCGAAGGTGTCGGTGCCCGGCGTGGGAGCCGGAGTCGGCGTGGGAGCCGGCGTGGGAGCCGGCGTGGGCGTGGTGGTGCCGGTGATGGCGGCGAGCTCGGAGATGCTCGCCCAGGTGTTCACCGTGTTGCCATTCACCGTCACGCGCACATAGCGGGCATTCCTGGCCGCGAAGGTGTGCCGCTGGGCCGCGAGCGTCAGCGCGGAGGTGCCAGAGAAGGCCTGCGAGTAGGTGATGCCATCGGTGGACGTCGAGATGACGAACCTGCTCGCG
>NZ_DASVWK010000733.1:0-6811 GCF_036389735.1 Archangium sp. | reverse complement strand
ACCCTCGGGGCGCCGGGCCTCGTCGTCACCCTTATTCCTCCCTGGTAGGGTGGAGGGTTACCGCGAATAGCCGAGTGTCAGGCCCAGCACATGAGCCGAGCCGCTGTAGGTACCGGGCAGGGGCTGGAAGGTGCTCCGCTGGTCCTGGAGCATGACGAACTGGTAGCCCAGGTCCGCCCGGAAGGACGAGGTGGTGTAGCCGGCGCCCACGGAGACCTTCAGGCGGTCGGCGTCCGGCAGGTCCGGCGCGAGCGTCTCCTCGGGAGAGGGCGTCGGGTCGTAGACGAAGCCCGCGCGCACCGCCAGGGCCTCCGTCACCCCGTACTCTCCACCCAGGCGCACGTTGACCCGGCTGTGCCAGTCCTTCACCGAGGGCTGGTTGCGCTGGGGGTTCTCGAACTCGAAGAGGATCTGCTGGAGGCTCGACCACTGCACCCAGTTGGCCTCCAGGGTCACCATCAGCTTCTTCAGGGGCATGACGGCCAGGCCCAGGCCCACCGAGGCGGGCAGCGTCAGGTCCGCCGTGATGGGGCCGTTCTGCAGCTGGGGCGCGGCCGCCAGGGGCGGGGGAATGTTCTCGAACCGCGCGTCGCCCGCGAGCTCCATGTTCACCTCGCTGCGGTAGTGCGCACCGAGGGTGAGGAACATGGGCACCACGTCCGCCTGGATGCCGACGTTGTAGCCGAAGCCCCAGTCGCTGGCCGACACCGTCGCAGTGCCCTCCTGCGCCACGCCAAAGGGGCTGAAGTCGAGCGCCCGGGTGACATCCAGCGTGCCGTACACCACCTGCACGCCGGCGCCGAGTCTCAGCCAGTCCAGGGGCGCGAAGCCCACCGTCGGGTTGATGTCATACGTGGCCACCTGCGACGTCTTGGCGATTCCCCGCCCGACGAAGTCGTCCGGCCACTGGCTGTTGGCCCCGAAGGGGGTGAAGACACCCACGCCCACCGCCAGATTGGGGATGAGCTTGTAGGCGAAGTAGGCGTAGGGCGGTGGAGACAGCGGGCTCTGCGTCTGCTTCGTGCCGCCTTCCCGGGTGAAGCTCAAGCTCGGCGCGATGAGCGAGCCGCCGAGCTGTGCATCCATCCGGTTGACCCCGAGGATGCCCGCCGCGTTGTAGAACAGCGACGAGGCATCCTGAGAACTCGCCACGCCCGTCGACCCCATGCCGGTGGCCCGGCCGCTCTGGGTGTCGACGGCGATGCCCGCCGCCTGGCTGGTGCCGGCGGCGAGCAGGATGGCGAGCGTGAGTGTCTTCTTCATACGCGAGTCCTTTCGCGCGGAGTGGGACTACTGCGTCAGGAATTGCACCGCTTCCTTCTGTGCCTCGGTGGTGATGTCCGTGTTGTAGAAGTTATTCAGGAATCCGTGACGAGCATCCCCTGGCAGCTCGTCCGCCGTCGGTTTGTACTCGTGGACAGTCAGGGGCTTCGCGCCAGGGCGGGCATTGGCCGCGTCGATGAGGGCCCGGGTGCTGGTGTTGGGGACGACCTTGTCCTCGGTGATGTACTGCACCAGCGCGTCGCGGTCGGCGGGCAGGCCGCTGCCGTTGCGCACGGACCAGGAGGAATTGACGGGGTCGGCCGGGTCCAAAATCCACTGGGCGCTCCAGACGAAGGTGTCGAAGGCCGGGCTGCCCCGCGGCATCTGTTTGGCCGCGAGGGCCGTGTAGAGCGCCGTGCGCATCTTCACGAAGTCACTGGCGGTGGCCTCGTCCAGGAGCTGGGTGAGGCGCCCGCCCGGAACGTTGAGCACCACGCGATGCACGTCCGGGGACACCGCGGTGTAGAGCGTGCCCAGCAGGCCGCCGAGGCTCTGCCCCACGTAGTCGAGGCGGGTGCCGTCCAGCCTGGCCCCGTGGGGCTCCAGCCGCGTGTCGATGCCCGAGCCCTGGACGACGCGGGCCACCTGGGCGAGGTCGATGATCTGCTGGCGGAAGTTGTCGCGGGTGACGAAGAAGTTCTGCAGGTCCAGCATGTTCCAGCCGGAGATGGTCACCGAGCCGTCCGAGTTGGTGAGGAAGGTGCCGCCCTCGCACTTGTTGTCCGACAGGCAGCGGCCCTGCTTCAGGGCGGCGCAGTCGCGGTCGGCGTCCGGCAGGCTGGAGTCACAGAAATCGCGCACGGCGCCCGGGGAGTTCGTCCGGGCCACGCAGCGGCCGTAGCTCGGGCTGGCCGTCTCCTTCTCGCAGATTTGCGTGACGGGGTTCGCGCACGCCATGTCATCGGTGGGGTTGGGATTCCTGGCGGCGTCGTAGAAGAGGACGGCGGAGCCCACGCACACGCTGCGCTCGCCGTGCTTCACGGTGTCGATGGAGATGACCGCGCGTCCCGCGCCCGCCAGCGCGTTGGCCATGGCCAGCGAGTGCCGGTGGTTGCCTCGCAGGCCGTGCCCGTAGAGCGTCACCGGGTAGCCCTCGGCCGTCGCCGGGGCGGCGGTCGGCAGCACCAGCTGGAAGGGGATGCGGTCGAAGCGGGGCGTCTCGGGCCGCATCGTGCCGTTCAGCCCGTTGAGGGTGAAGGGCACCACGAGCTCGCCCGCGAGCACCTTGCCGATGTTGTCGCTGGGGAGCGTGCCCATGCGGCTCTTGGCCTCCGCCGTGACGTCCTCCAGGTAGAGCGGCGCGTCCGGCAGCCGTGACGGGTCCGCGGCGCCGAGGGTGGCGGGCAGGGCGTGCAGCTTGCGCGACGTGCTCACCGTGCTCTGCGTGCTGAAGGCCCACGAGAGGAGGATGTCCTTGCGCGCGATGCCTCCGGCCACCAGCCCGTCGATGAGCGGCTTGAGGGCGAGGCGCCCCTTCTCCAACTGCTGCGCCTGCGCGTCCAGCACGCCGGACACCTGGCTGGTGCCCGCGGCGTCCACCAGCGGAGCGCTCGAGCGCAGCAGCGCGAAGGCCCCCGCCGGCACCACGGGCTTGCCCTGATCGTTCTTCAGGCCCGTGGTCAGCGCCACGGCATAGGTGGTCTTCTCCTCCAGGGGCAGGCGCGGGACGAACTGGAGCTGGGAGGGATTGCCCGTGGCCACGCTCCCATCCGCCTTCTTGCTGGTCGCGCAGTTCAGACAGACCTCCACGCCGGGTTGCGGCACGGCGCCCTTCGCGGTGACCTTCACGAAGCGCGTGGCGGCGGTGAGCAGCGAGGCATCCAGCCGGCCCACGTCGATGGCTCCCAGCGTGTCGCTGTTCTCCGAGACGATGGGCGCGGTGGTGGAGAAGCCATCCAGCGTGTTGAGACCCTCCAGGAGCGCCTTCTGCTCGGCCGGGGCCCCCGAGGGGATGGGCAGGTTCACGTGGGCGCCCGTGGCGTCCCGGGTGAGCAGCAGGTCATTGGGGAAGGGGATGACGTTGCGCTGCGGATCGAAGGTGGCCTCCGGCAGGCTCACCACCTTGAACGTCCACAGGAGGGCCACGTCGTCGCGGGAGATGCCGCGCCCCTCCAGCGTGTCCAGCACCGGGGCGTAGCGCAGCCGCAGCTCCTCCAAGCGCAGCGCGGTGCCCGCCTGCTCCTTCATGCGCGCGACCGCGTCCTGCTGGGTGGAGGGGATGAGGTGGGTGGTGGCCCGGCAGGCGTCGGCCGTGCGCGGTGCCCCCTCGGGGCACGTGACGAGCGGCTGGGCGGAGCGCAGCAGGAACCACGCGGGGGAGGCCACCACGGGCTTGCCCCCGGTGCCCTTCACGCCCTCGGCGCCGCCAATCACAGCCACCGCGTAGTGGCCTCCCTTGGGCCAACCGGAGCGCGGCGGCGTCACGGTGAGCAGGCCCCGCTGCGCGTCATAACCCAGCTCGGGCGTCACCCCCGGCAGCGCCGCCTCGGGCTTCAGGTCGAGGAACAGCACGGTGCTCGGGCCGAGCGTGGAGGGATCCAGGTCCGCCACGGGCGTGGAGGCCACGGCCGTGGTGGGAAAGCCGTCGAGTGTGTTGAGGTAGTCGCGGGTGAACTCCTGCTGCGCCGCCGGGGCGCTCGGGTCCACGGGCGCCTGCACCAGCCCCGTCCTCGGGTTGATGGCCAGGTCATTCGGCGTCGGCACCACCGGGGGCACCGCGCTCGGGTCGAACGCGGCGACCACGACCTCCACGGGCTGCTCCGGCTGCTTCTCGGGTTCACACGCGACAGTACCCAGGGCGAGCACCCCGACGACCCACAGCTTCCTCATGAATGAAGCTCCTCGAGCGGAGAAAGGCAGGCCGGGGCGTAACACGTCCTTTCCATGCGGATGAAGGCACACATGACGTGACGCGTCGAGTCATCCATGGACAAGGTGGGGCGCCCCCGCGAGCCGTGCATCCCCGACGCTCGGGTGGGGGGGCGTGCGTTGGCAGACAGAGAAGTCCCGCCCGGAGGGGGCGAGGTGCCCGGGCTCCTGGCGTGGGGGCGACCCGCCGCGTCGGGTAGGAGAAGGGCGGTGCGAGGGGGCCCGGGCCGGGTTAGGTTGGGCCTCATGAAAAGACTGTTCAGTGCGATGACGATGGTGGTGGCGGTGGGCGTGGCCCCCGCCCAGGCGCAGTCGCCGCAGCAGGCCCCCCAGGGGCACCCTCAGGCCGCGCAGCAGGGCTCCTCGGAGGCGGGAGGGATCGCCTGGACGGCCCCCTCGGGGTGGGAGGCGCAGGGCACCCGGCCCATGCGCGTGGCCACCTACCGCATCGCCCCCGCCAAGGGCGACACGGACGCGGCCGAGCTGGCCATCTTCTACTTCGGCGCGGGCCAGGGCGGCGCGGTGGACGCCAACGTGAAGCGCTGGCTGTCCCAGTTCCAGAAGGCCGATGGCGCCCCCATCTCCGAGAAGGACGCGCGCACCAAGAAGGAGACGCTCAACGGCCTCTCCGTCACCACCGTGGACGTCAAGGGCACCTATACCGGCGGCGGCCCCATGATGGGCCCCTCCACCCCCCGGCCCGGCTCCCGCCTGCTGGGCGCCATCGTCGAGGGCCCCCAGGGCGCCGTCTTCTTCAAGCTCACCGGCCCCGAGCGCACCGTCGCCAGCGCCGAGAAGGGCTTCCGCAAGCTGCTCGAGTCGGTGAAGAAGCAGTAGGAAAAAGTTTTCCCACTCCGCCGCCCGTGCCGTGAGAGGCATTGCGGCCCTCCTTCATGAAAAGGGGGGCCGCGTCCAACCGGAGACCTCCCCGACTGTCAGGCGCCCGATGCGCGCCCGGTCCGGGTGTTGATGGTCTCACACCCAATTTCCATTCGCGCTGCACCCAACCCGAGGCGGACACACGTTGAGGGGTGAGCCGGGGCGTGTTCACTCCGACCCACCCTTCACAGTTCGAATCCCTCGAGTGACCGCGTCACCAGGGCTCCTCCTCCCTGGACAGGGGAGGTGCGTCTTCTAGCCCCTTGCTTCGAATGGAATACGCCATGAGAAGTCCCCTTCTGAGTCTGGTGGTACTGGCAGCGCTCGGTGTCGGCTGTGGCCAGCAGCGGCAGTCGCCTCCCGTGGCACCGGTGGACAGGCAGGTCCTCGCCGAGGACTCGCGCGCCATGGCCGGGCGCTATGCCCAGTGGCGCAAGTCCGTCCACGCGCAGTCCTTCAAGAACTCCCCCAACGCCTCGATGCCGGTGGACCTCGGCGATCCGGTGCAATACCGCTTCGTGATGAACCGGCTCCAGTCCGCGGGCCTCTCCACCGTCACGGCCCCGCGGCTCTTCGTGCGGCTGGCGAACCTCCGGGCGCGGGCGCGGCCCCTGGCGGAGCCCGCGAAGGTGGGGGCCCTGCAGACATCCACGCCCGAGCAGCCCTGGTGCGGACACATGATTCCGCTCGGCGCCTCCGGCAGTGACGCGAGCCTGGCCCGCTTCGAGGGCACGGGCCTCACCTCGTGCTTCAACGGCTCGGACTACGGCTACGTGGACGTCAACGCCTTCTCCACCAACTCCACGCAGAACGTCTTCACCCTGATCGCCTCCGAGTCCCATGAAGAGTACGCCGGCAAGGTGCTGGAGACGGCGCCCCTGCACCTCGCCCTGGCGCGCTCGCACGAGGAGGAACTCTTCGTGGACTCGCTGGCCATGGCCTTCAACGAGGCGACGGGCCAGGAGCACCTCACCTATACGTCGGTGTCGGCCACGCTCGATCCGGAGACGGGCGACGGGGAGATCCTCGTCGAGCACCCGAAGGAGCTGATGGTGCCGTCGGCGGAGGACAAGGCCATCCGCATGTGCCTGGAGCGCGGCAGCATCCACGGCTCCCTGGACTGTGATTACGGCACCGTGCGCAAGAACCCGGATGGCACCTTCACGCCCTTCGTGAGCACGGGCGGCACGGGCATCGCGGCGGTGGACAAGGACGCCACGCTCGCCAGCCACGCGGAGGGCGGCACGTCGACGTGGACCGCCGACCCGAACGCGTACTGGGAGCCGGCCGAGGGGCTCGTCTACGACAAGGCGCGCTTCCAGGTGCCCGCGCGCGGCGTGTTCAAGCCCACCCTCCTGCCGGAGTGCCAGGTGGAGAAGGTGACGAGCAAGGTGGCCGCCCTCCTCCTGGACTCGGGCGGCTGGTGCGAAGGGGGCTACACGACGGGCACCCTGGTGGGCAAGGGCGAGCTGCCCTGGAAGACGCCGACGCTGCCCGGGGAGTACCCCTTCAACGGCATCATGGACTTCGGCGCGGGCAACTGCGTGGACAACGCGCAGAACGTCCGGCTGGAGATGTGGGTGTATGCGGAGGGCACGTGCCCGGACCCGTTCGGGGGCGAGCCCGAGCCCTTCCGCATCCCGTCCAAGCGGGTGGTGGAGCCGGTGGACTACACCCGCCTGTGCATGGCGGAGGGCACGCAGGTGGAGACGGCGGACGGCAAGCGCGTGGCGGTGGAGCA
>NZ_DASVWK010000732.1:0-16015 GCF_036389735.1 Archangium sp. | reverse complement strand
CCGGTCCGCTGGTGGACCTCAATGGCAACTGGGTCCGCTACGAGGTCCTCATCAACAAGACCGAGTTCGACTACCTCTACAAGAACGAGCTGTACAACCTGGATGGCCAGATCGTCTACACGGCCAAGAATCCCATCCAGTTCCCCGCCAACGACGGCAAGAACGGACCCGGCTCGATGGAGATCAAGCTGGCCTGGAAGCAACTGGCCGGCACTGACGACCCCAGCCGCTTCTTCGTGCGCCAGGCAGAGGTAGTCCACTACGACGCCGGTTCGGACGGAGTGCAGAAGGCCGGCCGCACCACGACCGAGACGATGGGATTGGTGGGCATGCACATCGCCGTGCGCACCCAGTCCTCCCCCACCTGGGTGTGGGCCACCTTCGAGCACGTGGACAACGTCAACGCCAACCCGCTGGAGACCGACGGCAAGGGCCACCCGCGGCGCCCGAACTTCTACAACCCGGAGACGCCCGTCGCCCCCGTCAACCAGCTCCCGCCCAAGAACGCGCGCACCTCCCCGGGCGCGCCGCTCACCACGTGGGCGGAGAACCTCACCACCACGCCCACCCAGGTGCTCCAGGTGCTCCAGGTTCCCGGCGGCACCGAGGCCATCAACGCCAAGTACCAGGGCGATCTGAAGGACCAGGGCTCCGTCCTCCAGTACTACAAGCTCATCGGCACCCAGTGGCCCACCGCGCCCAACTTCCCGGCCTTCCCGGGCGGAATGCTCTTTGGCACCAACAACTCCTCGGCTCCCGAGAGCATCATCTACAAGACGCCGGGCAAGGTGGTGCCCACCTACCTCGTCAACTCCACCATGGAGACGTTCTTCCAGCTCGGCAACCAGACGGCCGGGCCGCTCGAGGAGGATGATCGGCTCCCGTCCGGCACCGTGAGCGACTCGCAGATCGTCTTCGGCACCGAGAGCTGCGTGGGCTGCCACTACTCCGCCGGCGCCGCCATTGGCTTCAAGACGGACCTCCAGGGTCGCCCGGTACTGGACGCCAATGGCAAGCGCATCCCCATCTTTGGCAAGAACGCCAACTCCGGCCTCACCGGCAGTGGCAACTACAGCTGGCTCCTGCAGATGCGTGCCCAGGCCAAGCCCTATAAGGCCGCCAACGCCGCGACCGCCCCGGTGAAGGTCTCTCAACCGACGCCCTAAACCCACTTCCCTCCAACCCACTCAACCCATCCCCCGGCTCTCTCAATCGCCATGAGCAAACCTCTTCCCAAACCCATCCAGCTCCCGACGCAGCGCGCCGCCACCACCAGCCTGGCCTCCGCTCCCGCCGACAGCTACAAGTTCGTCAACGTCAACGAGTTCACGCCCAACAACGAGGGCTGGACGTCGATCGGCAACATCGCCACCCACTCGCGCAACGGGAACGTCTTCACGCTCACCGCGGTGGAGAACGCCGTCTCGACCCAGATCTCCTTCCTGTCCGCCACCTGCTTCCGGGTGCGGTTCAACCCCGCTCCGAACTTCGACTACTCGGTGGAGACGTCGAGGGCGGTGGTCAACCGGAACCTGGGTCAGGTCAACCTGAACGTCCTCCAGGATGACGACCAGGCCATCGTGGTGGATACCGGGAAGATCAAGGTGGAGATCCAGCTCCAGCCCTACCGGATCCTCGTGTACCGGGGGAACCAGCTGATCAACGCCGATCCGCCGGGCAAGAACCTCGTCTACATCCCCGGCCAGGAGGTGATCGCCAACTTCAAGGTCTATCCCGGTGGCGCCCGCTACTTCGGCTTCGGGGAGAAGGCCGGGGTGAATTTGTTGAAGAACGAGCACACCATGACGTTCTTCAACTACGACAACTACATGTATTCGGCCGGCCACGTTCCCGCGAGCAACGAGGGCGGTCCGCTCAACGACAGCGAGGCACTGTACTGCTCGGTGCCGCTGCTGATGGAGAACAACCCCGCGCCCCCGTCCGAGGGGGACTACGCCGGCGACCCGTACAGCTACGGGCTCTTCTTCGACAATCCCGCCCAGTCGTACATCAACATCGGCACCAACGACTACTCGGACATGACGGGGAAGTACTACTTCGGCGCCCTGTACGGGGACATGGATTACTACTTCATGGCGGGTGACGACACCGCCGACGTGATCCAGCAATACACCACCCTCACCGGGCGGCCCCCGCTGCCGCCGAAGTACGTCTTTGGCTACCACCAGGGCTGCTACGGCTACTACGATCGCGACATCCTGGAGGGGGTGGCCGACGCGTACCGCGAAGCCCGGATTCCCATCGATGGGCTGCACATCGACGTGGACTTCCAGGACAACTACCGCACCTTCACCAGCAGCAAGAAGAAGTTCCCCGACGTGGCGGGGATGATGGCCGGCCTGCACAGCCGCGGGTTCAAGTGCAGCACCAACATCACCCCGCTGCTGACCGACAACGAGTACGACGAGAACGGCGACAACACGCCCTACACTCAACGGGACGCGCTGCTGTCCATCAATCCGACCGCGGGGCTCATCTACAACACCCGGGCCGGAGAGGGAATCAATGACCAGCTGTACCAGGGGCAGGTCAACTACGGCGTCAACAAGGGAAGCAATCCCTACCTCGCCTACCCCCCGCACCCGCAGGATGGCGGTTACGCGCTCAATGCGTATGGCAACTATCCGGACTTCGGTCGCGCGGACGTGCGCCAGGCCTGGGGGGAGCAGTACTCGTACCTCATCAAGGACGTAGGCCTGGACATGGTCTGGCAGGACATGACCTGCCCGGCCATCAAGGGCGCGGACTCGCCCGACAGCACCTTCCCGCTCGCGCTGGAGACGAACAACGGCACCGACTACGTGCCCAATGCGAAGATGCACAACGCCTACGTGCTGATGCTGCTCCAGGCCACCTGGGAGGGGGTGAACATCCTCCGTCCGGACAAGCGCAACTTCATCATCGCGCGCGGCGGTTACGCCGGCATGCAGCGCTACGCTGGCCTGTGGACGGGTGACTCCGCCTCGACCTGGGAATTCCTGCGAATCAACATCCCCGAGGTGCTCAACCTGGGCCTGTCCGGCATTCCCATCTCGGGCTGCGACATCGGCGGGTTCGCCAATCCGGACGGCGGCTCCGCCCGCCTGGAAGGAGAGCCGTTCCATGGCGCCAAGGTGGTGGGCGGAGTCACCGACTACGAGCTCCTCACCCGCTGGATGACGGTCGGCTCGTTCCTGCCCTGGTACCGCAACCACTACGACGGCTACAACAAGCAGTTCCAGGAGCCGTACGCCTACGGCGAGCCCGTCCCCACCAACTGCCGCAAGTTCGTGGAGCTGCGCTACCGCATGCTGCAGCTCTACTACGACGCCATGTACCAGGCGACGCAGACTGGCCTGCCGATCGCCCGGGCGCTCTTCCTCAACGATCCCCAGGATCCGCGAGTCTACGACTACCTGAATGATCAGTTCTTCATCGGCCGCGACTTCCTGGTGGCGCCGATCACCCAGCCGGGCACGGGCAATCCGCCGGTGGCCACCCGGTCCGTGTACCTGCCCGCCGGGAGCCAGTGGTACGCCTTCAAGGACAACCAGGCGCCGCTCGACGCGGCGGTGGAGGGCGGCACCCTGCTCGACAACTGGGTGGCGGCGCTCGACCAGGCCCCCATCTACGTCCGCGCCGGGGCCATCCTGCCCTTCCGCGAGCTGGAGCAGTACGTGGGCGAGCTGTCCGAGAACCCGCTCACCTTCAACATCTACCCGGGGCAGGACAGCACGTACTCGCTGTACCAGGATGACGGCGTCACCACCCAGGCCGAGCTCAATCAGACCTACCGGCTCACCGAGATCAGCCACCAGGGCATCTCCGGCGGCCAGAACGTCCGGGTGCAGCGCGTGTTCGACCAGTACACGCCTCCGGAGAAGTTCTACTACATCGCCCTGCTCGGGACCCGGGCGCCCTCCTCCATCACGCTCGACAACGCGGCGCTTCCCAACGTCGGGGATCCGGACAGTCTCGCCGCGTCCGACGGCAACGCCTACTACTGGAACGACAGCCTCCAGATCACCTTCATCAAGGTCTTCGACAACCAATCCGATCTCACGGTCACGGCGATGTACCTGTGACCCGATCGCTCCCCATACACACGAGGGTTTCCATGATTTCGCGACACGGACTCGGCAAAGCCGCCGCCATCTACTTCACCCACATCTGGACCCAACGGATCGAGGGTGAGCTCAAGCCGGGCAGCAAGCTCAGCATCTACTACGATCCGCACCGGATGCCGCTGGCTCCCAATTATCTCTTTGGGACTCCCGACCAGCCCATCACCGTGCACGTGAAGTTCTCCGAGAACGGCCCGGTGCACGACAAGGTGCTGTGGTCGCCCGCCGGCATCCTCCGGCACGTCGACAAGGATCCGACGGGCTACGGCTCGATGCTCTTCCAGGACTTCGTCATCCCCGCGGATGCCGAGGAGCTCGTCGTCTGGTTCGACTACCGGAGCAGCGACGGGCAGGTGCACTACGACAGCGACTACGGCCGGAACTTCCGGTTCCGGTTCCTGACCCGGGACGTCCGGGTGCACCCGGTGCCGTCGTCGGAGAACGGGAGCGCGCGCCAGCTCCGGCTCGCCGTCAACCCGCGGGCCACGCACGTCAGCGTGCGCTACCGCGTGCTCGAGAAGGGCGTTCCAAGCCACGTCCGGGAGGCGCCGCTCACGGACACCGGTGCCCGCGACTCGGAGGGCCATCGGATCTGGCTCCTCCCCAACTCCGTGCTCCCGAGCGGAGCGCCCGTGTTCTTCGACCTGGCCTACCATCTGAACGGCCACACCTACGTCGACGATAACAGTGGCAGGTCCTTCCGGAAGGAGTAACCCGGAAGGAGTCACCGCGGTCTCACCGCCGCCGTGCCCGCCTCCACGGGCGCGGCGGCACACCACGTGGAGTCACGACGACGGGGCTCGGGCCGTGCGCTCCCACGCCAATTCGAGCAGCCAGAGACTCATTGAGATGCATTTGCAGCACGGCGAAAGCCTGGTCGCCAGATCCGAGGGTGGATCGTCGGCCGAGTGCGCGCCCCACCCCGACCTGCCGCACGTCTACACCGTCGACGCGGGCAGGCTGGCCCCCGGCAAGCCGTTCCGGTACGTGGTGCGCCGCGCCGACGGGACCGAGAGAGCGGAGCGGTTCTTCGCCCACTCGCTCGAGCAGAGCGGGCCCGTGGACGTGTGGGAGGGGATCCGCGCCATCGGCCCCCGGTGGGGCGGGCACCTCGGCTACTTCCCGGTCTTCAAGACCATGCCGCCATCGACGTCCGTCCAGTAGACGCCCGTCGCGTCCACCAGGATGCCGAGTGGAGAGCCCCGGCTGGAGAGGGAGGCGATTGTCGTGGGCGTGCCGCCGTCGAGTCCCACCTTCATCACCGTGCCGCCAGCGTGCCCGTTCGTCCAGTAGACGTTCGTCCCATCCACCGTGAGCCACAGCGGAGACGTCTGGCCGGAGGCCAACGGGGTGGGAGTGCCGCCGTCGAGCGGCACCTTCATCACCGTGCCGTCGCCGCTGTTCGTCCAGTAGACGCTCGTCGCGTCCACCGCGATACCGGTCGGTTGGTTCTGCCCGGAGGCGAGCGGGGTGGGAGTGCCGCCGTTGAGCCCCACCTTCATCACCGTGCCATCGCCGCTGGCCGTCCAGTAGACGCTCGTCGCGTCCACCACGAGGCCGGTCGGTTGGTTCTGCCCGGAGGCGAGCGGGGTGCCATCATTGCCATAGAGATTCGCCTTCATCACCGTGCCATCGCCGCGGTTCGTCCAGAAGAGGTTCGCCTCGTTCACCGCGATACCGGTCGGTTGAGCCTGCCCGCGGACGACCGGCCAGGAATCTCTAGAATTAGAATCCCACTGCATCACCGTACCGTCGGTGGTGTTCGTCCAGTAGATGCTCCCCGTGTTTTTCGCGAGCTGGGCCGGCCCCTGCTGGCCGTAGCTCAGCAGCGTGAATCCCTTCTTCAGCTTCATGACCGTGCCGGACTCGGGGCTCACCCAATAGACACTCGTCGCGTCCACCGCGATGCCGCCCGGTCTGCCCAGCCCGCAGACAATCTGGGAGGCATTGCCGCCGTCGAGATCGGCTTTCCACACATGGCCGCCGTCGCAGTTGTCCGTCCAATAGATACTCGTCTCGTCCATCGCAATCCCCCACAGACCGGCCGAATAGACGGGGACATTGATCTCAGAGAGGTGGCCGGACTCCAGCCTGGCCAGCCCATCAGCCGCGTGCGTCCAGTAGACGCGCGTCGCGTCCACCGCGATATAGTAACAGTACAGTGCACCTTTGGAGGTGAGCGGGGTGGGATTGCCGCCATCGAGATCCGCCTTCATCACCGTGCCGTCATCGAAGTCCGACCAGTAGATGCTCGTCGCGTCCACGGCGATGCCCATCGTGCGGCCCCCGAAGGCAAGCTGGGCGGGATTGCCGCCGTCGAGCCCCATCTTCCACATTCCCGTGCTGTCACCGTTGTTGGACCAGTAGATGCTCGTCGCGTCCACCGCGAGAGCCGCCGGACCGCGCTGTCCGGAGGCGAGCGGGATGGGAGTGCCGCCATCGAGTCCCATCTTCATGACCGTGCCGTCATCGGTGTTCGTCCAGTAGAGGCTCGTCGCATCCACCGCGAGCCCGTTCGGCGTCTTCTGCCCGGAAGCAAGCGTCACCGCCACACCGTCCGTCCACGCCTGGGTCTTCTGGTTCGCCTCGGCGACAATGATCGCGGGTACCGGTGGCGAGTAGCCCTCCACGACGCCAACGGTTTGGGACAACTGCGTGCCGGGGCCGGTGGTGAGAGCGATGGGCGAGCGTTGGTCGAAGTAGAGGAGGGAGACCCCTTGCAGGAGCGGATGGGCATTGGGTGCGAGCTTCTTGACCCCCACGAATGGCTTGAGCCCGTCCTTCAAGGCAATGTCGAAATGACTCAGGAAGGTGTTCCAGCCCGAGCTCTCCTCGAGGCTCGCTCCTCCGGCGATGTAGACGCAGCCTCCTGCATTGACGTAGTCGATGAGCGCGTTGTTATCCACCTGGGTTCGGGACAGGAAGACGCCGTCGTACTTCGCGAGGAAGCCCGGCAGGTTTTCGGGAGGGGACGGCTGATAATCGAGCTGGCCGCCATTGCGTGTGACCGTGTCCTTGAAGGCGTCCGACAGGAACGTGTCATCCTCGTCGATATTGACGAACGTGCCTCCCCGCCCTCCCTTGAACCAGGTCAGGATATTGGTCACGAAGGTGTCGGTGTCGACGCCCTGCGAATAGGCCATCTCGCTCGTGGTCTGAGCGTCACAGATGACGATGACCTTGCCCCCCTGCTTCTGCGTTTGTGTCTGTACCTGCGCCATTTCCGGTCTCCGTACATGAATCGTGTATCGAACGCGCTCATACGGCCCGTGCGCATGCCGCATGGTCGTTTATCCGCATCAAGCTGGCGAGAAATGCGTCCGCGCGCTCCAACACGTCAACCGACACGTCAGGACCCCACCTCCACCGCTCCGAAGTGGCGCGGGGGGAATCGGGCGCCAGACTCGTGGGGTGAAGCCGGCGCGAGGCTCCTGAGCAACGACACGCGCAGCTTCGAGGAAGTCATGCGGCAGATGGGTTACCTGTCCGCGAAGAGCTTCGCCTACTCCTCGCTGGGCAGGCTCATGCTGCGGCTGGTCCTCGGGGACGCCCGACGACTGCTCGACACCCTCCCCTCGGCCCACCGCCTGACCACCAGCGCGGGGGAGTGCAAGGTCCGATGGACGGGGCACACTTCAAGGTGCCTTCGAGACGGCGAGGCTCCGCGGATTCACTGTGCGTGCGTGGCCGACGCCCTCGCTGGACAACGAATACGAACTTTCCTGGGAATGACGGTCAGTCCCGGGGAGACGAGATGCCGCACGGGTGCGTCCCCGGTGAGCCCCCTCTTACGGGCGACCTGGACAACCGCTAGGCTAGAGGTGGGGGGAAGCCGATTCACCCAGAAGGGGAGATACTGATGGAAAACCAGTCTCTCACCACCCCACCCCCGCCCGGACCCACTGGCTCGGACGAGGAGTTGCAATGGAGGCTGTCCCTCATCGCGACGGAGAACCTGCGCGGGGTGGTGTTCAACAGCGTCCTGGAAGTGGTGCGACAGTTGGGAGACGAGCACGCGGTGGATCGCTGCCTTCAAGTGGCCGGCGAGCCGCGATTCATGGACTTCTTCAACTACCCCTTCAACTCGCTCATCAAGATGACCTACACCGCCGCGTGGCTCCTCGGTGACAAGTACGGGGGCTTCGACAAGGCGGTGTGGCACATGGGCCACCAGGCGGCGTCGAGCTTCTACTCGTCCGCGGCTGGCCGGGCGGTGCTGCTGCTGGGGCGTGGAGCGCCGGCGCGGTTGCTCGACACCCTCGTCTCCGCCTTTCAGATGACCTGGAAGGACGTGGAGGTGTCGGCCCAGTTGACCGGGCCCAGGAGCGCCATCCTCACCTACAACCGCGACTTCCTCCCCCGCCCCTATACGGAGGGAGGGCTGGTGGCCACGTTCGACGCCGCCAAGATCCGGGGCATCAAGATCCACTCGCGTCCGACGGGGCCGCTCGACACCGAGTACGAGCTGTACTGGGAGTGAGGGCCCCGCCCGCGAGGAGCGGAGCCCTCGGGCCCTGCCCTACTGCTGTGCCATGAAGAGGCCGGCGGCCCGGAGCAACCGAAGGGCGGCCAGCGACGTCTGAAGACGCTCGGAGATGGCGCCCACCTCGGCGTTCGTCAGCGCGGCGTTGGCGTCCGCCACCTCCAGGTACGTGGCCACGCCCGCCTTGAAGCTGATCTCCGTGAGGCGTTGCGTCTCACGCGCCAGCGACAGCGCCTCCTCGGCCTTGGACAGGTTGGCCCGGGCGTTCTCGACCTCCAGCCGGGCGCGAGCCACCTCCTCCGTGACGCGCGACTCGGCCTGCTTCTGCTGGGCCGAGGCCTCGGCCACCCGGGCGGACTCCTCGCGCAGGTTGATCTCCCGGGTGCCGCCGTCCCAGAGCGTCCACTGCGCGCCCACCGTCAGGGCCCACGAGTCGTTCTGTCCCGTGAAACCCCCGGCGTTGCTCAAGCGGTAGACGCCGGTAAAGCCCACCGAGGGCGCGTACGAGTACCAGACGCCCTGCCGGCGGCCCAATGCCAGGTCCAGGTTGCGCCGCGCGGCGGCCACGTCCGGCCGCTGCTCCAGGGCCTTCTGGGTGAGGTCCTCCTCCGCCGGCGGCACCTCGGGCACCGGCGGCAGCTCCAGTGAGAACTCCGCGTCCCGTTGGATGAGCGTGGCGAGCCCCAGCCGCGAGGAGGCGAAGGCATTGCGAGCCCGCACCAGATCCTGCTCGGCACGCGCCCGGTCGAGCTTCGCCCGGAGGAGGGCCACCCGCGTCACCGTGCCCGCGTCGAAACGCCTCTGCGTGTCCGCCTCGCGCGCCGTGTTCACCTCCAGCAGGAACTGGGCGGCGCGGATGGCCTCCTGGTAGCTCGCGGCGCCGAAGTAGGACTGGGCCACGGCGAAGAGGATCTCCCGCCGCGCGTTCTCCGTGTTCAGCTCCGCCACGTCCTCGGCGATGCCGGCGTTGCGGATGGCGGGAATCAGCGCCGGGGCGAGGAGCGCCTGCCGCACCTCCGCCTGGGCGCCGAACTGGTTGTACGGCTGGATGACGATCTCCGGGCCCCCCGGCAACGCCACGACCGCTTCGTCGGAGTTGCGCGTGTAGGAGCCTCCCACCGAGACCGTGGGCAGGTAGGCGGCCCACGCCCGGCGGGACAGCAGCTGCGCCTGCTGGAGACGGGCGCGTGCCACCTTCAAATCGAGGTTGTTCTGGCGCGCGGCCTCGAGGGCCTGGTCCAGGGTGAGCACCGGCGGGGTCGCCGCGGCGGCGCTCACGGTCAACGTCACCGCGAGCAGGGCGATCATGCTGCCTCCGAGTCGTGCGCGGGCCGCAGCTCGGCCAGCGTGTCCCCGCCATAGGCGCGAGCCACCTCGGCCTCGCCCGTCTCCTCGGGCGAGCGCTTCGAGCCGAACTTCCGGGAGAACCACGCCGAGGCATCATCCAGCAGCGAGTAGGCCACCGGCGTCACCAGCAGGGTGAGCACCAGCGAGAGCGTCTGGCCACCCACCACCACGCCGGCCGTGGCCTGGTTGAAGCTCGCGCCCACGCCCTTGGACATGAGGAGCGGAATCATGCCCGCCACGAAGGACAGCGTGGTCATGAGGATGGGCCGCAGACGATCCTTGCTTCCGTGGACGATGGCCTCCAGCCTCGGCAGGCCCTCGCGCCGCAGCTGGTTGGTGTGGACGATCTGGAGAATCGAGTTCTTCTTCACCACCCCGAAGAGCACCAGCAGGCCGAGCATCGAGTAGAGGTCGAGCGACTGCTTGAAGATGAGCAGCGACACCAGCGCGAAGGGCACGGTGAGCGGCAGGGACAGGAGGATGGTGATGGGGTGGATCCACGACTCGAACTGCGCGGCGAGGATCAGGTACATGAAGACGAAGGCCAGCGCGAAGGCCATGAGGAAGTTCACGGCCGTGCGGGCGATCTCGCGGGACTGACCCGCGGGCCTCGCCGCGTAACCGGCCGGCAGCTTCGTCTCCTCGATGATCGTGTTGAACTGCTCCACGATCGTCCCCGTACTCACGCCGGGAGCGGTGTTGGCCGACAGCATGATCTGCCGCTGACGGTTCATGCGGTTGATCTGCGAGGGGCCCTCCTCTTCCTGCAGCCGCACCACGTCCGTCAGGGGCACGGAGCCGAGCCGCAGGGAAGGCACGCTCACCTGGGAGAGGGCCTCCACGCTGTTGCGAGCGCCCGGCTCGGCGCGCAGCCGCACGTCATACAGGTTGCCGTTCTCCACGTAGGTGGACACATCGAGGCCGCCCACCAGCATCTGCATCGTGCTGGCCACGTCGGGCACCTGCACGCCCAGATCCGCGGCGCGCGAGCGATCCAGGTACGCGCTCACCTCGGGTTTGCCGATGACGAGGTTGCTGTCCGCGTCCACCACGCCGGGGATCTGCTTCAGCTTGTCCAGCAGCAGGGTGGACTGCCTGGACAGCTCGTCGAAGTCGGGGCCCGTCACCACGTACTGGACGGCCGCCTGCGTGCCGCCGCCGCTGAAGAGGGGCGCGTCGGACACGCTCACCCGGTACTGCTTGGGCAGCTTGGACGTAATCTCCCGGCGCACCCGGTCCATGATGTCTTGCTGGGAATCCGTGCGCTTGTCGGGGTCGACGATCTTCACGAAGATGCCGGCCACGTTGGAGGCCCGATCCGTGTTGTCACCGATGGTGACGAGCGTGGAGGTGGTCTCCGGCACCTTCTCGCGGATGTCCCGCGCCAGGCGCTCGGACGTCAGGAGGGTGGAATTGAGGCTCGTGCCCTCCGGCATGCGCAGCGTCACCTGGAACTGGGCCTCGTCGCTCTTGGGGAGGAAGCCCTTGGGCACGTTCATGAACAGCGGGCCGCAGGAGCCCAGCGTCACCACGGACGCCACGACGGCCACCCAGCGGTGCGCCATCACCCAGCGCAGGGAGCGCTCGTAGGCCCGCTCCAGCGGCAGGTAGACCACGTCCGTGACGCGCTCGAGCAGCGGCTTGCGACCGTGGCCATGGTCCGGCCCGGATGAGCCGCCCACCAGCCAGCGCGCGCACAGCATGGGCGTGAGGGTGAAGGACACCAGCAGCGACACGCCGATGGAGAAGGCCATCGTCCAGCCGAAGCTGCTCAAGAAGCGCCCGGGGATGCCGCCCATGAAGGCCACCGGGAGGAACACCGCGATGAGCGACAGCGTGGTCGCGAGCACCGCGAGGCCGATCTCCTTGGTGGCCAGGATGGCGGCCGGGAAGGGCTTGAGCTTCTTCTCGTGGATGAAGCGGTGGATGTTCTCCAGCACCACGATGGCGTCGTCGATGACGATGCCCACCGCCAGCGCGAGCGCCAGCAGGCTGATGGTGTTGAGGTTGAGGCCCGTGGCCTGCATCAGCGCGAAGGTGCCGATGATGGAGGTGGGAATGGCGAGCGCGGCGATGAGGGTGCTGCGCCAGCTGCCGAGGAACAGCAGCACCACCAGCGCGGCGAAGACGCCACCCAGCGCGAGGTGCTCCTTCACCGCGTTCACGCTGGTGAGGGTGGTCTCCGAGTTGTCACGCACCACCTCCAGCGAGTAGCCCGCCGGCAGCGTCTGGTTCAGCTCACCCAGGCGGCGGCGCACCTCCTTCACCAGGGCCACGGTGTTCTCACCGGACTGCTTGCGGATGGACAGGAGCACCGCGGCCTTGCCGTCGCGCACGGCCGCCGTCTCCGCCTCCACCTCGCCGTCCTCCACCCGCGCCACGTCCTGCACGCGCAGGATGTGGCCGTTGTTCTCGCGCAGCACGAGCTGGCCCAGTTCCTCCACGCTGGACACGCGCCCGCGCAGGCGCAGGGTGAGGCGCTCCGGGCCCGTCTCGATGGTGCCGCCGGGCAGCGACATGTTCTGCCCCGCCAGCGCGCGCTGCACCTCGGCCGCGCCCACGCCCGCCGCCCGCATCCTCACCGGGTCCATCCACACGTTCACCTGGCGCTTGCGGCCGCCGACGAGCGCCACCTGACCCACGCCCGGCACCGTCTCCAGCTTCCGGCGCAGCACGCGGTCCGCGTACTCGGTGATCTCCCGCACCGGCCGATCCGCCTGGACCGACAGGATGATGACCGGCACGGCGTCCGGGTCGAACTTCTGCACCAGCGGCGTCTCCGCGTCGCGCGGCAGCTGGTAGGTGATCTGGTTGATGCGGTCGCGCACCTCCTGCACGGCCACGTCGACGTTCTTCTCCAGGACGAACGTGATGATGACCTGGCTGACGCCCTCCGCGGTGATGGAGGACATCTCGTCGATACCGGAGATGGTGTTGACCGCCTCCTCGACCTTCTCGGTGACGTCCGTCTCCATCTCCTCGGGAGAGGAGCCCGGCAGGCGCGTCACCACCACCACCGTGGGGAAGTCGAGCTTGGGGAAGCGATCGACGCTGAGCTTCACGTACCCGGCGATGCCGAGCACGCAGATCAACAGGATGAGCACCGACGCGAAGACGGGCTTACGGACACAGATACTCGCGAGCCATTGCATGTGGGGAGTCCTCGCCTACTGAAGCTTCTGGCCGTCGCGCAGGTCTTCCCGCGCCACCGCCACCACGCGCTCGCCCACGCGCACGCCCGCCATCACTCCGACGGCGTCGCCCGAGGACTCGCTCACCTGGACGACCCGCTCCTCCAGCCGGCCGTCACTCACCACGAAGACCTTGCGCTGAGCGCCATCACCCAGCACCGCCGAGCGCGGCACCACCGGCAGCGGCAGCTCGCCCAGCTGCACCTTCGCCGTGGCGAACTGACCCGGCAGCATCGAGCGCTCCTTGTTGGGGATGAGCGCCTCCACCACGAGATCCCGGCTGCCCCGACGCAGGCCCGCGCCCACGAAGGACACCTTCGCCTTGTGCACCACCTTGGGCGCCGCCGTCAGGGTGAACTCCACCGGCAGATCCTTCTGGATGAAGGCCGCCGAGGACTCCGGCACCGTGAGCTCCAGGCGCAGCGGATCCAACGACACCAGCGTCACCACCTTGGAGTCCTGGCGGACGTACTCGCCCACCGACACCACGCGCTCGGCCACCACGCCATCGAAGGGGGCGCGGATGGTGGCGTCCGTCGCGCCGATCTCCAGCAGCGTCATGCGCGCGGTGGTGGCGGCGGCCTGGGCCATGGCGTTGCGGCACTGGGCCTGGGCGCGATCATGCTCGGCGGAGGAGACGGAACCGCTCTCGAAGAGCTTCTGGTTGCGCTCGCACTCGGCGTTGGCCAGCTCCTGCTGCGACTTGACCAGGGCCAGCTGGGCACGGGCCTCCTCGAGGCTCGCCGAGGCCGCGCGGGCATCCAGCTTCACCAGCACGTCGCCCTTGCGCACCACGGAGCCACGCTCGACGTGGACGGACAGCACCTTGCCCATCGCGCCCGCCGCCACGTCCGAGTCCTCGTTGGCCGACAGGGTGCCGGTGAGCGTCAGGTAGCGCGGCACCTTCGCCTCGCCCACCTCCACCGTCTCCGCCTTCACCGCGAGCTCCGGCGTCGAGGCCTGCTGCGCCCCGCCCTTGCTCTGCGCCGCGTCCACGCGCGAACCACAGCCGCTGCCCAGCGCCAGCACCAGCCCACCCACCACCAGATGTCGATGAAACTTCCACATGCCCGTACTCCCGTGCGCCTGGGCCCCTCTGAGAGGGGTCGCCCCCTGGCCCGAGATAAGTTAGTGACCGCAAACTAACTAACCCGGGGGTGGGGGGAAATGTCAAGCACAGGATGGGGGAGTCAGGCAGGCGTCGCGGGGGGTTGCGTGTAGGCAGGAAATCGTGGCGGCGCTCAAGCCTCCGGGGTCGGCAGCGGGCGCTGCTCCGCCTTGGGCGCGGCGTAGCGCCAGAAGGCGGGCAGCAGGAAGCCGCACAGGACGACGCCCACCACGCACAACACGCCCCCCGAGATGACGGACATCCGCGTCGAGGTGAGCGTGGCGACCCAACCGGCCCGGGCGTTGCCGATGAGGGGGCCGGTCATGTAGCTGATCATCTCGATGCCGGCCATGCGCCCGCGCAGCTCGTTGGGAATGGTCTCGTTCCAGATGACACCCCGGAACAGCCCGCTCACCATGTCGGCAGCCCCGGCCAGTCCCAGGAAGAAGAGGGCGAGCGGCAGGTTGGGCGCGAAGCCGAAGCCCAGCACGGCCAGGCCCCAGAGGGCCGCCGCCACCACGACCGCGGCCCCCCGGCGGCGGACCCGGGCCGTCCAGCCGCTGAAGGTCGTCATGACCAGGCTGCCCACCGACATCGCGGAGAAGAGGGCCCCGGCCACCGCCGCCCCACCCCACTGCTCGGCCATCGCTGGGAACAGGGCCGTGGGGAAGGCGAACGTCATCGCCACGATGTCCACCACGTAGGTGCCGATGAGCTCCGGCCGCTTCATCGCGTAGCGCAGCCCCTCGAGGATGAGGCCGAGCCCGGACTCCCGGGACGACTCGGGTGGCGGCATCCGCTCCATCATCCACAGCGCCCCGAGCGAGACGGTGAACGAGACCAGGTCCACGACGTAGGCCATCTTCGTCCCGGCCACCGCGATGAGGAGCCCTCCGAGCGCGGGCCCCGCCACCGCGCCCACGCTGTAGCGCAGGGAGCCCAACGCGGCGACGGAGGGCAGGTCCTCCACCCGGACGAGCTTCTGGGTCATCGCGTCCATCGCCGGGCGGTGGAACCCATTCACCGTCTGCATGAGCGCGGCGAGGATGAAGATGAACCAGAGACTCGGCTGGGGCAGTGCCGCGTTGAGGGCCAGTCCCAGCGCCCCGAGGGCCAGGAGCGCCTCGGAGACGAGCAGCAGCTTGCGGCGGTCCATCGTGTCGGCCACCGAGCCGCCGACAAGCCCGAAGATCAGGACCGGCACGAGCTGCACCGTGCCCAGCAGTCCCACCATCAGGTTCGACTTCGTGAGCTCGTACACCTGATAGGGCACGGCCACGTAGGTGATCATGCTCCCCAGGAACGAGACGAGCTGCCCGAGGAACAGCAGGCGGAAGTCGCGGTACCTGCGCAGGGGCGTCAGATCAATCAGCATGGGTCCCCGCTGGACCAGTCACGTCCTTGAATTTCGCGCCGGTGATGCCCACGAGCTCCAGGGCCATCTTGACGTCCTCGGAGACGATGAGAGCCGTGGTCCAGCCCCAGGTCCGGAACACCTTGGCGTCGCCCACCCGGGTGGGATCGATGCGCATGCCGTAGAACCCCTCCTCGAATCGCGCGGGCTCTCCTCTCATCAGAAGCGAGGGCAGGACCTTCGCCAACGCCGTGAGTTCGTCGATGAGCACCGCCCGGCACTGCTGGATGCTGCCACGGTCCAACGTCGCCTCGTTCAACCGCCTGTAGACTTCCTCATGGTACTCCCGCGGGTGAGGTCCCTTGTGACCGTTGACTCGGACCTTGTTCGCCGGGTCATCCAGGGACA
>NZ_DASVWK010000731.1:0-10213 GCF_036389735.1 Archangium sp. | reverse complement strand
GCTCCGCGTTTTCGAGAACCGAGAGAATCCCCCGAGCGCCTGGCAACCCATGCCCTGTGTCCGGGTTCTCACTCGGACAACCTGGACCCAGAGGACAGTGCGGGTGCTCAGTGTTGGCCGTCACACGCCGAGGCGATGGGTCCGCAACGCTTGCGAGGATCCACCCCCCGGGTGGCGCTGCAACCCCCGCGGCCTGTGTCCACATTGGCGGAACCGAAATTCCACGGGTGGCCGGTCAGGTCGGTGAAACGAGAATATTTCACTGATGTCGGAAACCGGCTCTCCACGACGGACGGAGTTCCCATGGCGACGGAGAAGGCGGAGCGCACACGAGCCCTGGAGAACGCGCGGGGCTACCGGATGGGCCCGGGGCTGTCGGCGGTGGCGAGTGTGGAGGGGGAGACGCAGCCCGGGGCGCGGCTGGTGCAGCTGTCGCCGGAGTACCTGACGCTGCACCTGTCGAGGCCCTCGGCGCTCCGGCCGGGGCAGACGGCCAACGTGGTGCTGGGCACGGGGGAGCAGACGACGCGGCTGTTCACGGAGGTGATGAACGTCCCGTTGTCGGGGCCCGGGGCGCTCTCGGAGCTGAACCTGCGCATCGTGGCGCCGCCGCTGGACACGGGCCGGCGCATCGTGTCGATGCTGGAGGTCCTCAAGGACCAGGGCCGGCTGGAGCTGCCGCCGGGGCAGCCCATCTGGAGCGAGCGGATTACCCGGGCGGACCGGATCGGCCGCATCTTCGAGGCGCTGACGGCGAGGCGGTGCCGGGGTCGGGCGCGCACGAGGACGGGGAACGTGGACCTGGTGGCGGCGCTGTACGACAAGTACGACGCCCGGGTGGCGTGGGAGGTGCTGGGCCCCCCGCCGGCGGCGCCGTTCTCGCTGGAGGTGTTCGGCTTCAGCTCGGTGCTGCACTTCGAGGTGGAGCACGCGGCGGAGGAGGACGGGCTGTGGACGGTGCCGCTGCCGCGCGAGGTGGTGCGCTACCGGCACCGGCGGTTGCGGAGGGCGGCGGCGTGGGGCGGGTGCACGGTGAGCTTCCGCCACCCGGTGTGGCCGCAGGTGCGGGTGGAGCGCGAGCTGGCGGACGTGTCGTACGAGGGCCTGTCCTTCTGCACGGAGCCGGGGGAGGACCTGCTGTACCCGGGGCTGGGGGTGGAGGCGGAGGTGAGGCTGCCGGGGATGGAGCCGGTGCGGGTGCGCGCCGAGGTGCGCAACATCACGGGTACGACGGCGGGCCGGCGCTGCGGCATGTCGGTGGTGCCGGTGGGCGGTGAGGAGGAGACGGCGCGCTGGAGGCGGCTGGTGGAGGAGCAGAGCCACCCGAACACGCGCGTGGCGGGGGAGTGGAGCCGGGGCACGTGGGCACTCTACGAGCGCTCGGGCTACTTCCGGCTGTCGGGGAAGACGCCGGCGGCGTTCACGAAGCTGGAGGAGGAGTACCACGAGGCGCACGAGCGGCTGGAGGGCCACCCGCGGCTGGGCTACCGGGTGGTGAGGCCGATGCCGGCGGGCGAGACGGTGGAGGCGAGCCTGTCGTGGCTCAAGCCGTACTCGGGCAGCTGGCTGGCGCACCAGCTGGCGCGGCACCAGCCGGAGAACGAGAAGTCACGGGGCACGGCGCGAGACGCGCTGCGGGACGTGTACCTGCGAGGCTTCGAGCCGGCGCAGATGGACCCGGAGGTGAAGTGGTTCCTGGCGTACTGCGAGGCGAACGTGCGCTGGGTGCGCTTCACGGCCATGGACTTCGCCGAGTGGTACCAGCACACGGGGCAGACGTGTCTGGTGCCGTTCCGCCTCATGGAGGCGGATGCGCGGCGGGAGTGGAGCCTGCCGGAGGGCTTCAGCCTGGGCGCTCCGACGCGGGAGGAGAAGGCGCTGTTCTTCGAGCGGCTGGAGCGGACGCGGCCGGAGGCCTACCGGGAGGCGTTGGACCTGGTGCCGGAGCGCTTCGAGCTGGCGGGGCTCAAGCGGCAGTGGAGCCAGGCGGGGCTGAAGCGGGAGCGGGACGTGCTGGTGGCCCGCAAGGACGGGCGCGCGCTGGCGGTGGGGGTGCTGGAGACGGCGCACGCGGGGTTGAACCTGTTCCACGTGCTGGACGGGCTGCGGATCATCCCCCTGGAGGACGAGTCCTCGCCGGAGGGCCAGGAGGCGATGTTGGCGCTGCTCACCGGGGCCGCGGAGTGGTACCGGGCGCGAGGGCGGGACGTCTTCGTGCACTACGTGGAGACGGAACACCTGGGGTACACGGAGAAGGCGAAGCTGGCGGACCTGGGAGAGGGCCGCATCTGGATCCTCTCGGCGCAGTTGCTGCCGGACTTCATCGAGCACCTGTGCGAGGCGACGACGCCGAGAGGAGACTCCTGACCCCCACTTCCCCGCGGCCTACGCCAGGGGAAGCTCCACGATGAAGGTCGCGCCCTGGCCGGGCTCGCTCTCGACGCGGAGCACCCCGCCATGGCGCTCGATGATCTCCCGGGAGATGTAGAGCCCGAGCCCCAGGCCGCTCACGGAGCTCGCGGAGGTGGCGCGCTCGAAGCGCTGGAAGATCCGCTCCTGGTTCTCGGGAGAGATGCCAGGGCCCTGGTCCCGCACCTTCACCACGGCATGCTGGCCCGAGCGGTGGATGGTGACTTCAACCGGGGAGCCCTCACCGTAGCGGAGGGCGTTGGTGATGAGGTTGGTGATCACCTGCTCGATGCGAAAGCGGTCCCAGTCGCCTTCGATCGGGTCGGGGCCTTCACATGAGAGGGGAGCGCCGCTCACGCTCGCTTGAACGAGCAGGCGCTCCACGACCTCCTGGGCCAGCTTGCAGAGGTCGAACCGCTCCGGCGTGAAGGAGAGCTTCCCGGTCGCGAGGCGGGAGATGTCCAGCATGTCATCCACCAGCCGGCTCAGCCGCTGGATGCTCTTGTGGATCTGCGCCACGAGCCGGGTCACCCGGGGGGGATCGAAAGCGTCCGGGCGGCCGAGCTCGATGTTGCGCTGCATCATCTGGGTCTGAAGCTGGATGGAGGTGAGCGGAGTCTTCAGCTCATGGGAGGCGATGGAGAGGAACTCGTCGCGAGCACGGATCGCCTCCTCGAGGGCCTGGCGGATCTTCTTCTGCTCGGTCATGTCGTGGGCGACGATGATGGCGCCACGGATCTCCCCGGTCTCGGAATCGCGGTCGGGGACGAACTCGACATCCTGGACGGAGTACTCCCCCGAGGGCTTGCGCAGCACGTTCTCGTAGCGGACCGACTCACCGGCGAGCGCGCGCCGCTCATAAGGATCCGCCAGCCGTGCGGTCTCCGCGGTCGCGAAATCGCGGCGCCGCTTGCCCCGGATGTCGGAGACCTTCATGCCGAACCAGACCTCGTAGGTCCGGTTGACGAACTGATAGCGCCCCTCCCGATCGATATAGGAGACGAAGGCGGGCAGACGATCGGTGATGAGTCGAAGCTGCTCCTCGCTGCGGCGAACGGCTTCTTCCGCCTGTTTGCGCTCGGTGATGTCGTTGCCCACCACCACGAACCCACGGATGTGGGCATCCGGACCACGGTCCGGCAGGTAACGCAGCTCCAGTTGGCGCAGCTCCCCCCGGGCGTTTCGGATCTCCTGCTCGGTCTGGATGACTTCCCCGGCCAGGGTGCGGTGATACAGGGGTTGCACCCGGGCATGGAACTCTTCTCCCAGGAGCTCGCGGGTGCGCAGCCCGACAATCTCCTCGACGGGCCTTCCGAACCACTGTTCGTAGGCGCGGTTCACGAAGCTGTAGCGCTCCTCCCGCGTGACGTAGCCGACGAGGTCTGGAATCGCGTCCGTGATGAGCTTGAGCTGCTCCTGGCTTCTTTGAATCGCCTGTCGCGCGAGCACCTGCTCGGTCACGTTGATCCCCATGAGGATCAAGCCCTGCACCTGACCTGACTCATCGAAATGAGGCGTGAACGTGTAGGTGTAGTAACCGTGACTCATGCGTCCATCGGCGGTGCGGAACCGAAGCGGGACCTCCGTCTGCTCGATGCGGTTTCCCACCCGATACGCCTCATCGAGCTGCTCGAAGATGCCGGTGCCTTGGAGCTCTGGGAACACGTCGCGAACAGGGAGGCCCAGGTACTCGCGGGAGTCGTCGAAGAAGAGCCGCTGGTACTCGTCGTTGGCGAACTCGAAGCGGAACTCGGGACCGTGGACGATGGCGGTCGCGGCGGTCGCGGCCTTGAAGGCGGAGATGAGCCGTTCCCGCTCGCCGGCTCTCACCGTCTCGGTCTGGGTCCTCGCGCGTTGGAACTCGGCGGCGGCTTCGCGAATGGCTTCATTGATGAGTGTGAGGAGGAGCTGGAGGCCCGCCAGCGAGGGGGGCGCTTCCCGATGAAGGAGCGCGAGCAGCACGGATTGCAGGAGCCCGTACTCGTGGATGACGTCCTCGAGCTGGTGTCCGTGCGTCCAACCGAGCTGTCGACTCTCGCGGCGGGCACCGGCCCGAGGAGCGAGCAACTCCTCGATCAGGTGCTCCAGGAACTCGGGGAGGTGGGCGCCAAGCCCCCGAGGGGCCCCGACCTTGTCCATCCAGGCCTGAAGGATGTCCGCCCGTCTTCGCTGGAGGATTTCCGCGAGGGAACGAGCCGCTTCCGGAGACGGATTTTCCGCGTGATTCAAGAGATCTCGCCTCCCTTCGGAGCGCTTCGGAGCAACAGCCCCCTTAACACGCTTATGCGCGGCGCATCAGCGCCGTGGAGGGAAGGCGAGGCCAGGTCCACCTCGCGCCGTGAGAGTCATTCCTCCCAGAGGAGGGACAGCTCCCACTCGAGTGCCTCGAAGGGCTCGGCGCGGAGCCGGTCCGGGCCGGCGTGGGTGGCCAGCAACACGTAGTGGGCCCCCTCCAGACGGAACACCTCCAGTGTGCGCGCCTCCGGATCCACCAACCACACGTGACGTACGCCCGAGCGTGCGTACACCGGCAGCTTGGCCTTCCGGTCCAACACGCGTGTGGAGGGGGAGAGCACCTCGCACAACCAGTCGGGGGCGAGCGTGAGGGCCGCCGTGCGCGGAGTCCGGGGCATCCGCTCGCGACGCCAGCCCGCCAGATCCGGCACCAGCACGTCCTCTCCCAGGTGCAGCTCGGGCTCGAAGAGCAGACGCCAGCCTCCCGGGCCGCCTTGCCCCCTGCCAAACGGGTTGCCTAGGGTATTGAAAAGCTCCGCGGTCGCCACCGCATGCGGAATGGCGGGCCGGGGACTCACGTACAGCTCGCCCTCGATCAGCTCCGCCACACGGTGTGAGGGCACTGCCTCCAGATCCGCGTAGGTCGCCTTGCGCTTCTGGCCGCCCATGCCTGGAGCATGGGCAGTCGGGCGGGTCTCTTCAAGAGGAACCCAAGGAGCACTGCTCGATTGGCTGTCCATACGAACAGTCTAGACCCTACTTCCGACATAGGGTAGCCCTCCCCTCCGGGAAAGGTCACCACCCCGCGCCCGACGAGTCCCTACACCCCTGGAGCCGTGCCCTGGGCGCGCTCGTACTTGCGGCGGCGCACGGCACGCCACAGGAGGAACAGTCCGAACAGCAGCACCAGCCCGCCGGCCACGGTGAAGATGAGCCCCATGCGTCCGGCGCGGGGCCGGTCGTCGTGCCACATCGTGAAGCCGGGGAACTCGGCGCTCTGGCGGAACTTGTTGATGGCGACGACGATGCGGTTGGCCTTCTTCTCCTCGGCCATCCACTCGTACGCGAGGGGAATCTCACCGCGCGTGGTGACGAGCACGGGGCGGTAGATGCTCTGCTGCTCGCCGCGGGGGGCCCGGTTGCGATCCACACGCGCGCCCTGGATCTCCTCCACCGTGAAGACGCCCGCCACTTCCTGGGTGAGCCAGCCGGCGCGGGTGACGGTGCAGGGACCGCCGCGCTCGCACTGGAGCACGATGCGGGCCTTGTTATCCAGGAAGGCCAGCCCGAAGACGAGGAAGGGGATGGAGAGCGCCAGGACGCCAGCGGCGCCGATGAACAGCGAGCGCGAGGGGGTGAGGGAGGGCGCTGGTTCGTTCACCCCTTCCTCATAGCGCGGGAGCGGGGAGGGGGCACGCGGGAACTCACGCCCGGGCTTCGTTGACCGGTACGCACCTGGGGGGCCCGAGTGTCCACCACCGGGGCTCGGGACACCGGGGCAGGTGCGCGCCCGGGCAATCCAGGGCATCGAGGAGGCCCACACAGGAGGTGGCTCCATGAAGGCGGTGGCGGTGTTCCCCAAGGGCCGCGAGGTGAAGGTCATCGACGTGCCGGAGCCCCGGCTGCGCTCGCCCACGCAGGTGCGGGTGCGGACGCTGGAGGTGGGGGTGTGCGGCACGGACAAGGAGGTGGTGGAGTTCAAACACGGCAAGCCACCGGAGGGGGAGGACCACCTCATCGTCGGCCACGAGTGTCTGGGCGAGGTGGTGGAGGTGGGTGAGCAGGTGAAGGGCCTGGCGCCGGGGGACCTGGTGGTGCCGCGGGTGCGCCGGCCATGCCCGAGTCCGGAGTGCGAGCCGTGCCGCGCGGGGTACACGGACTTCTGCGTGACGGGCGAGTACACGGAGCGAGGGATTCAAGGGGCGCACGGCTTCGCGGCGGAGTTCTTCGTGGAGGACGCGGCGTACCTGCACCGGGTGCCACGCGAGCTGCGCGGGGTGGCGGTGCTGACCGAGCCCCTCACCATCGCGGAGAAGGCGCTGCGCGAGGTGGCGCATGTGCAGTCCCGGCTGCCGTGGAAACCCAAGCAGGCGGGCCGGGCGGTGGTGCTGGGGGCGGGGCCGGTGGGGCTGCTGGGGGCGATGGTGCTGATGCGGGCGGGCTTGCGGACGACGGTGTACTCGCGCTCGCCCAAGCCCAACGCGAAGGCGGAGCTGGCCGAGTCACTCGGGGCGCCCTACGTGTCCTCGAAGCAGCACCCGGTGGACGCGCTGGTGAAGCAGCGGGGGCGGGCGGACGTGGTGTACGAGGCGGCGGGCGTGGCGAGCGCGGCCTTCCAGTTGCTCGAGGGACTGGCGCCCAACGGGGTGTTCGTCCTCACCGGGGTACCCCAGAGCCAGGAAGAGGAGCTGGACGAGGGCGTGCTGATGAAGCAGCTGGTGATGAACAACCAGGTGGTGGTGGGGACGGTGAACGCGGCGGCGGAGGACTTCCAGGAGGCGGTGCAGGACCTGGAGCGCTTCCGGAAGAAGTGGCCGGGGGGGCTGGAGCGCATCATCACGGCGAGGCACCCGCCGGAGGCCTACGCCGAGGTGGTGAAGGGAGACAAGCGGAGCGCCATCAAGGACGTCATCGTCTTCGCCCCAGGGTGAGAAGCGGGTGACACTGCGTATGTCCCCTCTCCCCCCGGGAGAGGGATACGCTGAGGGTCGTTGACGCCCCAAGCACACCCGCGTCTCGAAAGAGGAGGAACACATGGAGGGAGCCTGGCTGGACATCTCGGTGCCGTTCGGAGAGGAGCCGGTGGCGGAGGGGGAGGAGCGGGGAGCGCCGGTGGGGGAGGGCACGGAGGCGCGGGCGGACTGGCTGAAGCGGGCGGCGTGGATGGGGACGTACGTGACGGCGCCGCCGAGCCTGGAGCTGGACCTGGAGGACACCGAGCGGCTGCCGCTGTCGGCGACGGTGGGCAAGGCGCGGGTGCTGGTGCTGGATGACGTGGACTGCATCCGGGCGGACTCGCTGGCGGACTACGAGCCACGCAAGGGCGAGCGGCTGCTGTTGCGCACGCGCAACTCGCTGCGCGAGTGGTGGAAGAGGCCGCAGGAGGACGCCTGCGTGATGCTGTCGGACGCGGCGGCGCAGCTGCTGCTGGAGCGGGGGGTGGCGTGCGTGGGGGTGGACTACGTGTCGCGCGGGGGCTTCCACGCGGAGGGCACGCGGGTGCACCAGAAGCTGCGCGAGGCGGGGGTGTGGCTCATCGAGGGGCTGGACTTGAGCGACGTGAAGCCCGGGATGCACGAGCTGGTGTGCCTGCCGCTGAACATGAAGGCGGAGTGGGGCTCGCCAGCGCGGGCGTTGGTGCGAGCCTTGCGCGATTGAAGTCGTAGGTGGTTCAGGGGAGCAGCTCGAGGGCTGCTCTCGCCTGGACGAGGCCCCATCCAAAGGTGTCATCGTGCCCCTGGGCACCGAGTTCCGAGGCCGAGCGCCGCAGCAGCTCGTGCACCTGCATCGGGGTGAGGCTCGGGCGCGCGCTCCACACGAGTGCGGCCACGCCCGAGACGTAGGCCGTCGCCATCGACGTGCCCGTCATGCGGGCATAGTCCACCCGCGTGGCGCTCACCCGCACGCTCGTGCCGGCGAGCACCCCGAGCTCCATGCCGGAGTCGTATGACACGGAGACGACGGGCGGCCAGGGGCCAGGCTCAGTGAGGGAGAAGGTGCCCTCACCATCCTCGGGCACATCGTTGCGGATGATGACCGCGCGAGCCCCTTGGGCCACCACGTGGGAGACCTTCCGGGAGAGGGCAAGGGAGTTGCCGTCGCGCGCCACCAACGCGATGAAGCCGCCGGTGGGCGCGCTCTGTCCACACGAGGTTGCGCTCTCGCCCAGGCCGCAGTCCACCAGGGGGCCCGTGGAGTCCCCCGGTCCCGAGGACTCGAGGGCCTGGGACGCGAAGCGGCGCTCTCCCGCCTCCACCGAGGAGCAGGACGCGGCGCCCAGGAGGGTGGCGGACAGCACGTCCATGCCGGGCGCGACCAGGCCCAGCTCGGGGCCGGACTGCGAGAACATGAGGTGTTGGCCCAGAAGGTCCACCGCCCCCACGGCGAGCACACTCGGGTAGGCGGCCGGATAGGCGATGGAGGACGGGTGGGCCATCCCGGCGTTGCCACTGGCCGCGACGGAGAGCATGCCCGCGGACAGCGCGTCCTCGAAGGCCTTTCGCACCAGCTCACCGGGCGTTGGCGAGGCAAGCGACAGGGAGGCGATGCGCGCGCCCTGCCCCCGGCACCACTGGAGCGCCTCGATGACATCCGACATCCGGCCCTGGCCGTGGATGTCCAGCACGCGAGCGATGAGCAGCGAGGCGCCGGGCGCCACCCCCACCACGCCTCCGGGCTCGTACCCGGACCTCACCCCGCCGCCCGACCCGAGTCGCGCGGCGAGGATGGCCGCCACATGGGTGCCGTGCCCTCCGCCCCAGGCGTGCAGCGCGGTGCTGTAGTCCCTCGCGTCACTGTCGTCCTCGAGGAAGTCCCACCCGCCCGCATAGGCGGCTTGGAGCTCCGGGTGGCGATCATCCCAGCCGCTGTCGATGACGCAGACCTTGAGGCCCTCGCCCGTGGGCGCCCCGCTGTCGAGCGTTCCATCCTCGTCGGCGTCCCACACCTGGGGCGCCTGAATCATGCGCAGGCCTTCGGTGTACTCCCCCGGGCTTCCGGCCAGCACGGCTTCACCCAGCGGTGTCACCCCGGAGGCCCGCACCCGCCCATCCGGCTCGAGGGCCAGCACGTCCGGGCTCCGCGCGAGCGCCTGGCGCTCCTCGGGCCTCAGCCATGCCGCGAGGGCGTGCAGGCGCGGCCACGTGTAACGCACATGCCCTCCCACGCGCTCCACCTCGGCCTCATGGGCCCGGGTCGCCGCGAGGGCGCTCACCGCCGCGACGGGCCGGAAGCGGACCAGCACCGGCTCACGACCGTCCCGCCGCACCTGCTCCCCGCCTGTCGGGTTCATCACGCGTGGGGGAGAAGACGTGCCCGGATCCGGAAAGGGACAACCCCGCGGAGATGGCGGCACCCCGTGCACTGGGTGCTCGGGTGGAGGGATAGGCACTTCAGGATGGCATGCCATCAGGCCCAACATTCCCAACCAGACCCAACGCCTTCCGCGGTCGCTTTTCATGGACGGTCATCCTCGCACGCCTCCCCGCGTCCATGTCTGAAACCAGACACACCTACGTCCCCACACCTCTTCCCGAACCTTCAAAGAAAGCGGGTTTCGCCAGAAAAACCACGTACGCTTGACATCCATCCATATGATTCAGTATGTAAGGGACATCTCGGTTGGCGGCTTTCATCCGTATTCCGGTTTTTCAAAGGAGACGTCTATGAAGAAGATCCTGTTGAGTTCAGTCGTCGCGGTCGGGCTGATCGGCTGTGGTCCCGTCTCGCCGGATGAGGAGCAGTTGCTGACGGAGTTCGACCTGCCCCAGCAGGATCAGGTCGTCGCCTCCGGAATGATCGACGTGCTTCCGTACTTTGTCCCCAGCTGCGGCGGGGCGGGCACCAAGTA
>NZ_DASVWK010000730.1:0-5237 GCF_036389735.1 Archangium sp. | reverse complement strand
GGCGGGGCGGCGGTGAAGGTGGGGGATGGGTGGGCCGCCCGTCGCGAGGCAGGTGGGGTGGGTTGGGGATGGGGATCCCTGTGTGGAGAGCCCGGCCGGGTCACCCCGGCCGGGCGCTCGCATTGCGGGTGGAGAGGAAGGCCAGCATCTGTGCCTCGCCCCAGAAACTGGGAGCGAAGGTGCCACCGGCGACGTGGCCCACGTGGCCGCCCTGCTCGGTGACGACGAGATGCAGGTGGGGGTTGGAGGCCACGTCCCGAGGGTGGGTGGAGGCGGGAATCATCGGGTCGTCCTTGGCGCTCAGCAGCAGCGTGGGACGGCGGATGGCGTGGAGGCGGGGACCCGACGAAGCCTCGGCGTAATAGTGGGTGGCGTCGCGGAAGCCGTGGAGCGGGGCGGTGACGGCGTCATCGAAGCCGCGGATGGTGCTCGCGCGCTCCATGGCCTGGCGGTCGAAGACGGCAGGGAAGCGTCGGAGCTTCTCGCGGGCCTTGTGCTTGAGGGTGCGCAGGAAGCGCGCGCGGTAGAGGCGGTGGAAGGGGCCGGGCCCGTCGAGCGTGTCCGCGCAGGCGCCCAGGTCGTAGGGCGCGCTCATGGCGGCGGCGGCGTCCACGGGGGAGGAGTCCCCCGTCTCCTCCATCAACCGCAGCAGCACGTTGGCGCCGAGCGAGAATCCCACCGCGTAGAGCGGGCCGGTGAGGCGCTCGCGCAGGTGCTTCATCACCGAGAGCGCGTCGCCGATGTCGCCCGAGTGGTAGGAGCGGGCGAGGCGGTTGGGCTCGCCGCTACAGGAGCGGAAGTTGATGGCGGTGGCGCCCCAGCCACGCTCGGCGGCGCCACGGAGGATGGCGGTGATGTAGCCGGCGCGTGAGGAGCCCTCCAGCCCATGGAGGGTCACCACGTGAGGGGCGCCCGAGACACCGTCGAAGGAGTCGAGGTCGACGAAGTCCCCGTCGGGCAGCTCCCAGCGCTCGCGCTTGAGGGCAGGTGCGTGCGTGGGGCGGACGAGCGAGGCGTAGATGGTCTGCGCGTGGGGCGAGGCGAGGCCGCGCGCGGGAGCGAAGGGCTCGGTGGGTTGGAAGCTCACGGCCCGGGGGATATCACCGGCGGCGGGCCTGACGCATGGAGGAACAGCCGCCCTGGCGGACGGCGTCGGCCTCGGCCGTCAGTCCGAAGAGGTCGAGGTACTTCTGGACGCGCTCGTCGAGGGTAGGGGCCTCGATGAGGCGGCAGACGTCGTCGGCCGCATAGTCCCGGCAGACCTGGGGCCGCCGGTCGTACACCCCACACAGGTTGTCGGCGGTGAGGTGGGGGCAGCGCAGGCCGAGCGGCTTGTCGAGCGCGGCGATGTCGGGGGCGACGCAGCAGGCGCCACAGCGGGTGCATTCCGGGGTGCTCAACGTGCGGCCTCGCCCTGGGTCACGTTGCTCACGCTGCCCAGGTTGCTCACCTGGAGGGAGACGGACTGGCCCTTCTTCCACGAGAGGAACTCGGACTCGTTCCGGGGCTCCAGCTCGTGCCGCTTCACCCCGCCGTCCTGGTATTCGATGCGGACGAGGTACTTCTCCTCGTGGCGCAGCCGGTCGACGGCGCCCACGCGAAGCTCCGGCCAGCGGGGGGCGCTGTCGTTGCCGGATGCGCGCGCGGGCGGGCCCATATCCGTCCAGGCGTAGGTGTCATAGGTGCAGCTCACGTCGTAGACGGGCTCGGTGCGGTAGCGCGTTCGGGTGTGGCAGTCCTCGTAGGACTCGTCGCAGTACTTGGGGACGTCGTCGCAGACCTCCTTCATGTAGCCGTTGCCCAGCTTCTGGCGCGTGCACTTCTCCTCGGTGCCGCACTGCACCCGGCGCGTCTTGTCCTCGCACACGCGCTCGGTGCCGTCAGCCACCTGGCGGGTGCCGCGCTGGCGACGGGTGCAGTCGCGGATGTTCTCCACGCCGGGCCGCTCGCCCTGGCCGTTGACGGGCATGCGAGGAGCGGTGGTGGAGAGCCCGTCGCGCCAGCCCGTCTGGCTCACGCGCTGGAAGGACTCCCGCTGCACGGTGCGTGTCCACTCGGTGGAGACGACCTGGCCGGTGACGCCGTGGGTGCGCGAGCCCCAGAAGGAGAACAGGCCACCGCCGAAGCAGGGCAGGAGGAGCACGAGGTAGAGCCACCTGCGCGAGCTCTTGGGCGCGCGGGGGAACTCCGGCTCGGGGGGCGGAGCGGCATCGGGGTCGGGCTCGGCGGAGAGGGCGCGCGAGGTGGAGGAGCGCTCGGCACGGCAGTGGCGGCAGAGGGGTGTGTCGCCCCGGTTGGAGGCACCGCAGTAGTCACAGAACCAGTCCGCCCCTGCGGCGGCGGCGGAGAGGGCCTTCTCGTCGGTGACGCTCTGCTCCTCACCGAACTCGAACTCGGACTCCTGGCCAGTCTCCTCGCGCGGGTTGTTGCAGTTGGGGCAGTTGCGGTGCCGCGCGGGGATGTTCCGCGTGTCGCAGGAGGTGCAGTTCCAGGTGCCCTCGATGAGGCGGGTGCGCTTGGCCATGGGCCCATCCTAGCGGGTCCTCAGACCCACAGCCCACGCGGCACCGGGAGGAGGGGGGACAGAGGCAGCGCCGGGCGCAGGGGCCGCACCATGGGCAGCGAGCCCTGGCGGGCCGCGCGGGTGGCGCCCTCCACGAGGGGAAGGAGGGCGGCGAGGCCGGGCTCCTCCCAGAGCACCACGCGGGAGAGGCCGGAGCGTGAGGCCTCGCGTCGGGCGGCCTCGAGGAGCGCGGTGGCGTCCTCGAGCGAGCGGGCCTCGAACATCAGCACCGTGAGCTCGGCGCTTCGGCCCACGAGCCCCCAGAGGGCGGTGGAGTCCCCCACGGTGGCGCCAACGGAAGCGGGAAGCGAGCAGCCGAGGTGCTCGACATAGATGCGCCCGCGCTCGAGGTGCCAGTCGAGCTGGGCGGGCGAGGGCCAGAAGAAGAAGGGCACCTCGGGGCGGCGCAGGCGACCGAGGACACGGGGGAGGTCCGATTCACGCAGCAGCTCCGCCACGGACTCGCCGGGAGCACCGGGAGCGGGGGAGAGCTGCCAGTCCCAGGCGGGCAGCTCCTGGTAGCCCGAGCGCGCGTAGATGCGGGGACCCACGTCGGAGAAGAGGAGGCCCGCGTGGGCACGCGGCTGGCGCTCCAACTCGGCGGCGAGCAGGTCCATCAACCGGGTGGCGTACCCCCGGCCGCGGAGGCGCTCCTCGGTGAAGACGCTGGCGATGGCGAAGCTGTCGCCGGGGAGCAGCTCCCCCCCGGGGGGGCGCAGGAAGCTGTCGGTGCGGAACGTCTCGCAGGAGGCGAGCACGGAGCCCCCCTCGTCGCACAGCAGCCAGGTGCGCATGTCGGCGCGGGACCAGGGGTGGGCGCGCAGGCGCTGCTCGCGGGCGGCATAGCCCTCGACGTTGAGCAGGGTGCCCCACTCGGAGTGGGTGAGCGCGTCGCGCTCGGCCTTCTGTGCTTCGGTGGCTTCAACGAGGTGCATGGACAACCCCGCAAAGGAAACGCGGCGCCGGGGGGTGAACCTCGGCGCCGCGGGGGTACAGCGGGAAGACGCGCTTGCTTACGGAGTGGTATCCGGCGACTTCAGCATCCCGCCGTAGCGACCCGCCTGCCCGGTCTCCACCGGCCAGGCCGGCGTGGTGGCGGACGGCAGGGTGGGGCGGAAGCGGGTACCGATGTCGAAGAGCGTGAAGAGCAGCAGCAGGACGACGAACACCAGGGAGCTGACGAACACCAGCCGGCTGGCGCCCTGGTGCTCGGCCAGGTGCATGAAGTACAGCGCCACCAGACTGCCCTTGACCGAGGCAATCACCAGCGCGAGCGCCAGGCCCCAGTCGGGCAGGTGCATGCGACCCGTCACCACCGTCACCACGGTGAGCACCATCAGCGCCCCCCAGATCAGGATGTACTTCCCAGGTCCGGAGTGGTGCTCATCGCGCATCTCGTGGTCTTCCTTGAACGACTCATTGGCCATCGCGGACATGAGCGGAGGGCTCCCTTAAATGAGGTACAGCATGGGGAAGAGGAAGATCCACACCAGGTCGACGAGGTGCCAGTACATGCTGCCCAGCTCGACGGCGGTGTAGTTGCGGTAGCTGAACTCGTTCCTCATCGCCTTGGTCGTCACCCACGCCAGCACGGCCATGCCGATGATGACGTGGAAGGCGTGCAGGCCGGTCGAGAGGAAGTAGATGGTGAAGTACATCGACACGCCGGGCAGCTGGATGCCCTCGAAGCGGTAGTACGGGCCGGGCAGCTGTCCCTCGTGGAACTTGTGCGCGTACTCGAAGTACTTGATCACCAGGAAGGCGCACGCCATCAGGATGGTGAGCACGAACATCAGCACCACCTGCTTGTTCTTCGCCTCCTTGGCGTAGTGCACCGCCATGGCGGCGGTGAACGAGGAGGTGATGAGCACCAGGGTGTTGATGGTGCCCATCGTCAGGTCCAGCTGACGGCTGGCCGCGGCGAACGCCTCCGGGAAGAAGAAGCGGTAGTTCGCGTAGATGACGAACAGGCCGGCGAAGAGCAGGATTTCCGTGGCCAGGAAGAGCCACATGCCCAGCCGGGCCGCGTGGTTCTGCACCTCGAGCGAGGCGAAGTGCGCGGCGACCTGAGGCACATGAGGAGCGCCGGCCGTCCCGGCGGTGGCGGAGCTAGACTGCATCGGGCACCTCGGCCTTCTTGGGATCCACGTAGAAGTGGGGCTCCTCGGAGTAGGTGGGCTGCGGCCCCACGAAGTTGTGGGTCGGGGGCGGAGACTCGGTCAGCCACTCATAGCCCCGGCTGCGCCACGGGTTGGCGGCGGCGCGGCGGCCGAACACCAGGCCATGCGTCAGGTAGATGGCCGAGATGAGGAAGCCGAACGCCAGCAGCGACGCACCCGCGGTGGAGGCCACGTTGAGCGCTTGGAAGCGCTCCGGGTACTCGTAGTAGCGGCGCGGCATGCCCGCGTTGCCCAGGAGGAACTGGGGGATGAAGGTGGCGTTGAAGCCCAGGATGATGAGCGCCGCGGACACCAGGCCCCACCCCTCGTGGTACGTCTTCCCGAACATCTTCGGGAACCAGTAGTGGAGGGCCGCCATGAAGGCCATGATGGTCGCGCCCACCATGATGAAGTGGAAGTGCGCCACCACGAAGTAGGTGTCGTGCCAGGGCACGTCCAGCGACGCCGTGGCGAACGCCACGCCCGTCATGCCGCCGAACACGGTGAAGTAGAGG
>NZ_DASVWK010000729.1:0-17294 GCF_036389735.1 Archangium sp. | reverse complement strand
GCCCCGAGCCCTCAGCAAGCCTCGTGCCCCTGACCTCTTCCTCTGGGAGAGGGACGGGGTGAGGGTAGCCTCCGACAGAGGTATGTAACGCGTTACACAGGCATGACCCGCGAGGCCGTGTCAGCCGATGTGCAGCTCCTCGCGGATGTCGTGCTCGTGGATTTTGTTGAAGAGGGTCTTGTAGCTCACCCCGAGCAGCCGCGCGGCGGCGGTCTTCTGCCCCTTGGCGGCCTGGAGCGCGGCGATGACGGCGGCGCGCTCGGCCTGGGCCACGGCCGCGCGCAGCGTGAGGACGGGAGCGGAGCCCTCCTCGGGCGTGGGGGGCTCGGCGGCCTCGGCCGGAGCGGGGGGCGGGGGAGGGAAGGCCGCCCCCTTCGGGGTGGGTGGCAACCGGAGCGACTCGAAGTCGAAGCGGCCGAGCACCACGGAGCGCTCGACGAAGTTCTCCAGCTCGCGCACGTTGCCGGGCCAGGGCCAGGCCGAGGCGCGCCGCAGCGTCTCCGCGTCCGGGCGAGGGGCCGGGAGCTTCTGCTTCGCCGCGTGCTTGGCGAGGAAGTGCTCGATGAGGCCGGGGATGTCCTGGGCGCGCTCGCGCAGCGGGGGCAGGTGGATGGGAATCACCGCCAGCCGGTAGAGGAGGTCCGCGCGGAATTGCCCGCTGGCGGCCATGGCGTCCAGGTCCCGGTGGGTGGCGGCGATGACGCGCAGGTCCACCTTCACCGGCTCGCGCCCGCCAATGCGGGTGAGCTCCCGCTCCTGGAGCACCCGGAGGAGCCGCGACTGGGCCTCCAGCGACATGTCCCCAATCTCGTCGAGGAAGAGCGTCCCACCCTCGGCGGATTCAATGAGTCCCTTGTGCCGGGCATGCGCGCCGGTGAAGGCGCCGCGCTCGAAGCCGAAGAGCTCGGACTCCAGCAGGGTCGGGGGAAGGGCCGCGCAGTTGACGGAGACGAAGGGATGGTCGAGCCGCGGCGAAGCGGCATGGATGGCGCGGGCGACGAGCTCCTTGCCCGTGCCGGACTCGCCCCGCACGAGGACGGTGGCATCCGAGGCGGCCACCCGGGGCAGGAGCGCGACCACGTCCCGCAGTCCTCCCCCGGCGCCGACGAGCGCCCGGCTGGCCTCCGTGCCCGGGGCGAGCGTGGGGGCCGCCAGCTCCAGCTCCACCAGCCGGCGTCCCGCCTCCAACGCGGACGCCACCGAGGAGAGGAGCCGCTCGTTGGCGAAGGGCTTGACGAGGAAGTCGGCCGCGCCCGCTCGGAGGGCCTGGACGGCCCGCTCCACGGTGCCGAAGGCGGTCATCACGATGACGGGCGTGCGGAAGCCCCGCGCGCGCAGCCGGTCGAGCAGCGCCAGCCCGTCGCCATCTCGTAGCTTCACGTCCAGCAGCACGAGGTCCGGCGCGTGCCGGGCGAGGTACTCCTCCGCCGCCGCCACCGACTCGAGCGGGATGACGGTGAAGCCCTTCGCGCCCAGCACGTCCAGGTAGAGCTCGCGCACGTTGTGCTCGTCCTCGACGAGCGCCACCTCGGGCCTGTCCACCGCGCCGGCGTCCACCGTCATCGCCTGTCCTCCGGCCCGGGGCGGCCTTCTCCCGGCGCCCTGGGCAGCTCCACCCGGGCCACCGCGCCCGGTCCGTCCGGACGGGGCTGGAGGCTCAGCCTTCCGCCCGCCGCCTCGATGGTCGAGCGCGAGATGGCCAGCCCCAGCCCGGTGCCGTCCGCCTTCGTCGTGTAGAAGGGCTGGAAGAGCCGCCCCGCATCCGCCTCGCCGAGCCCCTGGCCCTCGTCCCGCACCTCGACGACCACGCGCTCCGCCTCGCCCCAGGCCCGCACCTCGATGCGCCCGCCTCGCCTCTCGCGCATCGCCTCGGCGGCGTTCTTCAGCAGGTTCAGCAGCACGCCGCGCAGCGCGTCCTCGTCTCCCACCACCCGAAGCGACGGGTCCAGGCGCGGCACGAGCGTGGGGAAGTCCGGCTCGCCCTCGGCCACCGCCACCGCCTCCAGCACCATGCGCGACATGTCGAGCGTGCTCCCGCCCTTGTCCCCGCGAGGCGCCCGCCCCAGGTTGAGCAGCTCGGCCACCCGCGCGTCGATGCGATCGCTCTCCTCTCTAATGATGCGGACGGCCTTCTCGAAGGGGGCCCGGTGCTCGGGGGTGACGTGCTCGGCCTGCCCGGCGAGCAGCTCGGCGTAGCCGCGCACGGCCACCAGGGGGTTCTTCACCTCGTGGGCGACGGCCGCGGCCAGCTCTCCGGCGATGGCGAGCCGCTCGGCCCGCTCCAACCGGCTGCGCAGGGTCGCCGTCTCGGCCCGCGAGGCCGACAACTGCTCGCCAAGCCGCGTCTGCTTGGGAAACAGAATCTGCTCGATGCCCCGGTCGAGCTGCTCGCCCAGGCCGATGAAGAGCAGGGAGGCCAGGAGCGCCACCGCCACCGACACCGAGACCTGGACGAGATCCACCGTGTAGCCCAGCGTCCGGAGGGTCGCCACGACCGCCAGGGCCGCGCCGATGGCGAGCACGGCATGGGTGAGGGCCCGCGACACGGGGAACTGGATGGAGACGCGCTCGTGGAGGGTGTAGCTGAGCGTCACCGTCTCGGCGACGAGGATGGCGCAGAGGAGCATCCCATTTCCGGCGGCCCCGCCCTGGACGAGCTCGAACACCGTGCGCAGGCCGCAGACGAGCAGCGCGAGGCCGATGAGCGCCACGATGTGCCGCGAGAGCCGCCGGATGGACGCGTTCTCATGGCGGCGGAGGACGAGCCGGACGCCGCCGAGCAGGCCCACGAGGGCGAGCGCCAGCACCTGTGGGAGCACGGCCAGGAGCGGCTGGGCGAGGGCCACCGCGCCCAGGGCCGTGAGCGCGACGAGGCCGAGCCCGAGGGGAAGCAGGGAGAGCAGGAGGCGCCGCCGTGCCCGGCCCGGCCCGAGGTCGACGAGGGCATCGGCGGTGAAGCCGGAGAGGGACAGCAGCGCGGAGAGCCCGACGGCCACGCGGACAGACTCCCGGGCCTGGGGCTCCAGGAGGACGACGAACCAGGCGGTGGCGAAGAGGGCCACGCCCGCGGGACCGCAGGCGAAGCGGAGCTTGCGCCCGTCACCTCGGGCGGAGGCGAGGGCGTAGCCGGCCAGCAGGCCATTGAAGAGCGCCACGATGAGCGCGACGACCGAGGAGGCGAAGAGATGCGCGGACATGGTGGCGGGGGCGAGCCGCACCGAGCGTAGCGCCTCCCCTGGCTCCAGCCCAGGGTATGATGTACGCGATGCGTGTCCTCGCCCTCCTCGTCGCCCTGGCGTCGTCCGTGGCCTTCGCCAGTGAACCGGACCTCGCCGCCTTCGCGAGCCTGCCGGCCGATCCGGTCCCTCCGGAGCTCGTGCGAGGCCTCCACTACTGGATCTCCAACGAGAACCACCTCGAGCTCTTCCACGACGCGGTGAAGGACAAGGGCGGCGTCTACGTGGGCGTGGGCTCGGACCAGAACTACCTGCTGGGTGCCTGGGCGCGTGCCGAGGTCCTCGTGCTGCTGGACTTCGACCAGTCCATCGTCGACCTGCACCGCGTCTACCGCGTCGTGTTCCGGGCGGCGGAGACGCCCGCGGACTTCCTGCGCCTGTGGACGTTGAAGAGCCGCCCCGAGGTGCGCCGCCTCATCCAGGAGGGCTACGCGGACCCCCGGGAGCGGGCCAGCGCGCTCCGGGCCCATGGGACGGCCCGCTGGGCGGTGGAGCGGCGCCTGAAGCGCGTGGTGGAGCAGATGACGAAGGTGTCGCTTCCGTGCTTCCTCGTGGATGAGGCCGACTACGCGCACCTGCGCCGCCTCTTCCTGGACGACAAGGTGTTCATGCTGCGGGGAGACCTCACCGCCCAGCGTGGCGTGAGCGCGGTGGGACGCGCGGTGGCGCGGGCGGGCATGAAGGTGGGGGTGCTCTACCTCTCGAACGCCGAGCAGTACTTCCCCTATGACCGGCGGTACCGGAGCAACATCCGCGAGCTGCCGATGGACGAGGGCAGCGTCGTGGTGCGCACGAGCGGCCAGCGGGGCGTCTCGCACGTGAAGGGCACCTACTACCACTACAACACGCAGTCGGGCGCGAGCTTCCGGGAGTGGTTGGCGGACGCGAAGACGCGCGACTCGCGCGCGATGCTCCGGTACGCGCCCCCCAGCGGCACGGTGTACGGGCTGTCACGGCTCGACATCGGCCCCGAGGAGGCGCGCGAGGCGATGAAGCAGCGGCTCCTGGCGAAGCGGCCGGTGAAGAAGGTGAAGAAGGCCCGGGGTCTCCCGTGAGCGTCGCGAGGGCGGCCGTGCTCGTGCTCCTGATCGTGCGGGGGGCGGGCGCGGACGATCCCTTCCCCGGAGCTCCCGAGCCGTTGCCGTGTCTGGAGGTGCCTCCGCCGGGCCTCGCCTGCATCCCCGGGGGTCCCTTCTCGCGCGGAGTGGATGGGGGGCGTCACGCGCCGGCCCGGCCCCAGGCGAAGGTCTGGGTCCAGACCTTCTACATGGACACCCACGAGGTGACCTACGGGGCCTACAAGGCGTGCGAGAAGGCGGGGCGGTGTCGGAAGGCAGGGCCCAACTACCGGGACTTCGACAACCCCCGGCAGCCCATCAACGGGGTGAGCTGGTACGACGCGAAGACGTACTGCGAGGCCCAGGGCAAGCACCTGCCGACGGAGGCGCAGTGGGAGAAGGCGGCGCGGGGCACGGACGGGCGGCTCTACCCGTGGGGTGACGTGCCGGCCACCTGTGAGCACGCGGTCATCATGGACGAGCGCGGGCGGAGCTGCGGCCGGAAGCAGCGCTCGAGGACGCACGCCGACGTGGGGCGCCCGGAGCCGGTGGGCTCGCGGCCTCCCAACCCATATGGGCTCCACGACATGTCCGGCAACGCCTGGGAGTGGGTGGCGGACTGGTTCACGCCGTCATGGAAGGACTGCGGCGAGGCGTGCCTCGGGGTGGAGCCGAAGGGCCCCTGCGACGGCCGGGAGCCCTGCCCGGGCCACACCGAGAAGGTGGTACGGGGCGGCTCGTGGTTCTGGCCGGCCTCGTACGCGACGGCGGTGTACCGGCGGCCCCACGTGCCGGCCAACCGGCCCCTCTTCCACCACTTCGGCTTCCGCTGTGCCGCGAGCGTCGAGGAGGCGCGGGCCCTGCTGGACTCCTAGTCGATGCGCGAGCGCAGCAGCCGGCTGAGGTTCACGTCGAGCTGGCTGGAAATGAGGCGCAGCACGCTGTCCAGCTGGGAGCCGGTGAGGCGCAGGCGCTCGGTGAGCAGGCGCCGCGTCTCCGCGAGGAGCGACTGCTGGGCGGCCACCACCCAGCGCGCGGCGGTGGCGCGGTGGATGCCGTAGAGGGCACCGAGCTGATCGATGCTCAGCCCGTCCAGGTACTTGAGGCGCAGCAGGTTGCGCTCGCGCGGGGCGAGCTGGGTGAGGGCCTGGGTGAAGGCGGCGTTGAACTCGGCGCGGTACGTCGCCTTGAGGTAGGCCAGCTCGGGGTCGTCGCTGGGGTCCACGAGGAGGGAGAGCTCGCTGTCCTCGCGCGGGGTTTCATGGCTGGCGCGCTGGCGCTGAAGGTCCAGGGCGAGCCACAGCGCGGCGGCGCGCACCCAGGAGGAGAGCGGGCCGGTACCGGGGTAGGCGGCGAGCTTGGGGGGCGTGTCCGGGCCGGCGACGAGCATCCGCTGGCGCACGAGCTGGCGCACCTCATCCAGGGAGGAGGGCGGCAGCTTCATGCGGGCCACGGCCAGGTCCACCTCGGGGAGGATGCGGGCCTCGAAGGCCGCGTGCGCGGTGGGCAGCCCGTCCGCGCAGGCACACGCCAGGTAGAGGTCTCCCAGGTGCAGCGTCTCCAGCGCCTCGGGCGAGGCCTCTGTGGGGAGGTGCCGGGCGAGGTGGGTGACGAAGCGCGTGCCGTCCAGGTCCACGCGGGGCCAGGCCGCGCGGGCGGTGTTCAGGGCCCGATCGAGTCGTTCCTCCCACATGGGCAGGGCCGCTCCCGGAGGCGTGCCCTCCCGGGCGGAGATGAAGGTGTGGGCGAGGCCCGAGGTCACGGCGTGATTCTCCTGAGAGGCCAGGGGTGGCCGGGAATGACGAACGGGCCCACATCATACTCCCCAAGGGAGACACCGCTCGGACGGCGAAATGTCGTCTTCAAGGAAGTCCCGCGATTCCCGCTTCGAAAGTGTGAGCGGTCGCACGCATGCGTGGTCATTTTGGGGGGGCTGACACCTAGGGAATTCTTCAATGTTTCGAGGTCGTACCAGGAGCTTCTCCCGAGACGTACTGGCCCCCGTCCTGCTGGTGGGGCTGTGCCTCCTGCCGGCGACGGCCTCGGCCACGGACGTGCAGGGGGTGCTGTCCGCCCGCACCGTGTGGACGAAGCGGGGCAGCCCCTACGTGCTCACGGGGGATGTGACGGTGGGCTGGGGCGTGGAGCTGGTCATCCAGCCCGGAGTGCGCGTCATCGCCGCCTCGGAGGACGCGCTGCGGTCCGGGGAGGACTCGCGGCGGGTGGAACTCATCGTGGATGGCACCCTGGTGGTGAAGGGCACCGAGGTGCGCCCGGTGGAACTCACCTCCCAGGGGGAGCGCGGCTCCTGGTACGGCATCCGGGTGCGTGGCGGCCGCGGCACGGTGATCGACGGAGCCGTCATCTCGCGGGCACTCCAGGGCCTGTCGCTGGGCGCGAGCGTGGAGGTGAGGAACACGTCGGTGAGCGACACCCTGCGAGACTGTGTGCGGGTGAGCTGGGGACGGGCGACGCTGGTGGGCAACCGGTTGAGCGGGTGTGGGAAGAACGGGCTGAGTGTGGAGGCGGGGGCGAGCGCGCGGATGGAGCGGACGGTGGTGACGGGCAGTGGGGCCCACGGCGTCGAGTTGCACGGCAGGGGTGAGCTGTTGCACGACACCCTCCATGACAACGCGGGCTCGGGGGTGATGCTGCTCGCCGAGACCGACGTCCCGGTGGTGAGGGACTGCCTCATCACGGCCAATGGCGCTCATGGCGTGTACAGGGCGGGCTCGGCCCGGGGCGAGCTGCTCTCCAACAACGTCTGGGGCAATGCATCCGGGGACTACGGGGGCCTGGCGCTCGAGGGGCCGGGCTCGCTCCGTGTCGACCCGCTCTATGCGTCCGCGACGGACCCACGGCCGGTCGCGGGGTCGCCCGTGCGGCGCAAGGCCAGTGATGGGGGCACCCTGGGCGCCCTCCAGGCCTCTGGCGATGTATCCGGTCCCGCCCGTGCCCCTGCTCGCGTCCTGATGGCCAAGGCCAACGTCCGTGGCAGGTCGCTCCTCGTCTCGCTTGGGCGTGCACCCCAGGGGGTCGTCATCGAGGAGCCGCCCATCGAGCGACGGCGGGCGGTGCGCGCCCCCGACATCATGTGGACCCGATTCTCGCGGTCAGGTCCGAAAACGGCCAGACAGGAACCCGCATCCAGGCTACGACAGCCGCATGATGCAGACGCTGGAAGCCGAGAGCTGCTACCGGGCGCTGTCCGCGCGAGACCGGCGCTTCGATGGGCTCTTCTTCGTCGGCGTGTCGACGACGGGTATCTACTGCCGCCCGGTGTGTACGGCGAGGACGCCTCGCCAGGAGCGGTGCGCGTTCTATCGCACGGCCGCCGAGGCCGAGCGGGAGGGCTTCCGGGCCTGCCTGGTGTGCCGTCCCGAGCTGGCTCCGGGCAGCGCACCGGTGGACTCGGTGCCTCGGCTCGTCGCGACGGCGGTCTCTCGCATCGAAGGCGGGTTTCTCAACGAGTCCTCCATCGAGGGCCTCGCCGAGGCGCTGGGCGTCACCAGTCGGCACCTGCGCCGGGCGATGGAGGCCGAGCTCGGCGTCTCCCCGGTGGAGCTGGCCCAATCGCGGCGGCTCGCGCTGGCCAGGCAGCTCCTCCAGGACACCGTGCTCCCGCTGGCCGAGGTCGCCTTCGCCAGTGGTTTCCAAAGCGTGCGGCGCTTCAACGCGCTCTTCCAGGCACGCTTCGGCAGAGCGCCTTCCTCGCTCCGGCGCGAGAGGGGGAAGGCGGAGGCCGCGCGCTCGCTCGTGCTCCGGCTGGACTACCGCCCACCCCTGGCCTGGGAGCAGCTCCTGGGCTTCCTGCGCGGACGCGCCATCCCTGGCGTCGAGGTCGTGAGCGAAACGGAATACCGGCGCGTGGTGCGCCTGGGCGGTAGGACGGGTTGGCTGGGCGTGAGGCGGGATGCGAAGCGGCACGCGCTCCTGGCCGAGGTCTCGCTCTCGCTGGCGGGCGTGCTGATGCCGGTGGTCGCCCGGCTGCGCGCGCTCTTCGACCTGGACGCGCGGCCCGAGCTCATCGCGGAGTGCCTCGGGCGTGATGCCCTGTTGGCGGAGCGGCTCCAAGTGCATCCGGGGCTGCGCGTGCTGGGGGCCTTCGACTCCTTCGAGATGACGGTGCGAGCCATCCTCGGGCAGCAGGTCTCCGTGCGCGCGGCGACCACGCTGGCGGGGCGGCTCGTCGCGCGCTTTGGCGAGCCCCTCGACACACCCCATGCGGACCTCTCCCGGCTCTTCCCCACGCCGGAGACGCTGGCGGCGGCATCGGAGGACGATGTGGCCTCGGTGGGGCTTCCCGGAGCCCGGGCGAGGAGCCTGCTGGCCGTGGCCCGGGCCATCGCCGAGGGCTCCGTGCGGCTGGAGTCGCATGTGGACGTCGACGCGACGATGGCGGCGCTCGAGGAGCTGCCGGGCATCGGTCCCTGGACCGCGCACTACATCGCCATGCGGGCCCTGCGTTGGCCCGACGCCTTCCCCGCGAGCGACCTCGGAATCCGCAAGGCCCTCGGAGGCGTGACGGCGAAGGAGGCCCTCGCGCGGGCCGAGTCCTGGCGTCCCTGGCGCTCGTACGCGGTCCTCCACCTCTGGACCTCTCTCTCCGAAGGAGCAGGCGGATGATGCTGTACACCACGACCCTGAAGAGCCCCGTGGGGCCGCTTCGTCTCTTCGCGACGGAAGGCGCGCTCACGGCCATCTACCTGGAGAACCACAAGGGGGCGCCCGTGCTCACCGCGCACGAGCGGGACGACCTCCCCGTGCTGCTCGCCGGGCGGCGCCAGTTGGAGGAGTACTTCGCCGGGGAGCGGGTGTCCTTCGAGCTTCCGTTGGAGCCGGTGGGGACGCCCTTCCAACAGGCGGTGTGGAAGGCGCTCCGGGAGATTCCGCTGGGAGCCACCTGGTCCTATGCCCAGCTCGCGCGCCACCTCGGCCGGGCGGGGGCGGCGCGTGCCGTCGGGGCGGCGAACGGGAGGAATCCCCTTTCCATCGTCGTCCCGTGCCACCGGGTGGTGGGCACCGACGGGACGCTCACCGGCTACGCGGGCGGTGTGCCCGCCAAGCGCTGGCTGCTGGAGCACGAGCAGCGGATTCGCACCCCGGGCGCGGCGGGAACCCTCGTGCTTCAGGCTTCCGCTCCGCTTCAGATGTTCCAGCGGATCATTCCCTGACCCACGTTCTCGATCTTCCCAGGGATGAGGTAGCGGTTGTAGGCGAACTGGTACTCGACGCCCAGGTAGAGCTTGGCCGGGGTGAACTGGATGAGCTTGCCGAAGTCCCACAGGAGCTGGGGCTGGGCGAGGAAGAAGGGGTGCCCCTCGGTGAGATCGAAGGGACCGGGGTTGCGGTGCGCGCCCTCACCGAAGAGCCCCATCTGGAAGAAGCCGCCGAAGAGGAAGCCCTGGGAGCCCAGCGCGAAGGACTTCTGCCACGCCGCGCCCACCTGGAAGTCCACGCCGCGGAACACGTAGTCGTCGCGGATGACGGTGGTGGCCGACATGAAGTCCATGAACGGCACCGCCAGGTCCCACTGAAGGCCGTAGTAGTGCAGCATGCCGAACTTGGCGACGTGCTCCGCCTCGTACTTGAGCGAGACGTTGGAGAGCGGGCCCCAGTTGAGCTCCCGACCCATCACCTTCTGGGCGATCGCCTTGCCCGATAGCGTCAGCGTGATGCCCCCGAAGAACCCACCCTTCTCGTTGGCGCTGACGGTATCGGCGATGGCGCTGTTGAAGGGGCCGGTGATGTCGTAATACAGGAACATCGTTCCGTACTCCCACGGCTGGAACGCCTTGATGCTCAGCGTGGTGCGCGCGCCACCGCCGTTGAAGTCCTCGTTGAAGCAGTCGACGGCACCGCGATAGCGACCGCTGGCGGTGAGGTTCGCCTCCTTGCCGGTGAGGCAGGGCGCATGAAGCAGCTCGAACCACACGCCGGCGGAGGCATTGGTCGAGGACAGCAGAAGGGCGAGAAGGGCGAACAGGTAGAGGGGCTGGCGGGTCATGGAGGCTCCCTGGAGTGCGCGCGGGTTGTGGATTGGCGGGGAGCACTCGTCAAGTTCTCCATGACGTGGCTCCCGCCCGAATGATTGAGGTGCCATCCCCCGCCTGTTAGCTTCGGCTCCTCGATGATGCATTCGTTGCGAACCGCCACCCGGGCGGCTTGGGTCCTGGCCCTGCTGCTCCTCGCGGGAGGCCTCGGTTGGTGGCTGCTCCACAACCCCCTCCAAGACATGGAGACCCTGCGACGCCTGGGGGGTCGCCTGCTCGGGATCGTCCGCTCTCCGGCCTTCCTGGGGTGTGCGGGGCTGTCCCTCGCGCTGGGCGTGGGGGGCGCGCTGCTGCAGGTCATGACCCACCGCTCCCTCGGTTCCAACTCCGAGCGTCCGTCCCTGTCGCCGCTGGCGGTGGTGGATGCGGACGTGGCGCTCGCCGTGCGCGAGATGCTCGTCGAGCTGCAACAGTCCCTGCGCAGATACGTCCTGCGCGCCGAGCCGGACATGATCGCCTTCGTGGACGTGCTGCTCGATGGGGCCATCCGCGTCGGTGCGAGCGATGTGCACATCCATCCGCTGGAGACGGGCACGCGCATCGCCTTCCGCGTCCACGGCGTGCTCGAGGAGGTGATGATGTTGTCGCGGGAGCACCACCCGCGCCTCATCAACCGGCTCAAGGTGCTGTCCAAGGTGGTGCTCTTCCGCACCGATCGGCCCCAGGACGGGCCACTTCGCCTTCAGCACCTCGGAGGGGCCCGCGGACATCCGCGTGTCGCTGCTGCCCACCAACCACGGCGAGTCCGTGGCCCTGCGCATCGCGCGCAGCAGCGTGCGGCTCCCGCAGCTCTCCTCGCTGGGCTTCCCGAAGGAGCTCGTCACGCCCTACCAGAAGGTGCTCGACCTGCCCCAGGGCGTCATCTTCGTGGCGGGCGCCACCGGCAGTGGCAAGACGACGACGCTGTACGCCTCTCTGGGCTACATCAAGCAGACGCGCGGCGACATGACCCGCATCGCCACCATCGAGGACCCCGTCGAGTTCGACGTCCCGCTGTTCTCCCAGACGCAGGTGAACACCGAGCAGGGCTTCACCTTCGCCCAGGGGCTGCGCTCGGTGCTGCGCCAGGATCCCAACGTCATCATGGTGGGAGAGATCCGGGACGCGGAGACGGCGCGCACCGCCATCCAGGCCGGCCTCAGCGGACACCTGCTGATGACGACCGTGCATGCGAACTCGGCGGCGGGCGTCTTCAACCGACTCATCGAGATGGGCGTGGAGCCCTTCCTGCTCGCCTCGGCGTCGGTGGCCAGCATCTCGCAGCGGCTCGTGCGCGCGCTGTGCCCGCATTGCCGCACCCCCGTACAGCCCGAGCGGGAGGAGCTGGCCCGGCTGGAGGCGGCGGGTCTGCCCACCGCGGGGCCCTTCTACGGGGCCGCGGGTTGTCAGCGGTGTGGCGGCTCCGGCTACCTGGGGCGTACCGCCCTCTACGAGGTGCTGACCGTCAGTCCGGCCATCCGGGAGTGCATCAATACCAAGGTGCCCACGTCGCAGACGCACGAGCTCGCGGTACGGGAGGGCATGGTGTCGCTGCTCGCGGCGGGTCTGGCGCGCGCGCAGGCCGGGATGACGACGTTGCGAGAAGTCTTCCGAGTGGTCGGTTGAGCCCCGGGGCGTCGGAGGTGGATACGTGAGCTCGACAAAGCGACCGGCGGTGGGCCCGAGGGGAGAGTGGGGGGCCGAGGTCTTGAAGCTGTCCTCCGCCCTCTTCGGGCTGGCGGCGGCGGGGGTGTTGGTTCTCCCCTTGGTGCGGGGTGAGGCGGAGGCGCCCTCCGGGCCTCGCTACATCACCCTACAACCCACCTTCTCGGACACGGACTCGGAGTCCGAGTCGGCGGAGACCGGGGGTGCCAGCCCCGAGGCGCCCTCTGCTCCGGAGCAGGCGATCCAGGAGGAGCGCTCCAGCTTCAAGGGCGCCATCCTGATGGTCGAGTCGCAGCCGCCCGGAGCCACCATCCGGGTGAACGGCATCGACCAGGGGGAAACGCCGGTCTCGGTCGGGCTCGACTGCCTCCCGGGCAGTACGCTCAAGGTGGACTTCGCCCTACGTGGCTTCGAGAAGTCGACGCACCGCACCGTCTGCCCCAGGGACGCGCTGGTCAAGGTGACGGCGCGGCTGCGCAAGGGCTCCGGCAAGAAATGAGGAGATAGTCGGTGACGTGGTGCCCACGTCACCAGGTGGCTTACACTGGTCATGGAAACTTCCATGCCCGATCTTCTGTGCCACGCCCATGCCGCCCTCTTCGAGCACACGCCGGATGGCGTGCTGGTGCTCGATTCCCAGAATCGGCTCATGGAGGCCAACAGCCCCGCGCAGCGGCTCTTCGGCCAGCGGAGCGAGGCGCTCCGGGGCAGGCCCATCACGGAGCTGCTGCCGGAGTGGACTCCTCCCGAGTCGCTGTCCCCGGAGGAACCGTCTCGGGACGGGGACCTCGTGTGGCACGGGGCCGTGGGCTCCCCGTGCCAGGCACACGTGCTGCGCGTGCGGTGCGTGCCCCTGCCGCAAGGGCGGTTGCTGCTGCTGCGCGACCTGACGGCGCACGCGGAGGTCGAGGCCTCGCTGCGCCGGCAGAAGGAGTATTACGAGTCGGTGGTCCGCAACAGCCCGGTGGCCATCATCACCATCAACCTCAAGTTCAACGTGGTGTCCTGGAACCCGGAGGCGGAGCGGCTGTTCGGCTACACGGCCCGGGAGGCCATGGGTCGCAATCTCCTGCGGCTGGTGGCGGGGGAGGGGATGCTCCGGGAGGAGGCCGAGCGCACCGCGCAGGAAGCGCTCCAGCGGGGTCGGGTCCACTCCGTCACCCGGCGCCTGCGCAAGGATGGGACGCCGCTCGATGTCGAGCTCCTGGCCCTGCCGGTGACGTTGGAAGGGGAGCAGGTGGGCTTCATCGCCATCTACCACGACATCACCGAGCTGCAGCGGCTGCACGAGCAGGAGCTGTCCCACCTGCACACCATCCAGCGCGAGCGGGAGCGGGCGGATCAGCTCCTGCTCAACATCCTGCCGAGACCCGTGGCCGAGCGGCTCAAGCAGGGCCAGCGGATCATCGTGGAGAACTTCCCGGACGTCACCGTGCTGTTCGCCGACCTGGTGGACTTCACCCGCTTCGCCGCGCAGCACACGCCGCCGGACGTGCTTCAGGTGCTGAACATGGTGTTCTCCATGTTCGACCAGCTCGCGGACGAGTTCGGCGTGGAGAAGGTGAAGACGATTGGCGACGCGTACATGGCGGTGGGCGGGCTGTCCCTGCCCCGGAGCGACCATTCCGAGGCGGTGGCGAACCTGGCGCTGGCCATGCGCACCGAGATCCTGAAGCTGGGCGAGCAGTTGCAGATTCCCCTCCACCTGCGCATCGGCATCCACGCGGGTCCGGTGATCGCTGGAGTCATCGGCGACAAGAAGTTCGCCTATGACCTGTGGGGAGACACGGTGAACACCGCGAGCCGGATGGAGTCCCACGGCGTGGTGGATGGCATCCACCTGTCCGAGACGGTCTACAGGCGGCTCGGAGGCCAGTACCGCTTCCAGGACCAGGGGGTGACGCACGTGAAGGGCAAGGGCCCCATGCGGACCTACCTGCTGCTCGGCGCGGGGGAGGGAGACTCCCGGGCCGCGGGGGACGTGCTGGCCTTCCCCGCGATGCGCTCCACCTCGTGAGCCTTCCGGTGTCGCCGCGGCCCCCGTCCACTCCCCGAGCCCCCCTGGCCCGAGCGACGCTCGTCCAGATGGGCGTGCGCATCGCGGTGGTCATCGCGCTGACCACGCTCTTCAGCTACCTGCACATCTTCCACACCCTGCGCACCCAGGCACTCGCGCAGTTGGAGCAGCATGTCTCGGGGCGGGCCGAGCGCGAGGAGGCCATCTTCGTGCTGGCGGAGGACAACCACGCCCTCCTCGTGAAGGCCCTCCAGGAGAAGCTCCGCGTGCTCCCGCCGGAGGAGGTGGAGGCCCGCTTCGACCGCCTGTTCGAGCGGATGCCCGATGGCTCGGTCCGCTCCCGTCTCGAGGGCTTCGACGGCACGAGGATGGCGGGGGTCTATGTCCCCCGGAGCGTGAGCCTCGACCTGGACTTGCGTCGGCGCATCCTCGCCGCCCACGACGTGCTCTCGCAGTACGGGCCCTCCTTCCTCACGCGCTTCACGGACACCTTCATCACGCTGCCCGAAGGGCCGAACATCATCTACTGGCCCACGAGCCCCACCTACTCCCACGCCGCCGGGCCCGACGAGGTGTTCACCACGCTGGAGTACGTTGTCTCGAGCCTGCCGGAGAACAACCCGCGCAGACTCACGCGCTGGACCGCCACCTACGTGGAGCCAGTCAGCCAGGACAGGCTGGTCACGGTGTCCACGCCGGTGGATCTGGAGGGCCGCCATGTCATGACGGTCGGCCACGACGTGCTCCTCGATGAATTGATGAGGCGCACCGTCAGCGAGCATCTTCCTGGCGCGTACAACGTCCTCCTTCGCGACGACGGTCAGCTCATCGCCGCGTCCAATGCCACGGAGTTCGAGGACCCGGAGGGGATGGCCCATCTCCAGAGCCTCTTCGAGCGGGTGAAGAACCGCGCGCCCGGAGAGACCGTGCTGGAACTCCCGGAGCGCCACGAGTACTTCGCGGTGGCGCGGCTGAAGGGCCCGGGCTGGAACTTCGTCACGGTGCTCCCCGAGAGCGAGGTGTCCCGCCCCGCATTCCTCGCCGCGCGCGTCGTGCTGCTGCTCGGCGTGGTGTCGCTGGTGTTGGAGCTGGCCATCATGTCCTGGGTGCTGCGCCGACAGGTCACCCGCCCGTTGCTGGCCTTCAGCCAGGCCACCGACCGGGTGGCCTCCGGGGACTTCCAGGTTGAATTGGACACCTCGCGAGAGGATGAGCTGGGACAGTTGGCTCGCGCCTTCCGGTTCATGGCGGACGAGGTGCAGCGACGCGAGGAGTCCCTGCGTCAGGCCAACGAGCACCTGGAGCAGCGCGTGGAGGAGCGGACGCGCGAGCTGATGGACATCCAGCAGCGGCTCATCCAGACGGCCCGCCAGGCCGGCATGGCGGAGATCGCCACCAACGTGCTGCACAACGTGGGCAACGTGCTGACCAGCGTCTACACCTCGGCCCAGGTCGCCAAGGAGCGGGTGGCCAAGATGAGGGTGGAGCACGTGCGGCGGGTGGCGGACCTGCTCGAGGAGCACCAGTCCGACCTTGGCACCTTCCTCACCCAGGACGAACGCGGCCAGAACGTAAGGCCCTACCTGAACAAGCTGGGGCAGAACCTGATCTCCGAGCGCGAGGCGCTCCTCTCGCTGCTCGACGACGTGGGCCGCTACACCGAGCACATCGGCGACATCGTCTCGATGCAGCAGAGCTATGCGAAGGTCCCCCGGGTGCACGAGCCCGTCTCCCTGGTGGAGGTGGTGGAGGACGCGCTGGGCATCAACGCGGTCGGGCTCAGCCGCCATCAGGTGAAGGTGGAGCGGCACCTGGAGTCCCTGCCGCCGGTGCTGACGGACAAGCACAAGCTGCTGATGATCCTGGTCAACCTGATCAGCAACGCCCAGAACGCCTTGTACGAAGTGCCCGTGGACGAGCGGCGCTTGAGCGTGAAGCTGGAGCGCGCCCCCGGGGACCGCGTCCGCATCGTCGTCCAGGACAACGGGGTGGGCATCGCGCCGGAGCTGCTCACGCGCATCTTCCAGTACGGCTTCTCCACCCGCCAGGAGGGGCACGGCTTCGGCCTGCACTCCAGTGCCATCGCGGCCCAGGAGGTGGAGGGCTCGTTGCGCGCTCACAGCGAGGGGCCGGGGCACGGTGCCACCTTCACGCTGGAGCTGCCCTACCGCCCCGCGTGACCCAAAAGGCGAAGGGCCCGGAAAATGGGGACCTTCGGGTGCTTGCTCGGCAGCTCGCCCCCACTTCGGCGGTCACCTCCGCGCCGTCGCCATGCGGGGCTCGTGAGCCTCCACGGCCGTGGCCGACCAGCCGCTTCATTACCGTTATACTCGCGGACCTGAAGGGGTGTTCATGAAGCGCGCGGTCCATATGGGAGTGGTCCTCTGGCTGTTGGTGGCTGTTGGCGCCTTTGCGCAAGAGGGAGGAACGATTCGGGGCACGCTGTACGTCGCCGGGAACGAGCCGCTGCCGGAGGCCCAGGTGGTGGTGGGGGGGACGGACCTGGTGGCCACCACCAATGTGGAGGGGCTGTTCGAGCTGCGCAACGTCCCCCCCGGCAGGCAGGAGCTGACGTTTTCCTTCCCAGGCTACCGGAACACCACCCGCTCGGTGACGGTGGTGGCGGGTCAGGTGGTTTCGCTCGAGGCGGACCTGGAGCTCGATGAGCGCTTCGGCGAGGAAATCGTCGTGACCGGCTCGAAGTTCGGGGAGAAGCGGCTCGAGTCCCCGGTCACCGTGGAGTCGGTGGGGGCCAAGACGATCCAACAGGTTGGAGGGGTCTCGTACCTGACGGCGCTGGCGGTGATGAAGGGCGTCGACTACGTGGACAACGGCCTCAACGAGAAGCGCATCTCCACGCGCGGCTTCAACACCCAGTTCAACTCGCGCATGCTCTCCCTGGTGGATGGACGGCTGGCGCAGATGCCCCTCAACGGCCTGCCGCTGGGCGGCCAGCACCCCACGACCAGCCTCGACGTCAAGTCAGTGGAGGTGGTGGTGGGGCCCGCGTCCGCGCTCTATGGGGCCAATGCCCACACCGGCGTCATCAATGTCCTCACCAAGTCCCCCTGGGACGAGTCGGGCGTTTCGGCGGTGCTGCGCGGCGGCAGCCAGGAGCTGCTGGACGGAGCCGTGCGCGTGGCGGGCACCGTCAACAAGGACTTCGGCTACAAACTCAACGCCCAGCTCTTTCGCGGCGTGGACTTCGCGCCCTCCCGGGACCAGCCCTCCCACCACTATGGCAGCCCCCGGTTTCCGCTCGTCTTCGAAGGCGACATGATGGAGG
>NZ_DASVWK010000728.1:0-1811 GCF_036389735.1 Archangium sp. | reverse complement strand
GGAACTCAACGCCTGGAGGGCGCAGCACGGGGAGCCGGCGTTGCGAGTCGGCATCGGGCTGCACACGGGGGTGGGGGCGGCGGGGATGTTGGGAGGGGCGGAGCAGCACGAGTACACGGTCATCGGGGACGCGGTGAACCTGGCCTCGCGGGTGGAGGGACTGACGAAGGGGTTGGGGGTGGACATCCTGGTGAGCGAGAGCACCTGGCAGGCGGGCGAGGGCCGGTTCCTGGGGGAGCGCGTCTCCGAGGAGAAGGTGAAGGGGAGGCGGGAGTCGGTGGTGGTGTACTCGCTGAAGGGTCGCGCGCCGTCGGAGCAGACCGGGTCGCGAGTCCCGTTGCCGAAGCTGGTCGAGTCCCACTGAGTTCCCACCGCGCTGTTCCCCAGAGAAAGCTGCTCACCGAGAAGTCAGTGCGTATCAAGGCACTGCTCCAGGCCGTGGATACGGCACTGGAGTCACTCGAGCGGGGTACGGCCATGAGCAAGGAAGAGATGTTCGAGGTCTTCGGCGGCAGGCGTGCGTCCAGGCTCTCGCCTTGTACGCCCCGACGGAGCAAGCGCCCCTGTTCCCACGCGGGCCGGAGGGCGTCCTCCTGGCCCAGGCGACCCCAGATTGTGGGCTGCGTGGCCGAGTGGCACGTGGAGGGTCGAGCCAATGAGCGACAAGGACAGGGTGGAAGCGGGACGGCAGGACGAATCCTGGCGTTCCGCCCGGGCGGGGCGGCTGCGGGCGCACCCGGGAACTCCGCGGGCCGCGGGCGCACCGACGGGCATGCATCCGCTCGGCGTGAGCCTCGGACATGATGGAATCCTCTACGTTCCCCCTGGCTACCGGCCGGATCAGCCAGCACCGCTCGCGGTGATGCTTCATGGAGCGGGGGGCTCGGCCCGGCACGGACTGGACCTGCTGCTGCCCCTGGCCGATGAGACGGGCCTGCTCCTCCTGGCGCCGAGCTCTCAGGGCCCCACCTGGGACGTCATCGTGGAGGACTTCGGGGCGGACGTGCACGCCATCGACCAGGCGCTCGCGCACGCCTTCGAGCACTACGCGGTGGACCCCGCGCGGGTGGCCATCGGGGGCTTCTCCGATGGGGCGTCGTATGCGCTCTCGCTCGGCCTTGGCAATGGGGACTTGTTCCGGCACATCATCGCCTTCTCCCCGGGCTTCGCCGTGCCGCCCAGGCAACTGGGCACGCCGCGCATCTTCATGTCCCACGGCACGGAGGATCGGGTGCTTCCCATCGACCGGTGCAGCCGCCGGCTGATGCGGGTGTTCGAGCGCGCCGGCTACGACGTGAACTACCGCGAGTTCGAGGGGCCGCACATCGTCCCCGAAGAGATGATGCGCGAGGCGGTGCACTGGTGGCTGGCGGGGGCCGTCCACTGAGCCGCGCCACCGGCCGGCTCGTCAGTACCCGACCGCGCTGAGGCACGCTGACGGGATGCTTCCTCCCGTCAGCGTGCACCAATCATTCAGGCTTTAGCGGCCCGTGCTGCCGCCAGAGCCAGTCCCCGGATCCACGGAGCCGGACCCGGAGCCGCCAGCGCCAGTACCGGAGCCGCCGGTGCCCGAGCCGCCCACGTCGCCACCCGTGCCCGAGCCGCCCATGTCTCCCCCGGAGCCGCCCATGTCACCACCCGTGCCGGAGCCGCCCAAATCGCCGCCGGAGCCGCCGACATCACCGCCCGTGCCGGAGCCGCCCAGGTCACCGCCGGTGCCCGAGCCACCCGTGCCGGAGCCGCCCAGGTCGCCGCCGGTGCCCGTGCCGCCCAAATCGCCGCCGGAGCCGCCGACATCACCGCCCGTGCCG
>NZ_DASVWK010000727.1:0-30219 GCF_036389735.1 Archangium sp. | reverse complement strand
GCCAGCACCTCGAAGAGGTGCTCGAAGTCCCGCGCCACGAAGAGCTGCGGCTGCATCCGGGTGATGTCGTACTCGGTGTCCGCGCACGCCACGCTCAGCGGCACCTTCTTCACCGCGTCCGTGAGGCAGTGCTTCGCCTCGCCGATGCTGGAGAGCAGGCCGGCGCCGTAGATGCGCGGGCGCTCCACGCTGCCGATCATCCCGTACTCGGCCGTCCACCAGTACAGCCGCGAGGCGCGGGTGCTCTCGCTCACGTAGCGGCGGCTCTGGTTGGCGGCCTCCAGGCGGGCCTGGGCGTGCTGAATCTCCTCCTGCGTCGCGGTGGGATCCTCCTTCACCACGCTCAGGTTGCGGATGGCCTGGAACACGGCCTCGTCCTCCACCGTGGCGATGGACTTGAAGCCCACCAGCCCGCAGCGCTTGAGGTACTCGGCATAGCGCGCGTTGGCGATGATGGGCGCGTGGCCGGCGCTCTCGTGGACGATGTCCGGAGCCGGCGTGTACTGGATGTGCTCGTGGGTGCGGATGTCCGCCGCGATCGCCAGCACGCCCAGGGCCTGCAACTCGGTGAAGACCGCGGGCGGGATGAAGCCGCGCACGCCCACCGCCGCCCAGCCCAGCTTGGACAACTTCTCGTTCATTTCATCCAGGCTGGGGATGCGCTCCGAGCCGATGCCGGTGGCCGCCAGGCCCTCCAGGTAGACCGGGTGCGCCTTGTCGGCCAGGTGGCTGCGCAGCTGGCCGAGGATGTGACGCCACACCGCCTGATCCCTCGGCGTGTAGGCCTCGTAGTCCTGGCCCACCACGTAGCGGCGCAGATGCGCGGGCAGTCGAGCAAGGGTCCGTTCGGTTGGCGTCATCGGGGCTTCTCCCTTCCATCAAATTCTAATGACGGGAGGCCGTGACGGAAATCCGATAAAAACCGACGTCCTGGTCGGTTTATCGCCGTTTGGTGGGCGTCAGGCGATGACGCAATCCGTCGAGGACGAGCCCGGCCGCCTCGGAGCCGGGGCCCCCCGAGGGCCGCAGGGCCACCACCTCGATGGACTGGGGATCCTCCTCGCGCAGGGACCAGACGCAGAGGTCCTCGGGGAAGGAGCGCAGCAGGCGCAGGTCGGGAGCGATGGCGCAGGCGCGGTAGGCGCGCAGCAGGTCGAAGAGGTGGAGGAAGCTCTCCACGCGGGCCACCTCGCGCACGGTGACGCCGTGGGCGGCGAAGCGGGCTGTGTTGGCGCTGCCGTAGGGGTCCTCGCGCAGCCAGTCCACGAAGGACTGGCCCTCGAGGTCTCGCACGTGGAGGGCACGGCGCGCTCGGTGACGGACGGCCAGGTCGCTCTCGGGGCCGGCGAGCACCACGAAGGGCAGGCTCAAGAGGGACTCGGACTCAATGTCCCGGTGGGGCGGCAGGGGAGTGAAGTTCAGGGCGAGGTCGAGCTGCCGCGTCTGCACCTGACGCACGAGTTCGAAGGAGCCGCCGAAGCTGACCACCAGCTTGATGCCGGCCTGGGAGACGTCCCCGGCGATGCCCGCGAGGAGGAAGATGGAGAGGGTGGGGTTGAGGCCGAGGCGCAGGCTGGGCTCGACGCTGGCGAGGTCGCGCAGGCGCTTGAGGTCGAGTTGGTGGAGGGGCGTCTGGGTGCCCTCGTAGAGCTTCTCGCCGCGGGCGGTGAGGTGGAGGCGACGGCCGGGGCCGCGCTCGAGGAGGGGCTGACCGTCGGCGAGGGTCTGCTCGAGGGCGCGGAGGTGCTCGCTGACGACGGAGCGGGCCACCCCGAGGTGCTCGGCGGCGCCTTCCAGGCTGCCGGACTCGACGGCGGCCGCGAAGGACTCGAGCCAGACGAGGTGTCGCGGGAGCTTGCGCGGGGGCATCGGGCCCTCATCCTCCCCAGAGGAGGCTCAGCTTGAAGTCGATGGCGTCGAAGGGCTCGGCACGGACCAGGGCCTCCCCGGCGTGTGTGGCGAGGAGCGTGTAGTTCGTACCGGTCAGACGGAAGACTTCCAGTGTGCGCACGTCCGGATCCACGAGCCACACGTCCTGGATTCCCTCGCGTGCATAGACCGGCAACTTGATGGAGCGATCGCGGGCTTCCGTGGAGGGAGAGAGGATTTCGCAGGCCCAGTCAGGAGCGAGCGTCAGGGCCGCCGCCCGGGGAACCTCGGGGAGCCGCTCGCGGCGCCAGCCCGCGAGATCCGGAACGAGCACGTCCTCTCGCAGGTGCAACTCGGGCTCATCGAGGATGACCCATCCGCCGGGGCCGCTGCCTCCCAGGTCGAACGGGCCCATCAACACGCCACCGAGCCGGGAGGAGGCCCGGGCATGAGGGAGCGCCGGCCGTGGGCTCGCGTGGAGCTCGCCCGCGATGAGCTCCCCCACCATGTGGGGAGGGAGGTCTTCCAGGTCTGCGTAGGTAGCGGGTCGCTTTCCCATCCCCAACTCATCCACATCCGCTTCTCTTCTTCCCATGGGCCCGCGCCCAGGTCGAGTGTCACCCGGGCGCCACCGTTCACTTGGCATCCGCGGGGCCACCGGGGGCCTGCCACCCCGCCCGCGTCTCCTTATAGTGGATCCACCGTGGCCACCCATCCAGACACCCTACGGGCGCGACTCGAAGATAGAGCGGAGCTGCTCGAAGCGACCCGTCTTCGCTACCGGGCGCTGGAGAAGATGTTGCGGGCCTTCTTCTGGAAGGACCGGGTGCGAGCCAACCTCGAGCTGCTGCGCGAGGTGGCGCTGTCCCAGCCGCAGGTGGACACCACGCTGGAGTCCGTGTCCCGCCGGGCGGCGGCGGAGGGCTGGCCGAGGGGCTCGGCGTCCATGGTGCTGCTGGACGAGGTGACGCGGCTTCGTGAGGACCTCGCGTGGGCGGTGGAGCGGCGGCTCATCGCGAAGCAGAAGCCGGCGCTCCTGGGTGAGGCCCTGCTGCGGCTGGAGGAGGAGGTGCTGGCCGCGGGGCCGCTGCTGGGGCGGCGCCTGTGGGCCCAGGCCGTGGAACTGCTCCCGCGCAACCTCCCGGAGCTGCGGGCCGCCTGCGCGGCGGCGGAGATCCTCGAGCGCGTCTTCAAGCGTCCCGTCCCCCCGGGGGTGCTGCCCTTCGACGCGGCGGAGGCGGACGAGGTCCGCCGGGCGCTGCCCCTGGCCGACAAGGCGCTGGAGTCCCTCTGGGGCCGGCTGGACCGCTTCGACGCAACGCTCCGGGTGAGGGCCTTCCTGGAGAAGCAGGCGAGGAGCGCGCCGGTGCACCCGCCGCGCATCGGGCCGGAGCTGCTGCTGCATGCGGCCTTCTGGTACGACCTGGCCCGCTCGCGGCTGAAGGTGCTGCTGGAGGAGCGCCTGTCGCCCGTGGTGCCTCGCGAGGAGGAGTGGCCGGAACTGCTGGGATGGCTGGTGGCGCGCGAGGCCTCGGCGCAGGTGCGGCTGGAGGCCTCGGAGGTGCTGGGCGAGGGACGGGCGGGGCTGCTGGAGGTGGCGGCGGAGCTCGCGGCGCTGTCCCACGCGCGCCCGGTGGGGCCGTGGAACGAGGAGGCCGCGTGGGTACGGCTGTGGACGGCGGCGCAGCGGGCGAGGTCCGAGACCGGCCCGGACATGGAGCGGCTGCGCGAGTCGCTGCACCTCTTCATCCGGCTGCGTGGGCAGGGTCAGACACCCGCGAGGCTCTTCAGCCCGGAACGGGAGTCGCTCCCCCGGCAGCCCGGCGGACGTGGAGACTTGAACGAGGAGGATCTGCCAGGGCTGGTGCAGAGGGCTCGGGAAGCGGCCGGGCGGCCTCGTCCGGGGCGGCTGTCGGAGTAGGGGATTAACCTGGACGCTCTTGTTCTCGGATGGGAGAAAGGTCTCCCGTGCGTCTGCTTGCACTTCACGTCCAGGACTTCCGAAACCTCGGCCAGGTCTCCCTGGCGCCGAGCCCGCACGCGTCCATCGCGGTGGGGCAGAACGGCCAGGGGAAGACGAACCTGCTGGAGGGGCTCTACTTCCTGGCCACGCTCAAGCCGCTGCGGGCCGGACGCCTGTCGGAGCTCGTCCGGTGGGGTACCGAGGGGGCTCGGGTGACGGGCCGCTTCCTGCTCAAGGGGGCGGAGCGGGAGATCTCCGTCGAGGTAAGCGGAGGGGTGCGGCAGGCCTTCGTGGACGGGAAGAAGGCGTCGAGCCTGGAGGAGTACTTCGGGGGCGTGTCGGTGGTGGCCTTCACCCCGGACGACCTGGAGGTGGTGAAGGGCGGGCCGGACGCGCGGCGGGCCTTCCTGGACCGGGCGGTGTTCAACCGCTTCCCGGCGTTCCTGCGGGAGAGCCGGGAGTACGGCCGGGCGCTGAAGAGCCGCAACCGGTTGCTGCGCGAGGGCCCGGTGGAAGCGGCGTACCTGGAGGCCTACGACGAGACGCTCGCGAAGGCGGGCGCACGGGTGTACGCGCGGCGGCGGGCACTGATGGCGGAGCTGGCGCCGCGGGCGCAGGCGACGTTCGCCTCCATCGGTCGGACGCTGGAGCCGGCGGTGTACGGCTACACTCCGGCGCACCTGGGAGACGTGGACTTCGCGGTCGCGGACGAGGCGACGCTGGCGGCGGCGCTGCGCGAGGCGCTGGCGGCGCGCTACCGGAGGGACTCCGAGCGGCGCTTCACCTCGGTGGGCCCGCACGTGGACGACGTGGCGGTGACGCTGGGGGGCCGGAGCGCGCGGGCGTACGCGAGCCAGGGCCAGCAGCGCGCGCTGGTGCTGGGGTGGAAGATCGCGGAGATCGAGAACCTCGAAGCGGCGATGGGCTTCCTGCCGCTGCTGCTGCTGGACGACGTGTCGAGCGAGTTGGATCCAGAGCGCAACGCGTACCTGATGAACTACCTGGCGGCGAGTGGCGCGCAGGTTTTCCTCACGACGACGGACGCATCGCTGGTGCGAGGCGCCGCGGCGGAGGACACGCTGTGGCTGGGCGTGCGAGCCGGTGACGTGGTGAGCCTCCCGCAGACCCAGCCCGAGCCCGCGCCCGAGCCCGTGCAGTAGGCCCCTACCACCACCAGTGTCGGCGGCGGTGCTTCACGGCCCACAACGAGGTGGGGACGAAGCTCACGATGAGGAACATCCCCAGGTAGATCCCGACCATGCGCAGGGGCTGGCTGCCGAGGCGCGTGAGGAGGAAGGGAAGCCCGACCACCGCCGCCAGCGTCATCCAGCGTGCGCGCGGGTCGGGGATGAGCCGCAGCAGCCCCACGCCCAGGCACGGGTCGAGGAGAGGCTGGAGCCTACCCAGGACGGAGCGCTCCTTCTCGAGGGACTGGGTGAGCTGAAGGATGGCGAGCTGTTGCCTCGCGAGCTTCTCGGCCTCGGAGAGTTGGGGGGCCGCCTGCGGGACGCTCGCCATCTGCTCGCGCGTCTGGGCCTCGGCCTGTGCCTGGTCGCGCGAGCGCCGCGCGTTGTCCGCGAGCTGCTCGGGCGAATGGAGGTCCGCGCCACATGTCGTGCACACCTGCGCGAAGCGGCCGTTGTCCGTCTCGCAGTGGATGCAGCGGGAGAAGAGCTGCTCGCGCGTGGGCTCGTGGTCGAGCGCAAGCGGGGTCTGCCCGTGGAGCTTGAAGCGCTCGACGTGGGCCTCGGGCACGGCCACCGAGGAGGGCGCCGTCTCACCGGGTCCCGCGACGGACTCGAAGCGGCCACCGTTCTGAAGCTTCACCTGGCCTTCGGAGGTCGGCTTCTCGCCGCGCGCGCGCTCGAGGTGTTGGAATCGGGAGAACTTGGAGGACATCGGCTACCCCTTCGAGGACGAGGCGGGACGGGTGCGACCGCGGGCCCACTCGCGCAGTCGGTCGATCTCGGGCCGCATGGTGACGGCGAGTGGGAAGGTCTCCTGGAGGGCCCGCGCGAGGTGCTGCTGCCCCAGCTCCACGTTCTCGGCGAAGGCCTCGTAGAGCCCGGCGACGACGGCCTGCTCGATCTCCGCGCCGCTGAAGTCCGTGGCCAGCTCGGCCAGCGCGTTCAGGTCATAGGCGCCCGGGTCCCTCTTCCGCCGCTGGAGGTGGATGCGGAAGATGTCGCGGCGCTCGGCGGCCTCGGGCAGGTCGACGAAGAAGATCTCATCGAAGCGCCCCTTGCGCAGCAGCTCGGGAGGCAGGCCGTCGATGCGGTTGGCGGTGGCCACCACGAACACCGGGGCCGTCTTCTCCTGCAACCACGTGAGCAGCGTGCCGAAGACGCGGGCGCTGACGCCGCTATCGCCCGAGCTGGAGGAGGCCACACCGGACAGGCCCTTCTCGATCTCATCCACCCACAGCACCACGGGGGCGATGCTCTCGGCGGTGTGGATGGCCTTGCGCAGGTTCTCCTCGGAGGAGCCCACCAGCCCGCTGAAGATGCGGCCCATGTCCAGCCGTAGCAGGGGCAGCTTCCAGTGCGCGGCGACGGCCTTGGCGGTGAGGCTCTTGCCGCAGCCCTGCACGCCCAGCAGCAGCAGCCCCCGCGGCTCGGGCAGGCCGAACTGGCGGGCCCGCTCTCCGAATGCGGCGGTGCGCCGGTTGAGCCAATGCTTGAGGTTCTGGAGGCCCCCCACGTGCCCCAGGTCCTCTTCGGGCGGGTAGTACTCCAACAGCCCGCTCTTGCGGATGACCTGGCGCTTCTCGTCCTGGACGCGCTTGATGTCCTCGGCGCTCAGCTTGCCGTCGAAGGCGATGGCCTTGGCGAAGGCATTCTCCGCCTCGGACAGCGTCAGGCCCTGGGCCGCCTTGATGAGCAGCTCGGCGTTCTCGCGCGACAGGTCGATGGTGGCCTTGTTGCCCCGGCGCACCACCGCGACGATCTCCTTGAGCAGGTTGAGCAGCTCCTGGAAGCCGGGCAGCGGCACGTCGAGGACCGACACCTCCTTCTCCAGCTCGATGGGGATGTGGAGCGAGGGGGACAGGAGGATGACGGTGGTGAAGGTGCTCTTGAGGTAGTGGGCGAGCTCGCGCATGGCGCGCACCACGGACTTCTCCTCCAGGTAGGGGTGGAAGTCCTTGAGCACCACGAGCGAGGGCTCGTTGAGCTTCTCGATGGCGGCGATGGCGTCGATCGGGTTGCGCGTGTCCTCGGGGAGCGTGGGCCCGCGGGTGGAGCCCACGTGACGCAGGCCGCGGCTGACGGACCAGGTGAGGAGGGCCTTTCCGTGGGCGCGGGCCATGTCCGCGAGGAGGGTGTCGACGCGGTGCTCCTCCCAGGAGACGAGGTAGAGGAGCGGGTAGCGGGCGCGGATGAGGATGTCGAGCTCCTCCAGCCAGGAGGCGGAGGTGCTGGAGCGAGGGAGCGCGGGGCTGGACGCCATGCGCTTGCGTATAGCAGGCCGGGCGAGCGGGGGGACACGGGGTGGGGAGGCCGCCCGCCTGCCCACCCACACCGGGAGGCCGGGCCGTCCGCCGGGTGTTGAATCCTCTCATGTCACTCTACCGGAAGGGACAACCCATCACCGTGCACCACGGCAAGCCGTGGAAGCCGGGCAGGCTCATCCAGATGCGGGGGCACGTCGAGGCGTACGACGGAGAGACGGTGCGGATGAGGCGCCAGTTCCGCAGCCCCGGGAGCGCCTATGACGGGCTCTACGCGAAGCAGTGGCGCGGCGACCACGGCACCATCGAGCTGCCTCGCGGCGCGTGGGTGGCCCGGCGGCGCTACCTGCGGCAGTCAGGTGAGCTGATTGGCGAGCTGTACAACATCCAGACGCCCCTTCAGCACCTCCCGCGCGACGTGCGCTACGTGGACCTGGAGATCGACGTGGCGTACCTGCCGCACCGCCCGGAGCGGGTGATGATCCAGGACGAGGCGGAGATGGAGGCGGCGGTGGCTGGGGGACACCTCCCCGCCGAGGTGGCGGAGGTGGCGCGCGAGGTGGCGGAGGAGCTCGCCCGGCGACTGGGCGCGTGGGATGGGGAGTCCGCGCTGGACTGGGATGTGCGCCCGGACCCGGCTCGCCTGTCACCGGCCGTGGAGACCTTCCTTCAGCGGCACACCGTTACTTGAGGGCGACGGGGTCCACCTCGGCGAGCAGCTTGGTGACACGGGCCTCGTCGATGCGGGCGGTGAGGCGCTCCTGCTCGTGCTGGTCGCGCACCGTCTTGGAGAGGGTGAAGGTGGAGCCGATGCTGAAGAGCATCCCCATGCCCAGGAAGGCCTTCTGCCAGCCGTCGACGGGCAGGTGGTAGATGCCGATGGCCGTCACGCCCACGGCGAGGGCGAAGGAGAGCCACGACTGGATGACCCAGGCGCCACTGTGGGTCGGCTGTACGGTGTTGTTGGAGCGGGACATGGGGCACCTCGTTCGGGTTGGGAAGCGCTTCGGTGGAAGCGCGTTGACGAGACACAAGATGCACCTGTTCCTCGCAAACCGCATGGAACTAATGGGTCGCCCTTCGATAAGCTGCGGTGAATGATTCAGCTCCAGCGCCTCGAGGGCTTCTACTGGGTCGCCCGGTGCGAGGGGTATGCCCGTGCCGCGCGCTCCTTCCCGTACCCCATCACCCAGCCCGGCGTGCACCAGCAGGTGAAGCGGCTGGAGTCCGAGCTGGGCGTGCGGCTCTTCGAGCGGGTGGGAAAGGATCGCGTGGTGCTCACGGCGCAGGGCCGCGCGCTCTACGAGTACGTGGCGCCGTTCTACGAGGGGCTGTCCGCGGTGGAGCGCTCGCTGCGCTCGGGCGAGGTGGGAGGGCGGCTGAGCATCCACGCCTCGGGGCACACGCTGCGGCACCTGCTGCCTCCGTGGCTGCGGCGGTTGCAGGGGCAGCGGCCCGACATCGAGGTGGCCCTCTTCGAGGCGAAGGTGCCCGCGGTGTCGCTGGTGCGCTCGGGTGAGGCGGACCTGCTGGTGGACCACCTGCCCGAGGTGCCTCCGGACTTCGAGGCCCGGCAGGTGGGCAAGACGCGCGCCTTCCTCGTCTTCCCCTCGAACCACCGGCTCGCGCGCCAGGGGCCGGTGAGCCCCGAGCGATTCAAGGACGAGCCCTTCATCACCTACAGCTCCGACCCTCAGTTGCGAGAGCTGCAACTGGCCGCGCTCGCGCACTTCGGCGTGGTGCCGCCGAGGATGTACGCGGCGGACTCGTCCGAGACGATCCTCGGCTTCGTGGCGGCGGGGCTCGGCTACTCGCTGCTGGCGTCGCTGCTGCCACGCGGGCCGCACATGCCCGGCGTGGTGGCCTCGCCCCTTACCGAGCCGGCCCGCGAGTTCCCCATCTACGCCGCGTGGCGCAGGGGGAAGCAGCGCAACCCGCTCATCGACGCGCTGCTGGGGCTCGCCCCGAAGCCATGAGGGGTTCTTCGAGTACCGCTTTTCTGACCCTGTCTCGTCGAGGTGCACCCTGGCGCTACATCCCTCATCCCCTTTTCCGAGCAGGAAGTTGGGTTCTCCCAGCTTTTTTGCCGTGGCTGCGGTGCTGATGCTGGTTGGCTGTGCCACCCATGCACCAGGAGGTGACTTGTCGTCAGGAGCGCACCGGCGCTCTCTGGTGCCATCGGGCCTTCCTGTCTCCGCTGAAACCACGAACGAGGGGGAAGGCCGCTCATGGGGAGATCACGCGCCTGGGTCAGAAGATGCCGAGGGGGCGGGGGGAAATGCTCGGTCCCGATCGCGGACGCGCCCAGCGGCTCCCGGAGCGGATGAGTCCTTGGACGACTGGGGTGAGGGCTGGACGGGTTGGTCCGACGGCGTGGGCAATGGCCGACCTCGCTCCGTGCCCATGAGCCTGGACTACTTCCAGGGCTTCCTCGTGCGAGCCGGTGTGCCCGCTGATGTGCTGCCCGTGGACGGGCGCACCCTCTCGCCCGAGCAAGCCTTGCACTTGCTGCCGCATCTGCTGTCCACCGAACTGACACTGGGCGACTTCGGCCCGCGTCGCATGGCGGCCTACCTGCTGTTGGGGGTGGCTACGGGCAAGGGGGCCGTCACGCGCCAGGAGTTGCACGCGCGCATGGACCGCTTCCACCGGTTGCTGGTGCTACGACCAGATGGCTACCTGGTGCGGCCCATCACGGGCGAGGCCATGCAGCGCGCGGGCGAGGTGCGGCTGGCCGAGGAAGGCACTTTGCGCGCGGGCCGCTACGAGGTGGGGCCCTTCTACGCCATTGATGGCGGGCGCTTGTGGCCAGTGGGCGCGGACTTGGAGGCTCCGCGAGGAGCGCAGCCGCTTGGTGCCTATGTTCCGGATGACGGCGTGCTGCTGCCCGCGCTGGAAGGCGCGGGGCTGGCGCTGGTGGACACGGTGGAGGGGCTCTACCGGCTCGTCTTCCACCCCGGCGAGACACTGGAGGGGCTCTCCGGGTTGCCGGGCGCCATACGCGAACTCGTCCAGAGCGCCCCCGAATACTGGGGGGCGTTCCGCCACAAGCCATATGGCGAGCAGGTGCGCGACATTTCACGCCTTACCGCCAACGTGTTGCTGGTGGTGGGCTCCTCGGGGGCAGGTGCGGTGAAGGCTGCTTCGTGGGGCGGTACGCTGGGCCATGTCGCCGTGCCCGTCTTCTCGTTGACTGGGGAGGGCGCGCTGACGCTGCGGCTGGTGGCGGTGTCCGGGCGCGCCGTCGCCGTAGCGGGCCAGGCTCTCAGTGCCACCTACGTGCTGCACATGGCCAACATGGGGGCGGGTGGCGCCAGGGGTGGAGGTAACTGGTCACCACCCGCTGGCGGCCCTGGTCAGTGGACGCAGGTCGAGGAGTTCATGTCCCAGGAGGCGCGTATGTACCAGTCCCAGGTGACAGGCGCGCCAGAGGGCTGGGCCTATCGTGTCTGGCGAAACGGTGAGTTCGCCGACTTCGATGGGTACAGTCCCCATGACGGCTTCTTGCTGGATGCCAAGGGCCTTGGCTACGACAAGCACTTCGGTGTGGACCTCAAGCCCAAGCGGTACTTCCAGGGGGCGGGGGGGCTGGTGGAGAGGGCCCTCAAACAGACCCGAGTGGCACAGGGGTTATCCATTCGCTGGCATGTGGCGGAGCCCAGGATGGTCGCTATTCTCAAGAAACTGTTTCAGGAAAAGGGCATCCAGGGCATTGAGGTCGTCTACACCTCGCCACTTCCGTGAAGAGCCATGGGCGACTTCTTCCAGAAGATCGTGGACCGGGACGTATCAGCGGACGAGGCCCCTCTGCTCGCGGAGGAGCTCCGGTGCTGGCTCGTCGAACGGGGAATCATCGAGGCTGTTCCCTCGAAGGATGTCGCGGATGAGCCCACGTACTCCCCGGGCGCTGCGTACCAGAGCACGCTCGCGGTGCCCAATCCGCATGGGACCTCCGGGGTGAATGGCCTCCGGATCAAAGTGGGACGGACCGTCTTCTGGTCCATCGATACCGCACTGACCTGCGGCGCGTGTGGGGCGCGGTTCAGGCCTGGTGACGAGTGGTACGATGCAGCGGATGCTTGGTTCGCGGGCGATGATCTGGTGACTTACTCCTGCCCGGAATGCGGCAGGCCGGAGCGACTGACCGAGTGGATCGGGGAGTGGCCATGGGGTTTCGGCAACCTGGGACTCGAATTCTGGAACTGGACGCCCCTGTCCGACCAGTTCGTGCGCGAGGTGTCGGAAAAGCTGGGACACCGCATCGTCCTCATCCGCGGGAAATTGTGAGTCCCAGGACGAGGTCGGTGGGCGGCCGTGCCTTCACGGGCCGGGGCTCCACGACGCGGCATGTCAGGCTTCGGTGTTAGGTCGGGTCCATGGATGCGGGACTCCGCGTCCCATTCCTGGAGGAACCCCTTGAAGAAGCTTTCGATGCTGCTCGCCGCCGTCTGCCTGGCGCCGGCGCCCGCCTTCGCCGCTGATTACAAGTGCAACGGCAACCGGGTGGAGAAGAGCGGCAGCACCCAGTACACCGTGCGCACCTCGGGCACGGACATCGCCATCGAGAAGGGCGGCGGCACCCGCGGCAAGGCCGTCAAGCGCGGCTCCGCCTACGCCGTCGAGGTGGGCGGCAGCACCCAGGCCACCATCGAGAACGGCAGGATTCTCAAGGGAGGCTCCACCTGGGCCACCGTGAGCGATGCCCAACGCGTCTACGACTGCCCGGACGTGGTGGCCGCCACCCTCTGGGTGCTCGACCAGAAGGGCCAACTCTAGTCTCACAGCCCTCCCGCCCCACGCCCACCGGCCCGCCGTGGACTTCCACGGCGGGCCGTCGTCCTTCCCGGCTACCTGCTTGTCCTCTCACCGCCGACGCAGGCGGAAGCGCCGCGCGTGGTGCGTCTGGGGGCCAGCGGCCTCCTGAGGTATGTGCTGGAAGTAGGGGAAGCGGAACTCCGCCCACAGCACGAGGTACGCCACGCCGAACACCGCCGTGGCCACCACCCACCACCAGGACACCGCCGTGGCGAGGCTCACCAACGCCGACACCATGCACACCACGCCCACGCCCAAGGCCACCTCCCGGCGCCGGGGGCTCTCCGACATGGCGAAGCCCATGGAGGCCAGCGCGCACGCCAGCAACACCCACGCCAGCCCGAATGCTTCCCGAGCGTACAAGAGGGCAATCGATAGCAGGAACAATCCCAATCCGAACAGGCCCAACCCACCGTCCATGAGGTGCCTCCTCCTTCGAGTCGCCAACTTGCGAGGGTTCAGGCCCTAACATCCGCATCTGTCCACCAGTGGGGGAACGCTCGACGCGGCGGGCGCCCGGCGGGGCCGCTCGGCCTCCTCGTGCCGGGGAGTCAACCTTTCATTCCCGCTGCATCTCACGGCTTTGGGGGGCGGTGCCTACCGTGGGCCCATGACGAGGGGAGCCATGCACCGTGTCCTTCCGGTGCTCTTGCTGCTCGGGCTGGCAGGCTGCCACCGCGGGGTGCGCTTCGACCAACAGGTGCTCACCAAGCCTGGGGTGCGCTACCGCGTGGGCGAGCTGTCTCCGGGTTGGGAGCGCGTGAAGGTGTCCAGCAACGACCTGGCCTGGTTCGTCGAGGACACCGGCCACGCCCTCCAGGTGAACTCCACCTGCAAGGGGCACGAGGACGCGCCGCTGGACGTCCTCACCCGCCACCTCCTCATGGGCTTCACCGACCGTCACGAGGTGGAGACCCAGCAGGTGGTGGTGGATGAGCGGGAGGCGCTGCGCTCGCGCTTCGTCGCCCGGATGGACGGGGTGCCGGTGGACCTGCTGTTCGTGGTGCTCAAGAAAGACAACTGCGTGTACGACTTCAGCTACGTGTCCCCGCTGGGCCGCTTCGAGGAGCGCCTCGTGGACTTCGAGTCGCTGGTGCATGGCTTCCACGCGGAGAGCGCGTCATGAGCTCGGGCGTGGAGCTGCACCCCGGGCCGCCCCGCCCCCGCCACCCGGTGGAGGCCTCGTCGGTGGGCGCCATCAACGCTGGGGAGGGCTCCTTCTGGAGCCGGATGCAGGTGCGGCTGGAGGGCCTGGGCGCCCTGATGGTGATGACGGGCAAGGTGATGCGGCGCGCGGTGAGCCCGCCCTTCGCTCCCTCGGCGCTCATCTACCAGATGGAGGCGCTGGGGGTGCGCTCGCTGCCCATCGCCCTGCTGACGTCCACCTTCGCCGGGCTCGTCATCTCCCTCCAGTTCGGCTTCTTCCTGGCGCGCTTCGGCGTGCAGTACACCGTGGGCCGGGTGGTGGTGCTCACCCTCTTCCGTGAGCTGGCCCCGGTGCTCATCGCCCTCACCGTGGGGGCGCGCGTGGGCTCGGGCATCGCCGCGGAGCTGGGCTCCATGACGGTCACCGAGCAGGTGGACGCCATCCGTGCCCTGGGGGCCGACCCCCTGCGCAAGCTGGTGGTGCCCCGGGTGCTCGCCTGCTTCATCCTCATGCCCGCGCTCACCGTGCTGGCGGACGTCATCGGCATGGTGGCCGGCGCCATGGTGGTCAAGGCGCAGTACGGCATCGGCTTCAGCCTCTTCTTCCAGGGGGCGCTGGCCGTCGTCTTCATGAGCGACTTCGTCTCCGGCGTTCTCAAGGGCTTCGTCTTCGGGGGCATCGTCGGCGTGGTGGGCTGCTTCAAGGGGCTCACCGTGGAGGGCGGCACCGAGGGCGTGGGCCGCGCCACCACCGAGACGGTCGCCATCACCTCCGTGTCGGTGTGTCTGGCCGACTTCTTCATCACCAAGCTCACCCTCTATTTCTGAGATGCTCTTCCGCCAACGCACTCCCCGTCTGAACTTCCACCCGCCCACGTCGGGCGAGGAGGTCATCCGCTTCGAGCACCTGAAGAAGTCCTTCGGGCCCAAGCGCGTCTACGACGACCTCCACCTCTCCGTGTACGCGGGCGAGACACTCACGGTGATGGGTGGCTCGGGCACGGGCAAGAGCGTGCTGCTCAAGTGCCTCATCGGGTTGCTGCGGCCGGATGCCGGACGCATCCTCTTCGAGGGACAGGAGCTCACCGACTACCGCGAAGAGGACTTCTTCGAGCTCCGCAGGCACGTGGCCATGGTGTTTCAAGGAGCGGCGCTCTTCGACTCGCTCACGGTGGGGGAGAACATCGCCTACCCGCTGCGCGAGCACTTCCCGGAGATGTCCCCCGACGAGATCCAGGCCCGGGTGGCCCGGAAGCTGGAGCTGGTGAACCTGCCCGGCATCGAGCACATGAAGCCGGCGGATCTCTCCGGCGGCATGAGGAAGCGCGTGGGGCTGGCGCGAGCCATCGCCACCGACCCGGAGGTCATCCTCTGGGACGAGCCCACCACGGGGTTGGACCCTGTCACCACCGAGACCATCAACCAGATGATTCGTTCCATGCAGCAGAAGCTCGGGTGCACCTCCATCGTGGTGACGCACGACATGATGAGTGCCTTCTCCGTCTCCAACCGCATCGCGATGCTGGCCGACCGGCGCATCGTCCAGGTGGGCACGCCGGAGGAGATGAGGGCGTCCACGGTGCCCGAGGTGCGGGCCTTCCTGGACGCGCGGCGGCAGGAGTTGGGGCCCCAGGAGGTGGCGCGATGAGTCTCTTCACGTCCACGTCACAGGAGAAGCGCCAGGCGGCGCGGGTCGGGGCCTTCGTGGCCGTGGCGCTCGTGCTGGCGGGCCTCGTCGTCTTCCTCATCGGCCAGGAGACGCGGCTCTTCGACAAGCAGGTGGAGTTCGTCGCCTACTTCGAGAACGTGGAGGGCCTGTCCGAGCAGTCGCCGGTGTGGCTGGGCGGCCTGGAAGTGGGCCGGGTGGATGGCGTGGGCTTCCCGTCCAAGCCCGGGGAGAAGCGGCTGGAGGTGCGCCTGAAGCTGGAGGCCAAGCACGCGCAGCGGGTGCGGGCCGACTCGGTGGCGCGGCTGACCAGCATGGGCGTGCTGGGCGACAAGGCGGTGGACATCACCGTCGGCTCGGCGGATGCGACCCCGGTGCCGCGGGGCGGAGAGATTCCGGCCGCGACGGGCGGCGATCTGGCCTCGCTGATGCGCGGGGCGGCGCAGGTGATGGAGGACTCGATGGCGGTGAGCCGCACGGTGCGCAAGGCGGCCGAGGTGTACGCGGACCCCCAGGTGGCCGAGGACATGGCGGCCAGTGTGCGCAGCCTGCGGATGTTGCTCCAGGAAGTGGAGACGGGCGATGGCGCCCTGCACGCGCTCATCTATGACAAGGAGACGGGCAAGCAGGTGCGGGTGCTGATGGCCAACGCCTCGCGCGCGGCGCTGCGGATGGAGAAGGCCGTGGGGCACGTGGAGGGGATGCTCAACGAGGTGGAGAACGGCGACGGCACGGCGCACCAGCTCATCTACGGGGGCGAGGGGGCCAAGGCGCTCGCCGAGCTGGGGAGCGCGGCGGGGCAGCTCGCCGGCCTGCTTCAGGACGCGAAGGACAACCCCAACGGCGCGGTGCACAAGCTCGTCTACGGCGACGCGGGCAACATGTTCGCGGACCTGGGGAGCGCGGCGGCGGACATCAAGCAGATTACGTCCATGGTGGCCAAGGGCGAGGGCTCGCTGGGTGGCCTCATCAAGGACCCCACCGTCTACGAGGACCTGCGGCAGGTGGTGGGCAACGTGCGGCGCAACAAGGTCCTGCGCGCGCTGGTGCGCTTCGCCATCAACAACAACGCCAACGCGGAGGAGCAGGTGGCGCAGCCGATCGTCCTGCCTCCGGAGAAGAACCAGCGGGGCATCGGTGGCGCGGGGGCGCCGTCCCCGGAGGAGCCGAAGGGCTCCCCGCTCATCCTGCCGCTGCCTCCGCCGGTGCCCTCGGGCGGAAACTGAAGTCTCCCTGTCGGCCCGGGGCACCTCCCGTGGCCGTCAGGCGGCCTGCTCCCGGGCGACCACGGGGACGGAGGCCAGCCGTGCGGCCGTCGGGCTGAGCGCCATCGCGCGCGCCATCCGGTGCACCAGGATGGTGGTCAGCACGCCGGAGGTGATGAAGCCGAGGTAGGTGAAGAGCACGCCCTGTCGCTGGATGTCGAGGACGATGGAGGAGATGGCGAGGGCGTACGCGAGGACGTACATCAGGAGGGACTTGCCAGGGGTCTTGGACTGAGGGGGCGTCATGCGAACTCTCCGCTGTGATGTGAGCCAATCGGTTCACATCCACAGATGGGCGGGGGTCGCGGTTGTGACGGGAATCTTTCCTACCAACGGGCGAAGAGGGCCACGAGCAGGGCGGCCACGGCCATGATGCCAATGACGGTGAGGGCCGCGGGAGTGCCTTGGAAGAAGGCGCCGATACTCTCGGGGGCCTCGCGTCTCTCGCCGGGCGTCCGCTCCAGGATGGCGCGTTCGACGAGGAGCACCGTGAAGCTGGCCGCGAGCCAGACGCCGAGCGCGAGCCAGGGCACCGAGGGGAGGACGAAGCCGAGCACGACGGCCCCGACGGCGAGGGCGTACGCGATGGCATACGCCACGAGCATGCGGGAGGTGAAGTAGCCGACGCGGCGGGTGCCTCGGGTAACCATGACAGGGACTCCTCTCCCCCTCGACGCCAGAAACCTTGGATGCCCCGGACAGGCGAGCAATGCCAGGGGGGCCGCGCGTGGGAGAACCCTCGATGCCAGGCCGCCCACCGGAGGGGGGACGGAGCCCTCCCTCCTGGGGTCGCTGCCCGCTCCGCTCTCAACGTCCGCGGGCGCAGTGCTCCTCGGGGCGGAACGGCAGGCTCCACAGCTCGCGGCCATGGACACCCTCGTCGGCGGTGAAGAAGACGTCCCAGCCGGAGCGGATGAAGCCGCTCGGACCCGAGCCCGAGGCCCCTGGGGCCAACTCCGTCAGCGGACGGGTCCCCGCCGCCGTGCCATCACCGAGCCAGGGCTCCCGTCCTCGCCCCACCGTCTCCGCGCTGAAGAAGAGCGTGCCCTTGATGGGCGTCAGCTCCGTGGGAGCCGAGCCCGCGGCGCCCGGCTCGAGATCCTTCAAGAGGTGCGTCCCGGACGCCGTGCCATTGCTCACCCACGGCTCGCGCCCGCTCACCCCATCATCCGCGGCGAAGAAGAGCCGGCCGTTCATCACGCTCAGCCCGGCCGGTGAGGAGTCACCCGGCCCGGGGTAGATGTCCATGAACCGCTTCGTGCCGGCCACCGTGCCATCGCTCACCCACAGCTCCTCGCCCTCGGGGTCTCCGTCCACGCCGGAGGTGCCCTTTCCGGCGCTGAAGTAGAGCTTCCCGTTGAAGGCCGTCAGGTCGTGCGGATAGCGGCCCGGGAAGAAGCGCAGGAAGCGCGTGCTCGCGAGCGTGCCCTCCGTCACCCACAGGTCGGCCTCGCCCTCGTCCGGGTCCACGAGGAAGAACACCTGATTGGCGCCCACCGGGGTCATGCGGAAGATGACGTTGTCCTCGAAGGCCTCGAAGACGGGGGTGGCGCCGGGCAGGCCCACGCTGCGCCACAACTTCACGTCCTCGCCCACGTTGGCGACGAAGTAGAGGGCACTCGGGGTGCGCACCAGGCGGCGCGGGGAGGAGCTGCCAGGAGAGTCCGGGCTGAAGATGTCCGCGCCCGGGTACAGGTCCTCCACCAGGAAGGTCCCCGCGGAGGTGCCGTCGCTGCGCCACAGCTCGCGCCCGTTCACGCCATCGTTGGCGGCGAAGTACACCACCCCATTGAGCTCCACCAGCTCGCTCGGGCCGAGGTCCGTCGTCGCGGGGTGGATGTCCTTCACCAGTCTGGTGCCGACGGCGGTGCCATCGCTCACCCACAGCTCGCGGCCATGCACCCCATCCTCCGCGACGAAGAACACCCGGCCGCCCGCCACGGTGAGGTCGGTGGGCTCGGCGCCTCCGGCCCCCGGGAAGACGTCCTTGACGAGGAAGGTGCCGGTGCCTCCCGGGCCACTGCTGCTCCACAGCTCGCGGCCGTGCACGCCATCGTCGGCGGTGAAGAAGAGCACGCCGTCCCCATGCACCAGCTCTCCGGGCTCCGAGCCCGTCATCCCCGGAGCGAGGTCCGCCAAGAGGCGCGCGGTGGTGGCGCAGGGCTCCCAGGAGCGGCCCTCCCGGACCGCCAGCGGAGACACGTGCTCGCCCGGTGTGGGCGCTTCGTCGAGGGAGACCGTACAACCCGTGGCGAGTGCCAGCAGGGCTGGGAGGGAACGCCAATGTTTCATCATGTGCAGCTCCGTACTCGTGCGGCTGGCGCCGCGTGGGGCTGCAAGGTGGTGATGGCCCATCTCGCGGGACGGGTGCTCGCACCGCCGGGCTGCTCAATGAGTGCCATGCCCGACACATCGAAAAGGAGACGCCCCGAGGCCATGTCGGCACCTCGGGGCGCATCCAACGAGGCGGAACCGTCTCGCGGGCTCTACAGAGAGAGCCGCTCCGCCGAACCCTGATCCCTCTGGTCCAAGGGCACCGTCCGGTTGTTTGGGCTATCCCCACTGATGACGAGTACCCCACCATCACCGAGGAGGGTCATCGTGTGGAGTTCACGCGGGTAGTTCATGTTACATGTGACGATCCACGTGCCGGTAATCGGGTTGTACAGCTCGACGGGTTTGAAACCCTCGAAGGTGTGATAGCCGCCCGTGACGAGCACCATGCCCTGATTGAGCAGGACCGCCGCATGCCTGGAGCGTGCATGCTTCATGCTACCGGTGCGCGTCCAGGCCTTGGTGCCCGGGTTGTAGATCTCGGCCGTGGCCCCCAGGACCTTGTCATTGATGTTGCCGCCAACCACCAACACGCGCTCATCCGGGAGCAGGGTGGCCGTGTGCTCGTAACGAGCCGTCGTCATGGGGCCGACCAGGGTCCAGGTGCGAGTGTCGGGGTCATACACCTCGGCCGTGGTGAGAAAGCTGTAGTCAGCACCCCAGCCGCCGGTGACCAGGACGCGGCCATCCGAGAGGAGCGTGGCGGTGTGGAACTTGCGGCGCCCCTTGTTCGGGCTGCTCGTGGGAGTCCAGACGCCGGAGTCCGGGTCGTACAGCTCCGCGGTGCCAACGGCCCCGCTTGCGTCGCCACCAACGACCAGGACGTGGCCAGTCTTCGGCAGGAAGGTGGCGGTGTGGTGGACGCGTGGCTGGTTCATCCTTCCGGTGCCGAGCCACCTGTTGTTGGCACGGTCATACAATTTGGCGGTGACCTCCGCCTGGCCGTTGGTGCCACCCGCGACCAGGACGTAGCCACTCCTTGGCAACAGGGTGGCGGTATGGTTGCGACGGGTGGTGGTGGCTGTTTCGACATGCGCGGCGATACTCCACGTGTTGGTGTTCGGGTCGAACAGGCGGGTGGTGTTCTCGTTCCAACCCCCCACGGTGAGCACCTCACCCGTTTTCAGGAGCACGGCTTCGTGAGCCAGGATTCCGAGCTTCGAGTTCCTGGGGTTGGCGTCCTCTGGCTTGTCGACCGTGTCCACCGGTAGATAAGGAGTCACGTCCTTCCAGCACATCCGCGGGAGGACGGTCAGGTCGCTGAGCACGGGGGACTCGGGGGGGAGCAGGTTCTGCGTCCGCAGCAGGGCCTTGACCTCCAGGTGCCGGCCGTTCACACCGGAGAAGGGTGTGTTGTTGGTCACCTCGACGAACGTCTGGGAGGCGAGCGCCGTTGGCTCATCCGCGGCCCGCGCGTACATGCGGATGCTGGTGCCGGCGGGAGTGGAGCCCTGCGGCTCATGGTTCCAGTGGAAGGAGCCCCAGCTCTTCCCCAGCGTGCCGCTGTCCTGCAGGACCGTCCACTCGCCCTCGCGCATCGTGAAGTGACGGTGCTGGAAGCCCGTCATGTCCCAGTACGAGTAGGGATGACCGCCCGCGGGGTACGATTGGATGCTGCCGCCGCGGTCGACGCGCGTCACGGTGTTGCTGCTCTGGTTCGCGGTCCAGACCTTGCCATCGTTGTCGATCGCCACGCCCAGCGTTCCGGCGGCTGTCGGATAGCTCCCCAGGAAGGTGCCCGCGGAGTTGAAGTGCACCAGGCGGTTGGTGAGCCAGCAGGCCGCCCAGATGTCTCCCGTGCCATCCACGGCCACGCCTCGGGTGCCGCCCGCGCAGTCCACGGGGCTGGGAATGGACATGACGTCAACCGTTCCCGCGTTGAAATCCGCCCGCACCAGGCCACCATTCCGCCACGTGCTCCAATTGCCCAACCAGACGATGCCGTGCGTGTCCACCGCGAGGCCGTAGGTGGGCACGGGGGCGTAGAGCACCTGCACCCGCGTTCCCACGGGAGCCTTCGGGTCGATCCTCTGTAGCGCCCCATAATCAACGTCCGAGGTGTAGATGATCCCCCCCGGGCCAATGGCGATTCCGTAGATGCGTAGGAAGGAGAGCCCGGTCTCGTCTTGGGGAGAGAGGGTCTGCAGCAACGCACCGGTCTCGTTGCTCAGTTGGTAGAGCTTGGAGCTCGCATAGCCGCCCAGCCACAGGTTCTGCTCGGCGTCCACCGCTACCGAGCGACCATGATCGCCGGGCGCCGCATAGGTCCTCGTCCAGAGGATGCACTCGTCGGCTTGCCCGAGGTACTCCGCCGGGTTGTTGAGGTCGATGATCCCATCGGGCTGGACATCCTTCGAGGTTTCAATCGTTCCATTGCCGTTGCGATCCTTGCATTCGCCTGGACCGCCAAACTTGGTGACGGACGGGAGGGTGACCGCTCCGTCAGGGCAGAAGCCGCGGTTGGCCACGAAGGCGTTGCCAGCGGCATCCACCGTCGTGCGCGACGGGGAGTTGCAGCCGCTGCGCGGCGCGGGTACCGGCGGGATGCTCCCGTCCGGGTTGTGCGTCAGCACCGAGTCGTAGATGGCGACCTGGCGGCCGGTCCTCGTATCGATCTTGGTCACCGTGTCCTGGGCATAGTTGGCGACCCACAGATACGGAGCCACGGCGGAAGGTTTGTTGAAGCTGATCTGAAGTTGGTCGTTCCCAGGGGCGTCATGGTTGACGCCCTTGAGGTCGCCTCTGTCGAAGTCGGCGTCTCGCGTGTAGACGCGAATCGGCTGTGCTTGTGTTGGAAGGGGACTCATCAGGGCCAGCACACTGGCGACGATGAGCGACTTGGTGGCGGTTGTTGCCAAGGTATTCTCCTGTTGCCCAGGAAATGAGCCGACCTTCCTGCCCGGTTCCTGGTTGGGTTGCTGAGAGACGTGAATCAGGGAGCCCCAGGTGGGGACAGGGCCCGCATGTAGTCGTGGGGTCTTCCCGTGGAAGGAAGTTCGGGCCAGGGTTGGCCGGTGAATCGGGCCATGAGGAGGTGGACGGCTGCTTCGGCGGCGCGACGAACTTCCGGGACAGGGTCCCGGGCCTGGATTTGTTGCAAGGCATCCAGGTGTGTTTGGGCCGCATGCTCCCCGAGGAATCGCAGTGCTTCGATACGCCGCTGGGGATCCGTGTCCTGGCGGGCCGTGGCGAGGGCCTCCTCGAGGTCGCTGTCGACCGGACCCTGGCGGATGTCCGCGGCTCCGTGGCTTCCGAGTGGTTGAGGAGGGGTGTACGCGGGAAAGACCGCGGTCGCGGGCCGAGGTGGGTCGGACCGGGCACTTCCGGGTTGAGGGCCTCGGCCGGCAACGACTCGTGCTGCCGGCGGTTCCTGGTCGAGCCCTGGCTGCCACGAATAGAGGCCCGCCGAGATCAGGCTGACCACTCCGAGGGAGACAATGGCGATCTTCGTTGTACTCATGCTCGCTTCCGCTGGGGACTCGGAACCGGCCGGTCTTCCCAGCATTCGAGCCCGTGGAGGGCGGCTGCATCTCTTCTCCACGGGCTCGCGCTTTCCTACGCGGGTTGTCTCAGGGCGTGGACTTCAACTTGAGCAGGAAGACGTCATAGCAGCCGTTGCTGCGCTGCTCGCTCGGCAGGTCCTGGCCGAAGCGCACCCGCCCCTCCATATCGCCAATCACCAGCACGTTGCCCATGCTGTCGAAGGTGATGCCGAGGCCGGCTTGCTCCGTGAGGTCGCCGTGCACCTGGCTCCAGCGATGTGCCCCGTTCTGGTCGAAGTAGGCGACGAAGGAGTCGAGTCCACCATGGCCTGTGCGTGGCCCTCCTCCGAGATCCGTGGGGCCCACGAGCTCGCCGGTGATGGCGATGCCGCCATTGCCGCTCACGGCGACTCCCTCGGCGAAGTCCGCGCTCGGCCCACCGAAGCCCTTGCTCCAGCGGTGCACACCGTTGGCATCCAGCTTCAACAGGAAGATGTCCCAGTCGCCCTTGCTGGAGAGCGGAGGCCCTCCGAAGTCGACGTTGGTGCCGTCGAAACCGCCCGCCACCACCACATTGTTCGCGCCATCGACCTGTACGTCCGCACCGAGCTGCGTCCCCGCTGCTCCGAAAGCCCTGTCCCAGAGCCAATTGCCGTTGGCGTCCAGCTTCACCACGAAGGCATCGGCGCCTCCCTTGCTGACCCGGGCTGGCCCTCCGAAGCTGACGGTGCCCGTGAATCTGCCCGTGAGCAGGATGTTCTGGTTCGTGTCCGTGTCCACCCCTTCCGCGGTATCGGTGCCCGCCGCGCCCCAGTTCCGGGTCCACTTCGGCGACAGATCGGCCCCACCCAGCTTGACGACGAAGGCATCCGCATCGCCAGAGGTGGGGTACGCGATACCGTTGACGGTCAGCGTGTCCCAGTTCCGTCCCGCGACGAGCACATCTCCCAGGGAATCCGCCGCGATGCCCCACGCCTCCTGCGGACCCGGGCCGCCGATGACCGTCGCCTTGAGCAGGTTGCCGCCAGCATCCAGCTTCACGACGAAACTGTCCGTGGCGCCCGTGCTGGTGAGGAGGGGCGCGCCATCGAACAGGAGGACGCCATTGAAGACACCGGCCACGAGGGTGTTCCCCGCTCCATCCGTGGCGACCTCCAGGCTGATGGCGTAGCCCGGGTTGCCGAGATGGTGGCTCCAGACATGGTTGCCATTGGCATTGAGCTTCGCCACGAAGGCGTCGTTGCCGCCAGCGCTGCTGAAGGTGGGGCCACCAAAGCCCACCGTCCCCTGGAAGAGGCCGCTGATGATCACGTTGCCCGCGGTGTCGGCCGCGACGCCCAACCCCTCCTGGCAGGCGGCATCACCGAAACGGCGGCTCCAGACGTAGATGTCATTGCACTCGGTGGAGCCGTCACAGTTGTCATCGACGGTGGTGGCGCAGGTGTCCTTGGCCGCGGGGAGCTTCTGGTCCAGACAGGCACCGAAATGACCGGAGCGATCACAGGTGCGGGTGCCGGCGCTGCACCACTGGTACGGACACGACGTGCCTGCCGGGCAGAGCGTTCCTTGGGGGCCCGAGTAGCAGGCTTCGGTGCTACCGAACGTGCACTGCCCGCAGGACTCGTTGATGGCGCCGTCGCAGTTGTCGTCGAAGACGGTGGCGCAGTTGTCGGTGGCCGCGGGGAGGACCTGGCCCTGGCAGCCACTCCAGCTCATCCCCAGGGTGTCACAGGTGTTGGTGCCAGCCCGGCAGATGCCGACCCCGGCGGGACCGTTGTAGGGGCAGGAAGTGGAGGCACCGGGAATGCAGATGCGGGACTTGGGAATGACGATCGTGAGGGACTGACAGGAGTTGCCACCGCAGAGCCCCTGGGTGGTGCTCGTCACCGTCTGGGCCCCGCCCACGGGTGCTCCCGGGTGTCCTACCTGCACGTCGGCGGTGCCGCCTCGTTTCATCATCACGCAGGTGGTGCCGTACATCCCCGTATAGTTGGAGTTGGAGCCCGCGTAGTCCTTCCCCACGGCGATCACGGGCACGTTCGCAACGGGCATCCCCAGGGCGTCGCGCACGGTGACGTTCACACAGCTCGTGTCGTAGGGCTTGTCGGCGTTCCACCACGTGAAGTGGGCCACCTGCACCACCCAGACGACGCGACCGTCATCCGTGGTGCGTACGGTACCGGCTCCCTCCTCCACCCAGAGGCCTCGATCCAGGTCCAGCCACCAGGCGGGAATGGTGTCCCCCGGTTGGAAGCGCGCGGCCAGTGCCGCGGGCAGGGGGAACTCGAGCGTGGCGTGTGCGCCGGGAGCGAGTTGGAGGGGCTGACCCTCCTGTCCGCGAAGGCTCACCTCGGCCATGAAGATGCTCTCCATGGGAACGCGCTCGCCGGAGGCGGAGGCCACGCCCTCCAAGGGGCCAGGGAGGGTGGCGAGGCCGAGGGTGGGATCCAGGGCGGTCACCAGCAGTTGGACAGGGCCGGAGACGGGCTGTCCGTCCGCATCCACCACGGCATGCGCGGGGAGGGACACGCTCACCCCCTGGTGTTGGACGGAGACGCCATTCTCGGCCAGGAAGGGGACAGCGGTTCCCACGGGCAGCAGGCGCACCCGCGCGCCGACGTTGAGGCCTTCGCTCAGCTCCACACTGACGGTGGCGGAGGCGTAGCCAGGGGCGTCGACCCGGGTCGTGAAGCGGCCGGGAGGCAGTGGCTGCAACAGCAAGCGACCAGCGCCATCGGTGGGCAGCAGTCCGTCCCCAAGGGAGACGGCGGCGGAGGGAATGGGCTGACCGCTCGCGTCCAACACCTCCAGCAGCAGGCTGGTGCCCGAGGGCTCCGTGACGCCTCCCGGGGAGGACCGCGTGGAGACATACAGCTCGGCACTGGACTGGTCCTGGGCGCTGAAGCCACCCGCGACCAGCATCCGCCCATCCCGCAACGCCGTGAGGGTGTGCCTGTAGCGGCTCACGTTCAACGGGGCCGTGGCGCTCCAGGTCCTCGTGCCAGGGTCATACACCTCGGCGGTGGAGGAGATGCCGGTGGAGTCGTGGTAGCCCCCCGCGACGAGCACCCCACCCGAGGGCAACAGCAGGGCGGTGTGGTAGCGGCGCGGCTGGCCCATGGCACCGGTGGCCGTCCACGCTCCCGTGGTCGGGTCGTACACCTCCGCCGAGGCGGCCGGCCCCCGCTCGCCACCACTGCCCGTGACCAGCACCTCGCCCGAGGGCAACAGCGTGGCCGTGTGGTAGCGGCGCGGCTGGCCCATGGCACCGGTGGCCGTCCACGTGCCCGTGGCCGGGTCGTACACCTCCGCCGAGGCGAGGAGTCCTCCATTGTCACCGCCCGCGACCAGCACCCGGCCCGAGGTCAACAACGTGGCCGTGGACTGGGTGCGGGCCGTGCCCAGGGCGCTGGTGGACGTCCAGGTGCCCGTGGTCGGGTCGTACACCTCCGCCGAGGCCAGCACCCGGCCCGCGCCATCGGTCCCCCCCACCACCAGTACCCGGCCCGAGGGCAGCAGCACGGAGGCATGGTGGGCCCGGCACGTATTCAGGGGGCCCGTGGCCTTCCAGGTGCCCGAGGTGGGGTCATACACCTCCGAGGAGGTGGAGGCCTGGCAGCCTTCGCCGCCCACCATCAACACCCGCCCGTCCTGCAACGTGTTCATCGTGTGAGCGCGGCGGGAGACGAGGGTGTCCCCGGTGCGCGTCCAGGTACCGGTGGCCGGGTCATACACCTCCGACGCGCGATTGTAGCCGCCGGCCACCAGCACCCGGCCCTCCAGCAGGGACGCCGCCGTGTGCAGGACGCGGCCCTGGGCCAGGTTGCTGGTACGTATCCACGAGGCGGTGCTCGCCTCGCTGGACACGGAGAGCCGCCCCCGCCGAGCGGCATTCTCGGGACGCGCCGCCCCGGGCTCCTCTTCCGAGAGGGTCCTGCCACAGCCGGGGCCACTCAGGGTCACCAGCCCCAGCACCACCATGAAAACCAGACGCCCCCATTCCCCCCCACGAGAGGAGCGCACTCCCCGTTCCCCCCAGAAGCCAGCCGTTACCGCACGGCGCCTGGCCCCTTGAGGCAAAACTCTTTCTCTCTCGGACTGTGTGCTCATGGTCATGCGGCCTTTCACGTGAAGCGGTGCCACTCCGGTGTGAGCCGGCGGGCTTCACCAACTGAATAGAGGCGCCTGCCAGGCGAACTATGTTCGACGTATTCCCCGGGTGTAGAATTTCAATGAGGCGGCAGTGAAGGAATGAATACCCAGCCAAAGCCCGTCATCCCCTGGCGCGCGAGGGCTGCCTTCACCTCCGTCAGGGTGAGTTTCTGAACGGATTCCAGGGCATTTCCGCCCTTCAATCCGGAGACGTCGAACAGGACGAAGACGTGGCGTCCGACACTGCCTTCGCGAGGGCTCCGAGGTAGAAGGCACCGCATGGAGTTGGACCTCGAGGGACGGGCGGCACTCGTCACGGGAAGCAGCCGGGGGATTGGTCGGGCCATCGCCACGGCGCTGGCGCGCGAGGGCGTGCGGGTGTGTCTGAGCGCGCGCGGGGCGGAGGGGCTGGAAGCGACGGCGGCGGAGCTCCGGGCCGCTGGCGCCGAGGTGGTCACCGTGGCGGGGGACGTGGCCACCCCGGAGGGCGCGGCGGCGGCGGTGGACGCGGCGGTGCGGGCCTTCGGCACGCTGGACATCCTCGTCAACAACGTGGGCGGCAGTGGCGGCGTGGGCGCCTTCGACGTGGCCACCGCGCCGCAGTGGAAGGACGTGCTCGACCGCAACCTCCTGGCCGCCGTGTGGTGCAGCCAGCACGCGGTGGAGCGCATGAAGGCCCGGGGCGGCGGCTGCATCGTGCACATCAACTCCATCTACGGCCGCGAGTACGGCACCAGCGCGCCCTACACGACGGCCAAGGCGGGCCTCACCGCGCTCACCAAGGAGATGGCCATCGACCTGGCGCGCCACCGCATCCGCGTCAACGGGGTGGCGCCCGGCTCCATCCTCTTCCCCGGGGGAAGCTGGGATCGGCGGCGGCGGTCGCAGCCGGAGAAGGTGGAGAAGCTGGTGCGCGAGGAGCTGCCCTGGGGCCGCTTCGGCACGCCCGAGGAGGTGGCCGACGTGGTCGTCTTCCTCTGCTCGGAGCGGGCGAAGTGGGTGACGGGGGCCACGGTGCCGGTGGATGGTGGACAGGGCCGTGCCTTCTGACTCGGGCGGGGGCCGCCCCGGCGTGTAGAGTGCGGCCGTGCTGAAGCTCTACAAGAAGGAAGGCGACACCCTCCGCTACTGGGTGGCGTGGGTGCACGAGGGGAAGCTCACCGTGCACTCGGGCATCGTCGGGGAGTCGGGCGAGGAGAAGGAGACGCCCGTGCCCGCGGACGAGGATCCGGACATGGCCATCGCCCAGGCGGCCGAGCCGCTGGTGGACGCGGGCTATGACGAGCCCTACCCGGAGAACCTGGTGCCGCTCGTCGTGCAGTACGCCCTCCAGGGCAAGGGCTCCGGACACGACTTCGAGAAGCGCCACTCCGTGGAGGAGCTGCTCACGAACGTGCTGGGCTGGACGGGCAACGGTGAGGTGGAGGGCGGGGAGACGCAGCCCGGGCGCATGAATGTCTTCTGCCACGTGATGGAGCCGGAGGTGGCCGTGCGCACCCTCGTCGAGGCACTCGATGAGGACGACCTGCTGGAGGGGGCCGTCATCGCCGTCGTGCCCGAGGGAGAGGAACCCCGGGTGCTCTGGCCGCAGGGCCACCCCGGCCCCTTCCGCGTCTGACGTCGGGCGGGCAGACTGGGGCTCGTGTCCGCGCGCCTCTCCTTCGCCCTCGTCCTGCTCTCCCCGGCCGTCGCCCTCGCTTCCAGGCCATCTCCTTCTTCCTGCTCGTCTTCCTGGGGGTGGCGCTCGCGGTGTGGGCGCTGTGGAACCGGTTGAGGCGTGACGTGCCCCGGCTGCCCCGCTCGGCTTCGGGGCGGCGCTCGCGCTGGTGTTCCTCTGGGGGCTCGGCTTCCAGCTCGTGCTCTCGATGATCGCCGGCGGGCGCGAGCTGATGACGCCCGGGGCCTGGGAGAAGACGGGCGCCACCCACCGGCTCAAGCAGACGGAGCTGCCCCCGGAGAAGGAGCTGCTGCTCCAGGCGCGGCGCCAGCGGTTGGAGGAATTGCGCGTGGCGCTGTGGGCCTACGCGGCCGAGCACGGACAGGCGCTCCCCCCGAGCGACTTCGCCCCGGCTGGAGCAGGCGAACAAGGAGCTGTGCGCGGATGCGCTGCGCCTGTCCGCGCAAGGCGTGCCCGATGCCGAGGTGGCACGGTCGCTGCTGCGGAACTCGGAGGTGCGGGAGGCCGCCGAGCGGATGCACGTGGTGCCGCGACGCGGGACCGGTGGTGAGCCGGGCTTCCTCGTCTTCTCCCGCGACCCCGTCACCCGCGAGCGCGGGGGCGACGTGCGCTGCGGGGGCGGGCTGGAGCGGGAGGACACCTTCCAGGCCGCGGAGCTACCGAAGCTGCTGTCGGAGGCCCGGGTAGCCGGGGGCACCGTGCCCTGAAGCCACCCGAGCGTCACCCCGTCATGCCGCCGGCACGGGGTGGAACACGACGCCATCCAATCCCAGACGCTGGCAGTCGTTGACGAAGCGCTCGGTGCAGACAATCACGGTGGAGAAGTCTTCCAGGCGGAAGACGTCCACGTGTTGGGGAATCGTGGTGGCGTCCAGCAGCCGGTTCTTGGGCAGGCTGAGGCCAAAACGGCCGCAGCGAGTGCAACGGGGCTCACGGTTCCCAGGCAGGCAATCGGGATGCAAGCGTCCGGCGGAGAGGAGCTCCAGTTCGAGCAACTCAGGCGCGTTCCGCTGGCGGAAGCGCAGCTGGGTGGGGCACCCATTGAGTCCGCGAAGGCCATCGGCCTGGAGCTTCTCCAGGGCCTCGCGCTGCACCAGGAGCCACCAGGGATAGGGAGCCGCGAGTGGCCCGAAGCGCCCCTGCGCCCTGCCTACGAGTGGACCCAGGGATGTACCCGGTTTCAGCAGGGCTCCTGGAGGCAGAAATGGACGTACCAGCTCACACAGTCGCTCATACTCCTCGATAGGCTCGGCCCGTGCTTCCACGAAGTCGGCGAGGGAGGACACGGGGGTCAAATCCACTGACGGGTACGTTCTGGAATTGTCTCCCCAGGTGGACTGACAGGCAGGACAGGAATCCACTCCCGGGAGAAGCCATTTGTGCGAGCCATCAACGCTACCCGTGTAGGCTGAAGACTTGTCTGGTTCGACACTGAAGTAGTGCATGCGTGCATTCTCTCCCGCCTTCCTCAGTCGCAATAGTACGGGACGAGCGGACGTTCATTGACTCCAAACCGTGTCATGAGCTCGAACGCGAATCGCCAGATCCGATCCTTGTTGGCTTCGGGGTTTTCTCTCTGGAACTGCCGCCAGGTCTCATTCCACTGCCCTCCTCTGCCGCTGCCGCTGTGCAGCCACCGGTGAAAGCTCCTGGGAAGGCGGAGGGTAAAGGCGTGGATGTCGATCTTCTTGAGCTTGAACCACGCAGCCAGTTCCTGAGGAAAGATGTGGTGCTTTTCGAGGGGCTCTGGCGGGAGCATGCACGAGAGCGGGTGCGTCCGCTGCGGCGAGGGCTGTTGGCGGGTCTTCCAGTTGTGCCAGGGGATTTCGAAGACGGGCTCCACGGAAGTGGGCGCGGCCAGGGGGCGTCCCCACCATCGGCTGGGGTTTCCCACCAGGGGAGGGCGGGAGGCCTGGGGCGTGGGCCCGCGTGCCAGCACCACGGAGGGGGCGTCCTCCACCTCCAGCAGATCCTGGCAGCGCCAGACGGCACAGCGTTCCGCGTCACACAGCGGCACCACGCAGCTGGGGTCCGCTCGGGCCTCTTCCCAAGAGAGCACCGCCTCGGGTGCTTCGTCGTGCTCTCGCCCGATGGGCGGTGAGGTGACGCAAGCACTCAGCAACACGCAGAGGAGCGCGAGTCCTCTCCCGGTGGTCAGGAAGTCCATGCGGCCCATCCTACGCAACGTGTCCGAGGTCCGAGGAAGATAGGCTCACCCCATGCTCGCTGACGCCTTCTTCCTGCTCCACACGGACCTGCCTCGCGAGGGGCCCGGCAGTGACGACTGCACCCGCGAGGCCCTCCGCCGCCTGCGTCCGTGGCTGCCCGCCTCGCCGAGGGTGCTCGACCTGGGATGCGGGCCGGGGAAGCAGACGCTCGTGCTCGCGCGGGAGCTCGGGAC
>NZ_DASVWK010000726.1:0-20973 GCF_036389735.1 Archangium sp. | reverse complement strand
GGGGAAGGAGAGGGCGCGGTAGAACTTCAGCGAGGAGATCATCTGCGTCACCCGCTCGGCGTCCGCGCGCAGCTCCACGGGCCGCACCAGCTTCCACGACTTGTCGGCGGTGGTGCGCTCCAGGGTGTAGGCGTTCTTGCGTGCCTTCACCTCGATGCGCAGCAGCGAGGGCTCCTCCACGGAGAACACCGTGTGATCGCGCCAGTCGTTGGTGTGCTTCTCGATCGCGTGGCGAAGCGAGCCATTGGCGATGTACACGCGCGGGTCGCCATCGCGGCGCAGGTACACCGAGCCATCGAAGGTGTTCTCCAGGCCGGTGTGGAACGTCAGCGTGCGCTGGCGTGCCGGGTCCTGCGCGCCGCCGCCCTGGGCATCGGGCACGTAGGCCCTGGCCGAGACGGAGGCCTTGGGCGGCTTGAGGCCGTAGCGCTCCAGGTCCGCGTCGGTGGGGTTCTCCTCCAGGGTGGCCCGGAACTTCGTGCTGGCGAGCTGGGTGAGCAGGGTGTCCACGAGGTTCTTCTCCGCCCGCGCGGGCACCGGCGAGGTGACGCGCCAGACGCCCTCCTGGAGCTCCATCACCGTCGTGGACTGGAGGGCCTCCACGGTGAGGGCGGTGAAGACGGGGGCGGAGGAGTCGCCACCATCCTCGGGGCCCTGGGTGACGAAGAGCGTCTGCTCCACGTCCTTGCGCTGGGTCTCCTTCTCGTCCGGCTTCATCACGCCGAAGTAGGCATAGAGACCGAGCCCGCCGGCCGCGAGGGCGGCGAGGAGCAACGAGACGAGGTTCTTGTTCTGGGCGTTCACTTGTTGCGCCTCGAGAGCCAGATGGCCAGCCCCACGCCGAGCAGCGACAGGGGCAGCAGGTCGGTGGATACGAAACGGATGCGCTGGAGCATGTCCGCATCCAGCTGGAGGGTGGAGGCGGCGCGGTCCGGCGGGCGGATGGTGATCTTCTCCACCTGCTGGGTGGCCCAGCCGAGCGCGTTCATCACCAGGTTGCGGTTGCCCTCGTGGCCCCAGTTGGAGTCCAGGAGAAGTTCCGAGTCGCCCACCACCACGAGCCGGGCCTCGTTGAAGCGCTGGCCCGGCACGCCCGAGGTATTGCGCGTGCTGGCCGCCACGAGGGTGAGCTGGCCGGCCTTCTCGCCCTGGCTGGGCGTCGGCTTGTCATCGGGCGTGGTCTCCACCCAGCCAAAGGGCGAGGTGAGGAGCACCGTCTCCGGCTTCACGCCCGCGGCCAGTCCCGTGGTCAGCACGTTGATGCTGCGCGCGGTGGGCAGCTCGATGTTGAGCTGGCGCTGGCGCAGGGGCCGGGCGATGTCATGGCCGCCGTAGAACATCGAGAGGACGACGTAGGGGCTGCCGCTGTTGAACTGCGCATCGGCGACCACGCCCTCGTCCAGCTCCAGGCCGTACTCGGCGAAGAGCTGGTCCAGATGCGGGCCCGGCGCCCCATAGGCCTCGGCGAAGTAGACCAGCCGGCCACCGGCGGCCAGGTAGCCGCGCAACGACTCCACCTCCGCCACGTTGAAGGGCGCCTTGGCTCCGGCGATGACCACCAGCGCGGCGTCCTCGGGTACCGTGGTGCCGCCCCCCAGGTTCAGCTCCCGGGTGGCGTAGCCCTCCTGGGCGAGCTGCCGCTTGAGCTCGGAGAGGGTGGTGGCCCGCTGAGGGGTCGTGCCCGGCTTGCTGGGGAGGGGATCCAACATCCACTCGCCGTGGCCCACCACGAAGTACACCTGCTGATCGCTCACCTTCGTCAGCTTGTAGATGGCGTTGGTGAGCGCGTCCTCGCCGATGACGTTGATCGAGGTGTGGGCCTCGTCGACGCCCTCGCCGCGCACCAGCACCACCGTCGTCTGACCCTCCCGCAGCTCGTACTTCGCCGTGAGGTCCGGGTGGCGCCGTGGATCCTTGAACGAGTACTCGAATTTCTCCGGTGCCAGTTGGTGGTAGCGCTCCAGCGACTCCTGGAGGGCCTCGTAGGCGGGATGGTCCGGCTGCACGAAGACGATGGCGCGTACCTTCTCCTTGAGACCCTGGAGCGTGGCCACCGTCTGGGGCGAGAGCGTGAAGATCTTCTGCTCGGTCAGGTCCCAGCGCTGGTTCTTCTTGAAGGCGATGTAGTTGATCGCCACCAGGGCGCACAGCGTCACCGCCACCATCAAGGACGCGCTGGCGAAGAAGAAGCTGGAGCGCCGGGTGGCGAACTGACCGAACTGCTTGAAGTTGGTGGCGAAGTACAGGCCCACCAGCACCGCGCCGGCGATCGCCTTGGTGGCGAAGAGGGCGACGGAGCCCGAGGTGAGGAAGAGGGTGAAGGGGCTGGAGAGCAGCAGGAGCAGTCCGAAGGCCCCCAGGATCTTGCCGATGTTGGCCGCTTTCATTGGCGTCCTCGCGGGCCCGTCAGGCCCACCGCTGTGCTTCCACCGTGCGGTGGCTGAGCACCAGGGAGAAGAAGATGACGGACAGGAAGAAGACGAGCGTCTTCAGGTCCAGCACGCCGCGCAGCATGCCCTGCAGTTGCGCGTCGAAGGACAGGTAGCTGAGCAAGGAGCGCACCGGCTCCTCGGTGCCCTGGGCCAGCCCACGCAGCAGCATCCACGGCAGCAGCACCGCGAAGGTGAGCAGGGCGGCCACCATCTGGCTCTCCGTCAGCGCGGAGATGAACATGCCGATGGCCATGCACGTGGCGCCCCACAGCAGCAGCCCGCCGTAGCCCAGCAGCACCGTCTTCCACTCCAGCGCGCTGCCGCTGTCGCTCTGGCCGAGGAACGTCAGCATCAGCGGGAAGAGGATGGTGAGCCCCAGCGTGGCGGAGATGACGCCCAGGCCGCCCAGGTACTTGCCCAGCACGATGTCCAGCGGCCGGACGGGCGCCGTCATCAGCAGCTCGAACGTCTTGTTGCGCTTCTCCTCGGCGAACAGCCGCATGGAGAGGAAGGGCGCCACGAAGAGCGTGATGATCATCACGGTGCTCCAGAAGGGCACCATCACGCCGTCGGTGAGGTTGCGGAACTCGGCCCGGGTGCTGTCCCAGCCGAACATGCGCGCCATCTCCTGGGCGCGCTGGAACTCGTAGAGCATGCTGACGAAGAAGAACGACGAGATGGCCAGCATGGCCGTGAAGACCGCGTAGGCCCACGGCGTGGTGAAGTAGATGGACAGTTCCTTGCGGGCGATCGCCAGCGCGGTGCGCATGGGGTCCTCCGAAATCGGGAAGCGCGAGACACGGGGCCGTCAGGCCGCGGTCAGCTTGATGAAGATCTCCTCGAGGGACACGTTCTCCGACTGGCCGCCGTGCGCGCGCGCCAGCTTGCGGAGGTTGTCATAGGCCACCACCCGGCCCTGGTTGATGATGAGTACCTTCTCGCAGGTCATCGTCACCTCGGGGAGGATGTGGGTGGAGAGGATGACGGTGTGCTTGCCCGCCAGCCCCTTGATGAGGGCACGCACCTCGGCGCGCTGGGTGGGATCCAACCCCTCGGTGGGCTCGTCGAGGATGAGGACGGGCGGGGAGCCGAGCAGGGCCTGGGCGATGCCCACCCGCTGCTTGTAGCCCTTGGAGAGGTTCTGGATGACGCGGCCCATCACGTCCGTCAGGCCGGTGAGGCCGCCCACCCGCTCCAGCTCGGCACGCATGCCGCGCCCGGGCAGGCCCTTGAGCGAGGCCACGAACTTCAGGTAGCCCGTCACCGTCATCTCCGGGTAGAGCGGCGGCGTCTCCGGCAGGTAGCCGATGCGCCGCTTCACCTCCAGCGGCTGCTCGAAGACGTCGAAGCCGGCCACCTTCGCCACGCCCTCGGAAGGGGGCAGGAAGCCGGTGAGGATCTTCATGGTGGTGGACTTGCCCGCACCGTTCGGGCCGAGGAAGCCGAGGATCTCCCCCTCGCCGACCGAGAAGTTGAGGCCCTCCACCGCGACCCGGTCCCGGTATCGCTTGGTGAGGTTCTTGACCTCGATCATCGGTGTCTCAGGTTTCTTCGCCATGGAAAGACTCCCTCCCACCCGACAAGGCAGGCAGCCGAGCGGCTCGAGGCATCGACGGTCGGTGGCGGGCCTTGTGCATGAGGTGGTTCCACTGTGTCTCGGCGGACACGCCTGGCAGGGTACCGCGTACCCCTCGCCGGCCCCTAGGAACAACGCAACGGGTGCTTTATGCCGATCGTGGTCCAGAAGTACGGCGGCTCATCGGTCGCCGGTGTGGAGAAGATCCGACAGGTCGCACTCCGAGTGAAGGCGACCAGGGAGCGGGGCTACCAGGTGGTGGTGGTGGTGTCGGCGATGGGAGACACCACGGACGAGCTGCTGGCGCTGGCGAAGAAGGTATCGCCGGACCCGGCCCGGCGCGAGCTGGACATGTTGCTCACCTGTGGGGAGCGCATCTCCATGGCGCTGCTGTCCATGGCGCTCCAGGAGCTGGGGGTGCCGGCCATCAGCTTCACGGGGAGCCAGAGCGGCATCATCACCAATGACGCGCACTCGCAGGCACGCATCGTGGAGGTGCGGCCGTACCGCATCCAGGACGAGCTGGAGTACGGCAAGGTGGTCATCGTCGCCGGGTACCAGGGCGTCTCGTACAAGAAGGAGGTGACGACGCTGGGGCGAGGGGGCTCGGACACGACGGCGGTGGCGCTGGCGGCGGCGTTGAACGCGGAGTCGTGTGAAATCTACTCGGACGTGGACGGCATCTTCAGCGCGGATCCGCGGGTGGTGCCGGAGGCGCGCAAGCTGGACACGCTCTCGTACGACGAGATGCAGGAGCTGGCGAGCGCCGGGGCGAAGGTGCTGAACGCGCAGGCGGTGGAGTTCGCGAAGGCCAAGGGCATCGTCATCCTGGCGCGCACGGCGCACGGGCAGGGGAGTGGGACGGCGGTGCAGGAGTACGTGGCGCCGGCGGACACGCGGGTGAGGGGCGTGACGGCGGAGGCGGAGATGGCGGTGCTGGCGGCCTCGGGGGGAGAGGTCCGGCTGCCGGAGCTGCTGGAGTTCCTGGACGCGCGAGGGGTGCGCGGCAGGGCGCTGGCCTTCGACGGGCTGCTGGAGCGGGAGGGGCGGACCTTCATCGCGGTGCCGTTGCAGGACGTGCACGGGCTGGCGGTGCTGAAGCGGGACGTGGCGGCGCGCTTCGGGGCGGCGGTGTCGCTCCAGGAGGAGGTGGGGACGGTGACGGCGGTGGGGGCCGGGCTCAACGCGGACTGGAGCTACCTGCGGCGGGCCCTGGGCGTGGCGGAGGAGCTGGGCGCGAAGGTGCACGCGGTCCACACCTCTCCGCTCCAGCTCACGATGCTCGTGGACAAGGCCTTCCTCAAACCCCTCACGGCGCGGTTGCACCGGGAGTTTCTCGGGGCGTGACCCCGCTTTCAGTCGCAGTCGACCATGAGCGGTGTGTGTTGTTGTCCTACATCATTCATGGTCGACTACTGAGGAAGGGAAGCGGAATCTGTCCCGAAGTCGGCCCCAGGCAGGGTGGATCACTTCCCACACTGTGCCTCGTGCTTACCCTCGCACCCCGGGGGAGGAGTGGAGGCAGGCATGGGCAAGGGTGGACGGATCATCGGGGTGTTGGCTTCCGTGCTGTGCTTGCTGGGGCTGGTGGGAGGGTGTGAGGACTCCAACCCAGGGACGGGAGGAACGGGCGGGGGTGGGCGGGAGACTCCACCGCTCCAGCGCCCGGATGGCGGACCTCCCGACATGGCGGATGGGGGGACGACGGAGCCCCCGGACCCCGAGGCGGACGCGGGGGTGCCGCCGCCGCCCCATGACGCCGACGCCATCCGCAAGGAGAACGCGCGCCAGGGGACGAAGGCGTGGCGCATCACCCGAGGGGCGAACCAGAGCGAGATCGAGGGCTACGCGCTCGTCTCCACGGTGACGCAGGGGGAGCGGGTCCCCATCGCGGTGTCGGTGACGGGGACGCCGCGCAAGTTCACCTGGGAGGTGTACCGGCTCGGCTATTACGGGGGGCTGGGAGGCCGGGAGGTGTCGCGCGGAGGACCGCTCCAGGCGGTGCCGCAGGCGCCGTGCCCGGCGCAGCGCCCCACGGGCATCGTCGCCTGTGACTGGACGCCGACCCTGGAGCTGCAGACGAACGCGCAGTGGGTGCGCGGGGTGTATCTGGTGAAGCTGGTGCGCGACGACGGCTACCAGCGCTACGTGCCCTTCTTCGTGAGGGATGCGCTGCCGCGCTCGGAGGTGACGGTGCTCATCCCGACGACCACGTGGGCGGCCTACAACACGTGGGGCGGCACGAGCCTCTACGACGACAAGTTCCGCGTCACCGGGAAGGGGAGGGCCTTCCAGTCCTCGTTCGATCGGCCCTACTACCGGGGCCAGGGCTCGGGGCACCTGCTGGACGATGAGCAGGGGCTCATCATGTGGCTGGAGGCGCAGGGGCTGGACGTGGCCTACGTGCCGAACGAGGAGCTGGACCGGAGCGGTGCCGCGCTGCGCGAGGCGAAGGTGCTGGTGATGTCCGGGCACGACGAGTACTGGACGCGCACGCTGCGAGACCGGGCGGACAAGGCGGTGGCCGAGGGGCGGTCGATCATCAACCTCGGGGCGAACCAGGCGTACTGGCAGGTGCGGCTCGAGCCGGCGGCGGATGGTCGGCCGAGGCGGATCGTCACCTGCTACAAGGGCGACGCGGCGGATCCGGTGGGGGTGAGGAGCCCGGATCGGACGTCGAAGTTCAGGGACCTGGCGGTGCCGCGCCCGGAGAACGCGCTGTTGGGGGTGATGTTCTCCAGCCGCTGGCACCAGTTCGCCTTCCCGACGGTCATCACGAACGAGGACCACTGGGCGTTCGCGGGGACGGGGCTGCGCAACGGGGACACGCTGTGGAAGGCCAACGGCTACGAGCAGGACCAGGTGGTGGCCAACGGCCACTCGCCGGAGGGGCTGGAGGTCCTGGCCGAGTCCCCCGCGCTGTCGCTCCAGGGGGCGTTCGGCTTCGGGCAGATGGTGCTGTTCCGCAAGGGGAACGCGTGGGTGTTCTCGGCGGGAGGCGTGGACTTCGTGCACACGCTGGGGACGAGCGACGCGGCGGATCCGCGTGCGGCGCGCCTGGTGGCGAACGTCCTCTTCCGCGCGCTGGGGCGGTCGGTGCCGAAGGAGCTGGTGGTGCTGCCGACGACGCCGATGCAGCGCCCGCGAGGCCCGTTCGCCGTCGAGGTGCGGACGGTGGCGGGGCAGGCGGGGCGGCGCGGAGACCAGGATGGCGAGGCGGGGCGGGGGCTGCTGGCCGCGCCGGTGGCGGTGGCGGTGCTGCCCGGGGGCGGCTGGGCGGTGGCGGACGCGCTGGCCAACAAGGTGAAGCGGGTGGCGCCGGACGGGAGCATCTCGACGCTCTCTCCGGTGCGGCTCAACGGCCCACTGGGGATCGCCGCGGACGCGCAGGGCAACGTCTACGTGTCCGACTCGGACAACTACTGCATCCGCCGGATCGCTCCGGACGGGACGACGACGGTATTCGCGGGAGCGATGTCGGAGGCGGGGCTGGTGGACGGGCCCGCGGCGCAGGCGCGCTTCAACCAGCCGGCGGGGCTGCACATCACGCCGCAGGGGGAGCTGCTGGTGGCGGACCTGGGCAATGGTGTCATCCGGAGCATCAACCTGCTGGCCCCGGACAGCCCGGTGACGACGCTGCCGGCGAACCTGTGGCTGTACCGGCCCTCGGCGGTGGCGGCGGGGGCGGACGGGACGGTGTACGTGGTGGAGACGGGAATGTCGCGCGTGGTGGCGCTGCGCAACGGCACGGTGAGCGTGGTGGCGGGTGCGCCGCCGGGAGGCTTCGCGGACGGGACGCCGGAGAACGCGCGGATGCTGCCCTACCTGGGCATCGCGGTGCTCCCGGACGGGAGCGTGGCGGTGTCGGATCCGGGCAACTACCGGGTGCGGCGCATCACTCCGGCGGGGGTGTCGACGCTGGTGGGCTCGGGCCGTTTCGGGGCGCGCAATGGGGCCGGGGAAGAGGCGGAGCTCGTGCTGCCGGCGGGCCTCGCGGTGGGCCCGGACGGGACGCTGTACGTGGCGGACTCGGGCAACGCGCTGCTGCGCGCCATCACCCCGTGACCGCTGGCCAGGTAGGTCGCCACCTCACCGCTGCTACAGCGTCGTGCGTCGAAGCGCATCCTCGAGTGACCGCGGCGCGCGACCGGCGAGCCGTTCGACGTCGCCCGTCGTCACATCGAAGCCGCCCGTGGCCCACATGTCCTGGATACTGAGAACGGCATCCACGACAAACGGGGGCAATCCCGCGGCCGCGAGCCCCTGGCGGTACTGGTCGACGCTCACGGCGGCGAAGCTGAAGCTCTTGCCTGTCACCTTCGCGACCAACGAAGCGCGCGCCGCGCCATCGAGCGCCGCCGGGCCGGTCGCCTGGTAGATGGCGCCGTGGTGACCCTGACCGACGAGGATACCTGCCGCCGCCGCGGCGACGTCGTCCCGCGCGACGAAGTTGACCGGCGCGTTCGACGTGGCCGCATGAATGCCGCGAGACAGCGACATTCGAACTTCATTGACGAACGACTCGGCGTAGTAGGCCATCCGAAGGATGGTCCACTTCTTCGCCAGACGCATCAGGGCTTGCTCCGGAAGGAAGTAGCTCTGCCAGAGGTGCGGGACCTCGGCCGACCTCGTCCCGAGCGCCGACGTGTAGACGACGTGTTCAACGCCTGCATCGACGGCACGCTGGATCGCGTCGTGTCCCTGCGCCGCTCGAACCCCGGGACGCATGTCGCTCGAAGGGATGATGAGCAGTCGGTCGAGGCCCGTGAACGCCTTGGTGAGGGAGTCGGGTTGATCGAAGTCGCCGAATCGCGCTTCGATGCCGAGCGCACGCACCTTCTCAGGCGTCCGCGAGATGCCGACGAGCTGCGCGTTCGGCGCGCGTGTCTTCAACTCCGCGACCGTCGCCGCGCCAAGATGCCCACTCGCCCCACTGATTCCGATTTTCATGAGGATGTCCTTCCGGTTGCCTTGCGCACGATCGGTGCGACTTTCATTGCGACGAATCGTCGGCGAGCCTGACCATCACGAGCCGCGCGGCGCGAGCGGCGCCTGACGGTACCGGCCCCACGCGACGAACGCGGCCGCCGAGCCAAGCACCAGGTTGAAAGCGATGGCGTTGAACTCACCCCTCATCAGGTGAAACACGCTCGCGAGCGCCATCACCGTCACGAGCCCAGCCGCCGCCAGCGGTGTGAGCCTCGGCCGGACCCGCGTGACGGACGGAAGGACGAGACCCAGCGCGCCGAGAAACTCCGCCGTTCCGATGAACCGGACGAGGCCCGGCGGGACCGCACCGGGCCAGACGAGCTTCTGCGCGAGCTCGGCGATGGGCTGCGTGGTCTTCATGACGCCGGCCAACCCGAACATGAGGGCGAGGACGATCTGCGCCATCCACAGACCGATGTTGAGGCCCCGGCCAGCGGGACGGACGACCGATGGAACGATGTTCGCGCTTTGCATGCGACGGACTATGCGGGGCCGTGGCTTCCCCCACAAGACGCAACGGTGCAATGTACCAGTGCATGAGCGTAACAATCGATGTGGCGCTGCTCGCGGTTTTCGTGGAGGTCGCCGATGGGGCGAGCTTCTCCGCGGCGGCCCGTACCCTCGGGACGACCACGGCGACGGTGAGCCGCGGCATCGCGAAGCTCGAGGAGTCCGTCGGCTCGAGGCTGTTCTATCGAACGACGCGGCGGGTCTCGCTGACCACCGCGGGAATGGCGCTTTACGAGCGAACCGCCGCGCACGTGCGGGCCCTGTCTCACGCCACGAGGGAATTGCCCGAGCACCAGAGCGAGCCGGCCGGCACCCTCAAGCTCACCGCGCCCTATGACCTCGGCGCGACGTTCCTCGGCAGCGTGATTTCGCGCTTCATCGCGCTCTACCCGAAGGTGCAAGTGCAGGCGGAGTTCAGCAGCCGCGTGGTCGACATCGCAGCCGAGGGATTCGATGTCGCGATCCGTGGTGACAGCGGCCAGCACAAGGACACCTCGCTCACGGCGCGACGGCTCGTCCAACGAGGTGAGCTCAGCCTGTACGCGGCGCCCAGTTACCTCGCGCGGCGTGGCAGCCCTCGGGGTCTCGCGTCGCCCGAACACGACTGGCTGGTGGCGGGCCCACTGCGTCGCGCGTTCGACTTTCCCGCAACGCTCACTCCGAGAGTTGCCGCGAACGATTTCCTCTTCCTGCGCGGTGTCGCGGCGTCGGGCGGGGGGATCGCTACATTGCCCTTGTTCATCGCGCAGCCGTACGTCGCGAGCGGCGAACTCGTGCGCGTCCTTCCCTCGGTCCGTGTGAACGTCGGCGGGCTGGTGCTGCTCTACTCATCGACACGGCCGCTCGCGCGCAAGGTCGCGGCGTTTCGCGATTTCTTGGTGGAGGTCACCCAGAGGGAGTGGGTGGGCTGAGTCGGCGGGGCTTCTCGCCGGTCGCATGCGACAGAAGCGGTGCATGCCACTCCGCAGCGGTAGAAGGGGTGGCCCTCCTTGATGAGGGCTCGCACCATTCCGCCACCAGCACAGACTTCCGAGGCTTCCGGGTTCTTTTTCTCGCGACGGGGTCAGCGCCCCGAGCGCCCGCCACCGGGAGGCGGGCTCGGCCGGGGCTCCAGCTCCTGGCGCATGCGGCGCTGATCCGGGGTCGTCTCCTTGGGGAACTCCACGAAGCTGCACATCTCGCACAGCCGGCTGTAGATGCGCTCCCCCACGCGCTCGCGCAGCAGCTCCACCTCGCGCGCCGCGGTCTTCGCGTCCTCGGTGGAGCGGTAGCCGCTGGGAGCGGCGGCGCGAGTGCCGCGGCGCTCGGGCTCCAGCGAATGGTTCGTCGCGAAGAGCGTCGTGCGGCCCGCGTTGTAGCGCCGGGCGATCAGCTCATCGAGCGTCTCCATCTCGAAGGGGCTGCCGCGCCCCTTGCCCAGCTCGTCGATGGCCAGCACCTCCACCTCCGAGAGCGGGCCGATGATCTCCCCGCCGCTCTTGCCCTCCTGGAAGCCACGCCGGATGGTGGCGTAGAGCAGGGAGATCTCCACGTACCGGGCCTCCAGCCCCACCTCGAGCACCAGATGCTTGAGGGTGGCCGCGAGCAGGTGCGTCTTCCCGGTGCCCACCGGGCCGCTCAGGATGAAGCCCTTGTTCGTCCCCGTCTTCGTCTTCTCGAAGTGGTGGGCGAAGTGCATGGCCAGGTTGCGCGCCCGGTCCTGCGCCTCGTTGAAGGCGCGGTAGTTCTCGAAGCCCGAGTGCGCCACCACTCCGGGCAGCCCCACCTCGTTGAAGTGGGCCAGGCGCTTCTCCCGCCGCTGGCACACGCACGGCACCAGCACCTCGTAGCGCTTGGGGCCCACCTTCGCGCTGAAGGTCTCCTCGCGCACCTCATACGAGTACCCGCGCCCGTCACACAGGCCGCAGCGCACCGAGCACGTGCACACCCGCGCGTGCGCGCGATCCCCGCGCCGCTCGATGAGGTACGTCCGCCCCCCACACTCGCCACACACCTCGCCGTTCGCCTTGGTGACCATGATGCTACAGGGCAATAGCAGAGCGCCCCGACGTTCGTCAGCAGGCTACACGGGCGTACAGGCGCCTTCCCTCTAGGAATCCATCAGCCCCAGGCGCCGGCGCACCGCCGCCAGCAGCCGGAAGCGCCGGGACAACTTCCGCGCGCGCAAGGACATGTACTGCTGGTCCGGGTCCTCGCCCCGGGCCGAGCGCCACAACCCCCGCCGCTCGGAGTAGGGCAGGGCGCGCAGCAACAGCAGTCCCACCAGCGTCTGCTGCTCCTCCATCCGCGCGAAGTCCGCGGGCACCTCGTGCAGCACGGACTCCATCAACTGGCCGACACATGGCGCCAGCACCGGCTCCACCTCCGCCAGCCGCTCCAGGGAAGCCCTCAGCTGCGCATGCCGCTGCTCCTCCCAACTGCGCGTCCGGGCCGAGCGCCGGGAGTTCTCACCGCCCTCGCCCGCCACGCGCTCGCGGTGCTTCTTGATCTCCGTCTCCACCTGCTTGCGGCAGGCCCGGAGGCTGCGCAGCACCGGCTCTCCGGGGCGCGCGTCCCACAGCGCCTTCTCGGCCGAGCGGGCGATGCCCCGCGCCACCACTTCGAAGGGAACCCCCTGCTCGGCCCAGGACGTCAAAAGCTCCGTATCCAGCGCGGACAGCATCAGTCCGCTGCCGCGCATCGCGAGGAAGTAGTCCTGCACCAGCTCCTCGAAGCTGGCGCTCTCGGGCAGGAGGCTCATGAATCGTTACATCTCCCAGGTGGGCGTCCAGACGGTCGGGCGCAAGACTCCCCCTTACCAGCGGGGGCTGACATCGCAACCTGCAGGACGGTTTTCGCACAGCCTTCCTGGAATCTTTCCGGCTGGCTCCCAGCAGGGCGGCCTGCCCTACGGGCCCTGTTGACCCCTCCCAAGGCACCGCGCATAGTGCGCCCCCTCCAGATGGAAATTCCCGAAGAGTCCCGGATACTTGCCCAGCGGGCAGACATGCCGGGGGGTCGACCCCAGCAGAGGAAACCCATGCGCCGCACGCTTCTCCTCAGCCTCCTGCTCCTGGCCTCCGTCGCCAACGCCCAGGACAAGAAAGCGCCGCGCGACGCCAACCTCGGCAAGAAGAGTTCCACGGCCGTGGTGGACAAGTCGCTCGCTGGCGACATCAGTCGCAAGAAGGAGAAGCAGGAGAACGCGCCTGCTCTCCAATACGACCAGTTCCGGCTCGGCGTGGAGGGGCAGGTCGCCTCCAAGCGTCGCGAGCAGATCGAGTCGCTCAAGAAGATCATCTCCCTCTCGGCGGATCAGAAGGAGCAGCCCTCGCTGCTCTTCCGCCTGGGCGAGCTGTACTGGGAGGAGTCGAAGTTCTACTTCTTCGAGGCGAACCGCAAGGACGACGAGCTCATCGACGCGATGAACCGCGGTGACACCGCGGCCCAGAATCGCGCCAAGGCGGGCAAGGCCGAGCTGCTCACGCGGATGAAGCAGTACGGCAAGCTCGCCCTCGAGCAGTACACGAAGATCGTCCAGGAGTACCCGGACTTCGAGCGCTCGGACGAGGTGCTCTTCTTCCTCGGCACCTACCTCATGGAGGACGGCCAGGATCGCAAGGCGCTGGTGGCCTTCAAGCGCCTGGTGGAGAAGCACCCCAAGTCCAAGTACCTGCCGGACGCCTACCTGGCCTTCGGCGAGTACTACTTCAACAACTCGAAGGGCAAGCGCGAGGACCTGGAGAAGGCGCTCGCCGCCTACAAGAAGGCCGCCGAGTTCCCCGAGAGCCAGGTGTACGCCTTCGCCCTGTACAAGCAGGGCTGGTGCTACTTCAACCTGTCCGACTACCAGAACGCCAAGGACAAGTGGAAGACGGTGGTCCTCTACGGCGAGCTGGCCGGCGCGCAGGCGCTGGAGAAGGACGGCGGCAAGGGCAAGAAGGGCCACTCGCTGGCTCGCGAGGCGCGCACCGACTACGTCCGTGCCTACGCGCGCGAGGGCGACGTGATGATCGCCCGGGAGGACTTCTCCAAGGTCGCCACCAACCCGGATGACCGCTTCGCGATGATGCGGACGCTGGCGAACATGTACTACGGCGATGGCAAGGACCGCGAGGCGGCCATCACCTACAACGCCCTCATCAAGGAGAAGCCGCTGTCGCCCGAGGCGCCCGGCTTCCAGGGCCGCATCGTCGACATCGTCCTGCGCATGGGCAACAAGGATCGCACCGTCACGCAGGTGCGCCGGCTCGTGAAGATCATGAAGGAGGTCGAGTCCTCCGGCGTCATCAAGGACGACAAGGACAAGAAGGCCCTGGCCGAGGCGAAGGATCTGGCCGAGCGCACCCTGTCCAACCTGGCCGTCACCTGGCACAACGAGGCCAAGAAGACGCGCGAGGAGGCCACGTTCGGGTACGCCGACATGATCTACTCGGACTACCTGACGCTCTTCCCGGACAGCACCAAGGCGTACGACCTGCGCTTCTTCTGGGCCGAGCTCCTCAACGACAACCTCCAGAAGTTCGACAAGGCCGCCGCCAACTACACCCTGGTGCTCCTCCAGGACGCCAAGATTCTCGACGCCAAGGACGAGAAGGGCCAGCCCAAGCCGGGCAAGCCGGGCAAGTGGCTGAGCAACGCCGCCTACAACGCGGTGCTCGCCTATGACGAAGTGGTCAAGGACGCCGAGTCCAAGGGCGTCTTCAAGGACGACGTCAGCAAGGACATCCGCAAGAAGGCCGGCATCCCGCAGCTGAAGAAGGACCTGCTGGAGGCCTGCGAGCGCTACCTCAAGTACGTGGCCAAGGGTGACAAGCGGGTGGAGATCGCCTTCAAGGCGGCCAACATCTACTACCGCCACAACCACTTCGACGAGGCGGTGCTGCGCTTCAGCGAGATCGCGCTGGGCAACCCGGACTACAAGTTCGAGACGGGTGAGCGCGCCGGGGAAATCGCCGCCAACCTCATCCTGGACTCGTACAACCTGCTTGAGGACTGGGCGAAGGTGAACGAGTGGGCGCGTCGCTTCTACGGCAACGAGAAGCTCGCCACCGGCAAGTTCCGCGACGAGCTCTCCAAGGTCATCGAGCAGTCGTCCTTCAAGCTGGTGAGCCAGCTGGAGGCGAAGAACCAGTTCGCCAAGGCGGCCGAGGCCTACCTGTCCTTCGTGGCGGACTTCCCGCAGACGGAGATCGCCGACGTGGCGCTCTTCAACGCCTCGGTGGACTACTACAAGGCGAAGATGCTGGATAAGGCCATCCAGGTCCGCCAGCGCATCATCGAGCAGTACCCCTCGTCGCGCTTCGTGCCGGAGTGCATCTACAACAACGCGGAGGCGCTGGAGGCCATTGGTGACTTCCAGGAGTCCGCGGACGTGTACGAGCAGTACGTGCGCGGCTACGAGGCCAGTCTGACGGGTGGCAAGGCGGTGCTGGCCAAGAAGGCGCCCGCCAAGAAGGGCAAGGGCAAGGCGGCCTCCCCGGTGGTGTCCGACAAGCCGGGCAAGCCGCAGAAGTGGGAGGAGTCCAAGGCCCAGGTGGCGCTCTTCAACGCGGCCACCTACCGCGAGGGTCTCGGCCAGTTCAAGCAGGCGCTGACCCTGCGCGAGCGCTACCTGATGCTCTGGCCCAAGGCCAAGGACGCCGAGGACATCTTCCTGTCCATCATCGACCTGTACGAGAAGATGGGTAACTACATGAAGGCCATCGGGCAGCTGGAGGAGTACGAGCGCCAGTACATGCGCAGCCCCAGCAAGTTCCTCATGGCCGAGGGCCGCATCGTCGACATCTACGAGAACAAGCTGCGCCGCGCCAAGGACACCGAGCGCCTCTACGGCCGCATCCTCGACTACTACGAGAAGCTGCCGCGCCGCATCCAGCAGTCGCTCGAGAAGTCGGCCATCGAGCCCGTGGCGCGCGCCCAGTTCCGCAGCGTGGAGCCGGACTACCAGTTCTACGCGCGGCTGAAGCTCTCCTGGGGTCGTCCGCCCAGCCCGGACAAGCTCAAGGGCTCCATCAAGGACAAGAACGACTCGCGGGACGTGGTGCAGAAGAAGTACGTGCAGACGGTGTCGCTCGGCGCCGCCGAGCCCGCCATCTGCGCCCTGCACCGCATCGGCCTCATCTACGACAACTTCGCCGACAAGATCTCCAACGCTCCCATGCCCCCGGGCATCGACGAGGAGACGGAGATGGCCTTGCGCGACGAGTTCAACAACCAGGCCACGCCTCTCAAGGAGCAGGCCGCCGAGGCCTTCACCAGCGCGGTGGCCAAGAGCCAAGAGCTGGACGTGTTCAACGACTGCGCGGCCCAGAGTCTGAAGATGCTGCGCGACACCTACCGCCCCGAGCAGTTCCCGACGATGTTCGAGGAGAAGGTGACCCTCTCCAAGGGACGTGACCTGGTCATCGGTGGGGATCTGCTCGCCGCCATCCAGGACGTGCCGCCGCCCGTCGTCGAGGCGTCCTCGTCCGACCAGGACAAGGTCCAGGAGGCGACCGAGGACGTGTCGGATCTCGCCAAGCGGCTCCAGCAGCAGACGGCGACCCAAGTTGATGGCCCGGCCGCGCCCACCAAGGAGGGCACGCCCAAGAAGAAGGCCGGGACGGATGAGCAGGAGCCGGAGGACTTCCTCTAATGAATCGCCCCCCCATGATGCGTTCACTCCTCCTGGCCGCGCTCGCGGCGCTGTTCGCCGCGGGCTGCACGGGCTCCAAGGCCACCGGTCCGACCGGCTCCAGCACCGGCACCTCCGGTACCAAGACCGGGACGGGCAAGGCCAATGAGCCGCCGCCCATCTCCAACCGCGCCAAGCTCCTCTTCGAGGATGCGCTGAGCGCCTTCGAGGCCCAGAAGAAGGCCAACGCCTTCGACTACCCGTCGCTCGAGCGCAAGTTCAAGGCCGCCCTGGACGCGGACCCGAACGTGGCCGAGGCCGAGTACAACCTGGGTGTCATCTCCGAGCGCCAGGGCAACACGAAGGAGGCCATCTCCCACTACCAGGCGGCCCTCAAGAAGAAGCCCACGCTGCGCCAGGCCTCGGAGAACCTGGCCGTCATCGCGCAGAACGCGGGCGACATCGCCGGCGCGGTGGCGCTCTACCAGGGCATCCTCAAGGTCTTCCCGGATGACGGCAGCAGCCGCGCCCGTCTCGCGGAGATCTACCGGCAGACGGGTGACCACGAGAAGGCCATGGAGTTCGCGCGCGCCGCCCTCATGCGCGAGCCCCAGTCCGTCACCGCCTACAAGGTGATGATGCGCAGCTACCTGGAGCGCAAGCAGCTCACCATGGCCAAGCTGGTGGCGCTGCGCGCGATGAAGATCGACCAGAACGATCCCGAGCTGCACCACACCATCGGCCTCATCCTCCTGCAGGAGGAGAAGAAGGACGGGGCGCGCGGGTCGTTCAAGCGCGCCATCGAGGTCCGTGCCGACTACGTGCCCGCGCACGTGATGATGGCGCAGCTGGCGCTCGAGGTGGAGGACTACCCCGCCGCCGAGGAGCACCTGCGCCGCATCCTCCAGGCCGACAGCAAGAACGCCGCCGCGCACCTCAACCTCGGCATCGCCTACAAGGGCCAGGGTCAGCTCGACAAGGCCATGCAGGAGTACGACGAGGCGGAGAAGCTGGATCCGAAGCTGTCCGCCATCTACTTCAACCGCGGCGTCATCCTGCACCGCAACAAGGGCGCCCCGGAGCGGGCCATCGAGCTGTATCGCAAATACATCTCCCTGGCCGGGGGCGAGGTTGCCCTCAACGCCGAGCATCCTATCTTCGGGCTGCTGCGCGAGGCGGAAACCATCGTCCAGGCCCAGAACGAGGCCAAGGCCCAGGAGGAGCAGCAGAAGAAGCTGGAGGAGCTCCAGAAGGCGCAGCAGGCGCTGATGAAGGAAGAGGACGGCAAGGGCACCGTGGCCCCCGCCTCGGGCTCCGACGCTCCGGCGGAGAACCAGCCCGCCGGGGGGACTCAGCCCGCCGGCGACGCCCAGCCCGCCGCCAACCCGCCCGCCTCGGGCGAGCCGAAGCAGCCCGCCGCGGCGCCTCAGCAGAAGAATCCAGGCAAGGCGGATCCCGCCGAGCCGGCGGATGACCTCTTCTGACGGTGGCAGTAGCGAGGGTGCTGGGAATGATGCGAATCTTCATCCGCTGGTGCCGGAATCCGGTGTCGGCGGATGTGATGCGGGGACCCCAGAGGGGAAACCGCACGGAGGCAGTCATGCGGAATCTCCTGATGCTGTGTGCAGTGCTCGCGGTGGGACCGGCGTTCGCCCAGGACGAGGATTCGTCGAGCGGTGGTGGTGGTGGGGCGAGGGCGGCCGGCGGTGGTGGTGGCAAGGCCAAGGCTGGCCCCCAGACCATCGACTTCGAGGACGACACCATCGAGGGTGACCTCACCAAGCCCGACGGCGAGTACGTCGAGGCGCGCAGCAAGGTCCAGCACTCCAATCTCATCCGTATCCGCGAGGACTTCGAGGACAAGGTGATGCAGTCGGTGGGCGAATTGTGAAGATCGTTGGGAACCCACTGACGAACGCGTTGTCCTAGAGATCGCCGAAAGCCAACTGGGGAATTTCAATGCCCGTCCCTCTGACACTCAAGGTCTTCAAGGGCGACACGCTCGTCACCTCGAAGGACTTCGAGCGCGACATCATCAAGATCGGCCGTCTCGCCTCCGCGCACCTGTGCCTGGAGGATGAGAAGGTCAGCCGCATCCACTCCGTCATCGAGGTCGCCGCCGACGGCAGCCTGTCCATCATCGACATGGGCAGCGTCGAGGGCACCTACGTCAACGGCAAGCGCGTCAACAAGGGACAGCTGTCCTTCGGTGACGAGATCAAGGTGGGTGCCACCACCCTGCGCCTGGAGAACCCGGCCGCCGTCGCCACGGTGAATCTGGCCGTGGCCGCGAGCACCGCCCCGGCTCCGGCCGCGACGGTCCCGGTGCCCACCGAGACCTCGCTGGCCGCGGGCCTCGCCCAGGCCGCCTCTCCGGCTCCGACCGCCGTGGCTCCGGTTCCCGTGGCCCCGGTGGCCGCTCCCGTGCAGAGGGCCGTCGCGGCCCCGCAGCCGGTGGCGGCTCCCGTGGAGCACACCCCCGAGGCCGAGCCCGCTCCGCGCGTGCGCCGGGTGGCGCGCAAGGGCAGCGGTCCGCTCGGACTGGGCCTGCACTTCATGTGGGGCGACCAGCGCGTGGGCGAGTTCTTCCTCGCGCCGGGCAAGAAGCACGTCTTCACCGTCGGCTCCGCCAAGGGCGTCCACTTCATCATGGGCGACGCCAAGCTGGGCGGCGAGAGCTTCGAGGTGGTGCGCGCGGACGGTCAGTCCTTCACCGTGCGCTTCACCGGCAAGATGAAGGGCGAGCTCACCCGCAAGGGCGAGACGATGGACCTCAAGGCCGTCATCGAGTCCGGCAAGGCCACCCACGAGGGCGAGGCGTACTCGCTCACCCTGAAGGAGGAGGATCTCCTCTCGGTGGATCTGGGCGGCGTGACGCTGGAGGCCGTCTTCGAGGCGGTCCCCAAGCGCGCCTGGGCTCCGCTGGGCGAGGCGATGGACTTCGCCGTCGTCAACATCTTCCTGGTGATGTTCTTCCTCGCCTCGCTGTTCGTCATCGCCGCGGCCAACCACGCCGCGGCCGGTGAGGAGTACGCGGACGAACTGGCGGGCAGCGACGCGCGCATCGCCAAGCTCATCGTCAAGGCTCCCGAGACCCAGAAGAACAAGTTCCTCGAGAAGCTCAACCAGCAGAAGGCGGAGAAGCAGGCCGAGAAGGCCGCCAAGGCGAAGAAGGACGAGGGGCAGATGGGGAAGAAGGAAGCCCCCAAGCAGAACGCCCACGCCACCAACCAGGGCAAGCCCGACAAGAAGGAGCAGGCCAAGAACATGGCCGCGAAGATCTTCGGCGGCAAGGGTGGCGCCGCGAGCCTCTTCGGAGGTGGCGGCCTCGGTGGTGACCTGAAGAGCGCCATGGGCAACATGTTCGGCGCCAAGGGTGGCACCTCCGGCGGCTTCGGCGGCCTGGGTCTGAAGGGCGGCGGCGGTGGTGGCGGTGGTGGCGGTGACACCATCGGCATCGGCGCGGTCGGCACCAAGGGCCGTGGCGGCGGTATGGGTGGTTACGGCTCCGGCGTGGGCGGGCTGGGCGGCAAGCAGAGCGTGGACGTGGGCATCGCGGCCGACGAGGCCACGGTGACGGGCTCGCTCGACAAGGAGCTCATCCGCCAGGTCATCATCCGCAACCGCGGGCAGATCCGTTACTGCTACGAGAGCCTCCTCAACCGCTTCCCGAAGCTGGGCGGCAAGGTGGCCATCCGCTTCACCATCGCCTCCGAGGGCAACGTGGTCACCTCCAGCGTGGCCCAGTCCACCGCGGGCAACTCGGAGCTGGAGCAGTGCGTGGCCGGTCGCGTCCGCACCTGGCAGTTCCCCAAGCCCAAGGGCGGTGGCTCGGTGGTCGTGACCTACCCGTTCCTCTTCAAGGCGGCCGGCGAGTAGCCTTCCGCTGCTGAATGAAAAGCTGCAGATGGGCGGTTCCGTTGTCCCGGGGCCGCCCATCTTGCTTTTTGGCACTGGCGTCCGTGCGCTGCTGGGCTAACGTCCGCCCACGCATGAAAGCCCTCACCCCCTTCGTCGTTTGTGCCGCCCTGGCGATTCCCGCGCTCGCGAACGCGCAGGCCGCCGGTGACAGGCCGGCCGAGACCTTCGAGGAGATCGAGCGCGGGCTGTACTTCTCCGTGCTCGGTGGCCCCTACTTCGTCGTCAATCCGCCCGCGCCCGCCGACACCCCGCGTCCCTTCTCGCCCGGGCAGATCGCCCAGGTGGAGGTGGGGGTGGACATCGGCCAACGCCTCTCCGTGGGCGCGTTCGTGATGGTGGCGTCCAACCGCGCCGGCTCGGAATATGTGGGCAACTCGGGGGGCGCGGCCTCCGGCGACTTCTCCATGCTGGTGCCCGGCGCCCTGGCGCGCCTCCAACTGGTGGGGCTCGCCGATGTCCAGGGCGTGCAGCGCACGTGGATCTACCTGCGCGGCGGTGCCGGCTATGCCCTGTTTCGTCCCAAGCAGCTCCTGCCGGAGTCCGACATTCTGGTGTTCGCCGGCCCGGGAGTGGAGTACTACACGCGCCTGCGTCACTTCTCGGTGGGTATCGAGGTGACGGGGACGTTCCTCGTACAGTCTCAGTCAATCGGGTTCGCGGTGATGCCGAACCTTCGCTACGCGTTCTAGCGGGAGAGTCACGTGCCTCAGGAGAATGGAAGCGGTGGGCCGCGCGGTGGTGGGCGGGGTGGTCCCCCCGGCCAGGGTCCGCGCCGGGACGGTCCGGGTGGTGGTTTTGGTGGTCGCGATGGTGGCGGTCGGGGTGGCGGCCGGGGTGATGGCCCCCGCAGCGGCGGCCGGGGTCGCGATCGGGATGCGGGCCCCGTCGGTCCGGGCCAGCGCGTCATCGCTGATTTGAGCACCCTGGAGAAGGCGCTGGGCAAGAGCGAT
>NZ_DASVWK010000725.1:0-3534 GCF_036389735.1 Archangium sp. | reverse complement strand
AGCGGCGGCAGCGGGACGATCATCATCCCGATGATGGCCACCACCACGCACGCGAGGACGATGTCGGAGTACTTGGACAGGAAGCTGTTGCTATCGCTCTGGGCGGACATTGGCAGTCCGTAATCCTAGCGAGACCCGGCTACTTTCCCAAGTCTACCCCTTCGACCCCCCCCCAACGCTCTCCAACTGGGCCTCCTCGGCGCTCTGGAGCGTCGCCACGGCCAGCAGCCTTGCTCGCTCGGTCAGGGGGTCCTTCTGCTCCGGATCCAGTGCCACCACCCGGGCGAAGTCCTTGGCCGCCTGCATGATGTTGCCCAAGCGCAGGTGGACCTCCCCCCGGTTGATCAACGCGGCGGTGTCCGCGGCATCCAGGCGGAGGGCCTCGTCGAAGTGGATCAGCGCCTCGTCGAGCGCATCCACCGCCAGGCACGTGGCGCCGAGCGCCGTCCGGTAGTAGCCCTCCGCGGGATCCTGCAGCGTCAGCTTCGCGAAGATGTCGCGAGCCTCGTCGTACCGGCCCTGCTCGTACATCTGGAACCCTTGCATGGACAGCAGGAGCAGGTCGGGCTTGGAGGGATCAGGGTCGGGATTCGTCATGGTGGGTGGAAACCTGACAGGACGGGATGGGGCCGAGGATACACCGGGCGTTCGGTCCAGCGAAAGCACGCCACCCGGAGAATCCGGATTGTAAGATGGCGCGTATGGACCTCGCACACACCCAGGAAATCTTCGAGCAGCTCTACTCGGGCTTCTCCGGTTACGACGTCGCCCGGCAGGAGAAGGAGCGGTTGGGACTCCAGGAGGCCGCCACCACCTACGGTGAAGTGGTTCCTCCCGCCTTCCTGGAAGTGGTGCGCGAGGCCACGCCCAAGGAGGGCGAGGTGTTCTTCGACCTCGGCTCCGGAACGGGCAAGGCGACCTTCCTCGCGGCGCTCGCCTTCCCGTTCGGTCGGGTGGTGGGCATCGAGCTGCTCCCGGGACTGGGGGACACGGCGCGCAAGGTGCTGAGCCGCTATGACGCCGAGGTGCGCCCCCGGCTGTCGCCGGAGCACCAGAACCAGCGCATCGAGTTCATCGACGGGGACTTCCTCCAGCAGGACTTCTCCGTGGCCGACGTGGTGTTCGCGCACGGCACCTGCTACGGGCACGAGCTCATCGAGCAGCTCACGCACAAGCTCAAGGAACTCAAGCCCGGGGCGCGGGTCATCATGGCCGGCCACACGCTGAGCTCTCCCGAGCTCGCCTTCGTGAAGATGAAGGTGATGAAGACGGACTGGGGCTCGGCGCTGGCCGCGGTGTACCAGCGCCGGTAATTTCCCCCAGGGCGGGGCTACTTCTTGGGAGTGGCCTCTCCCGCCTTCTGCAGGATGGTCAGGGTGGCGCGGGCGCGCTTGGTGTTCTCGCGCTTGGCCTCGGGATCCAACTTCAGCGCGGTCTGGATGTCCTTGAGCGCCTCGGGCATGTTGCCCTCGCGCAGGTACATCTCGCTGCGTCCCACCAGGGCATCCACGTTGCCGATGTTGAGCTCGAGCGCCCGGGTGTACTCATCCTTGGCCTCACCGAACCGCTCCAGGTGGGCATAGGTCGCCGCCAGGTTGCAGTGGAAGACGCTATCGTACGGGGAAGCCGCCACCAGCCCCTTGAAGATGTCCAGGGCATCCTGGAGCATCCCCGTCTTCAACAGGTCGTGACCGCGCGTCGCGATCTCGTAGAGCATCTCTTGGGACAAGCCGAGGAACTCCGCCGGGGAGATTTCTCCGAGGACGAGGCGCTCACCGAGCTCTTCAGGAATGGCCAGCGTGGAGGCGGAGGACTTCTGCGGGGGATTGCTCACGGGAGCACCTGTGGGGGAAAAAAAAAGGGCGGGAGGGCCGCGCAGGACCCTCCCGCCTGATGAGTCTAGTCCAGAGTCTAGAACGTCCGGAAGCGGTTCTGGTTGACCGAGCGGTTCAGGTCGCGCAGGGACGCGTACTTGTCGAGCATGCGGCCGATGTCCTCGAAGTTGGTCCGCAGGTTGCCCTGGCGGCGATCCACCCAGCAGCCACGGCCGGGGGGGGCGTTGCGGGTGCCCTCGAAGGGATTGAGCTTCTCCAGCTGCGCGGTGAGCTTGCGCAGGGTGTCGAACATCTTCGACATCTGCTCGAAGAGCTGGGTGATCTTCCCGAGGAACGAGCCGGGCTTGGCGCTGGTGGGATTGGTTCCGGGGGCCGGGGCGCCGGCCGCCAGCTCCTTGCCGAGCTGGAAGGACTCGCCGCCGTTGTTGCTGCCGACGACCTCCTTACCCGTGAAGGACCAGTCGTCCGTCTCCTTGCCCATGACGAACACGTCCTTGCCGCCGAAGCTGTTGACGTGCTGGAAGCCGTCCTGGGTGACCGCACCGGTCTTGCCCTTGCCCTTGTCGATGTCGGTGACCTTGACGCGGTCGTTACCGGAGATGATCTCCAGCTCCTTGCTCACCGTCATGCCATTGCCGTAGGGAGCGGTAGCGCAGTTGATGCGCGTGCCGTCGCCGAGCACGAAGGTGCTGTCGCGCTTGAAGTCCCACTTGCCGCCGTCGCCCTCGTCCACGTGCGGGTCACCCCACACGCGGGTCGACTTGCCGTCCGGACCGGTGACCTTCCACTCGAACTGGCTGGTGGCCTCGATCTTGTAGCCGCCCGGGGTGGTGATGACGCCGTTCGCGTCCGTCTTCAGGCTGCCGGACGGGTGCGAGGAGTCCGTCGGCGTCGGCGCGGGGGGCGTGGCAGGGCCACCGCCGACGACCGAGTAGAAGATGTCCATGATGGAGCGGTCCTTGCGGAACACGTCGCTCTCCACCGAGGTGTTGGTCGGGGCGGCGGTGGCGGCGGCCGCATTGGTCGCCGTGGTCTTCACCTCCGCATCCTTGGGGGCCAGCGTCTGAACGCCAAAACCCGGGGTCGTGACGCTCGGATTCGAACCACCGATCTTCGTCGACATGATGTTCGTCCTTTCTTGTCTCAGGTGCGCAGACGGGTCGTCGCGCTACGTGAGGTCATCTGGTTTGGGGTGGGGCTCAGCTGCAGCGCCGCCACCGCTGTGTACCTACTGTTTCCATTATCGACATCCCCCACCGAAGGTTTCCTGTGCTCGAATAAAAAGCTCTTTTCCGCACCGACCCTCGACGTCCCCATGAACGGGAGTGGAAACCAGGGGTCGGGGCGCCGTCAAGCCCACGGCCCGGGAGCTCACGGGCCCCAAAAGCGAAACCGGCCCCGCGTTGCCTCCTATAGAGGACCTCGCGAGACCGGCTCGTACGACCCAGTTGCCTGGCGCTCTATCAGCCGCCGATGTCGCGGATGCCGGGCATCGCCATCTTTCCGCACAGCCCCACGCGCCCCAGCTCCGGACCGAGCTGGCCCCCGGAGCCCAGGGGGCCCCAAAAGCGAAACCGGCCCCGCGTGGCCTCGTATAGAGGACCTCGCGAGACCGGTTCGTACTACCCAGTGACTACCTGGCGCTTGATTAGCCGCCGATGTTGCGGATGACGGACATCGACATCTCGTGCATCTGCTT
>NZ_DASVWK010000724.1:0-3020 GCF_036389735.1 Archangium sp. | reverse complement strand
CAGGAGGCGGCGCAGGAGCACCTCAAGCTGACGCCGCGCTACCAGATCGTCTCCGAGACGGGCCCGGACCACGAGAAGATCTTCGAGGTGGAGGTGGCGCTGGGCCCGGACGTGTACGCGCGCGCCAGTGGCCGCAGCAAGAAGGACGCCGAGCAGACGGCCGCCCATGGGGCCCTGGTGCTGTTGGACCGGGGGGAGAAGCCGGGGCAGGGGGCTTCCGAGCCACCGTCCGCCCCTGTTTCGGGTCCGAAGGACGACACCCCGGCCTGAAACTGCTTGGTTCACCCGGGGGTGACGAATAAGGTCCCGCGCCCACCGCTCTAGTGGGTTTCGACCCGGGAGGCACCATGGGAATGATGGACGAGGCGCGTGCGGGCAAGGATCTCTACGCCACCTTCGATACGACCGAGGGACAGATCGTGGTGAAGCTCTTGGCGAAGGACGCGCCGGAGACGGTGCAGAACTTCGTCGGCCTGGCCACGGGCGAGAAGGAGTGGACGCATCCCGCCTCGGGCGAGCGCATGGTGGGCAAGCCGCTCTACGACGGGACGATCTTCCACCGCTGCATCGGCGACTTCATGATTCAGGGCGGGGATCCGCTCGGTCGTGGCACGGGCGGCCCGGGCTACAAGTTCAAGGATGAGTTCCAGAGCGGCCGCCGTTTCGACAAGAAGGGCCTGCTGGCCATGGCCAACGCCGGCCCCAACACCAACGGCAGCCAGTTCTTCATCACCGTGGTGCCCACGCCGCACCTCACCAACCGGCACACCATCTTCGGCGAGGTCGTGAAGGGCCAGGACGTGGCCGATCGCATCGCCAACGAGATTCCCAAGGGCCCGGGGGACCGGCCTCGCACGGACGTGAAGATCACCAGGCTGACCATCTCGGCGTCGGCGCCGGCTTGAGCCGGACGAGCCGCCCAGGAGGCGGTTGCCCGGCTGCCCCGTAGGGCGCGAACGGGCTGGAAGCCTTAAGTAGTGAGCAGTTTTCCTGGGGTCCTCTTTCGAGGGGACCTTCAGATCACCTTCGACCTTCAGAAGCTAGATGGCTCCTCAGACACACCGCAGCGGGTTCGCCGCGCTCATTGGCCGGCCGAACGTGGGCAAGAGCACGCTGCTCAATCAACTCACCGGCGAGAAGCTCGCCATCGTCTCCCCCAAGCCGCAGACCACCCGGAACCGGATTCTGGGCGTGGTGTCGCGGCCGGAGGGGCAGGTGGCCTTCCTCGATACGCCCGGCATCCACCAGGCCAAGGGCGAGCTCAACCGGTACATGGTGGACGTGGCCCTTCATGCGGCGGACGAGGTGGACCTGGTCCTCTTCGTCATCGAGCCGACGCCCGCCGAGGTCCCCTCGGTGGGACCGGGCAACCGCTTCATCCTCGAGCGGCTGCAGAAGACGAAGAAGCCCACCTTCCTGGTCATCAACAAGATCGACACGGTACCCAAGACGGTGCTGCTGCCGCTCATCGACCTGTACCGGCGGGAATTCCCCTTCGCGGAGGTGGTGCCCATCTCCGCGAGGGAAGACGACGGAGTGGAGCAACTCTTCCAGGCGGTGCTCCAGCACCTGCCCGAGGGAGAGGCGCTCTTCCCCGAGGACGTGCTGACGGACCAGGCGGAGAAGACGCTGGTGGCGGAATACGTGCGCGAGCAGGTGCTTCGGCACTGCCGGCAGGAGATTCCGTACTCCACGGCGGTACTGGTGGACTTCTTCGACGAGTCCGAGCGCGAGCCGCCGCCTGGAACGCCCCCCGGCAAGCTTGCGGGCCTCATCCGGATTGCCGCCTCCATCTACGTGGAGCGTGACAGCCAGAAGGCCATCATCATCGGCAAGCAGGGGCAGATGCTGAAGACGATCGGGACGGACGCGCGCAAATCCATCCAGCGCTTGCTGGGGACGCACGTGTACCTCTCGCTACGGGTCCGGGTGGAGCCTCGCTGGAGCGAGCGTCCCGAGGGCCTCAAGAAGCTGGGTTACGAGTAGGTAGGAAGCCATGAAGCCGTTGGTCGCAATCGTGGGTCGCCCGAACGTGGGTAAGTCCACGCTCTTCAATCGCCTCGCCCGGCGCCGCATCGCGCTGGTGGAGGACGTGCCCGGGGTGACCCGGGATCGGCATTACTGGGACATCGAGTCCGAGGGGCGCGAGCTCACCATCATCGACACGGGCGGTTTCGTGCCCGGTGAGAAGGACGCGCTGCTTCAGCAGGTGCGCGAGCAGGCGCAACTGGCGGTGGAGGAGTGCGACGTCATCATCTTCGTGACGGATGCCCGGGCCGGCCTCACCGCGTCGGATCAGGAGGTGGCCACCTACCTGCGCCAGAGCGGCAAGCCGGTGGTGGTGGCGGCCAACAAGCTGGACAACGAGTCGCAGACGCTCCAGGCGCACGCCGCCGAGTTCTTCCGGCTGGGCCTGGGCGACGTGTTCCCCATCTCCGCCGAGCATGGCCTGGGCGTGGGCACGATGATGGAGACGGTGGTGGGCAAGCTGCCGCCCCCGTCGCCCGAGGAACTCGAGGCCAAGGCGAAGGCCGAGCGGCTCGAGCAGGCCCTGGAGGACGCCGAGGAGTGGGGAGAGGAGGCCCCCGAGGCCGAGGAGGGCGCGGAGGAGGCCCCCGCCGAGGAGGAGAAGGAGGATCGTCCCATCCGGGTGGCCATCATCGGCCGGCCGAACGTGGGCAAGAGCACCCTGGTCAACGCGCTGCTGAAGCAGAAGCGGGTGGTGGCCAGCGAGATCCCGGGCACCACGCGGGATCCGATCGACTCGGCCCTCACGTACAAGGACCGGCAGATCGTCCTGACGGACACCGCGGGCATCCGGCGCAAGAAGACGATTGCCCACAAGGTGGAGATGTTCTCGGTGGTGGCGGCGCTGAAGGTGATCGATCGCAGCGACGTGGCGGTGCTGCTGATGGACGCCACGGAGCCGGCGGTGGATCAGGACGCGAAGCTGGCCGGCATCGCCGAGGAGAAGGGCCGCGCGCTGGTCATCGTGGTGAACAAGTGGGATCTCATCAGCA
>NZ_DASVWK010000723.1:0-2429 GCF_036389735.1 Archangium sp. | reverse complement strand
TTCCCGTCGCTCTTCCAGCCCGCCCACTCCGAGGCGGGCGCGGACTTCGCGCACGCCATCTCGCTGCACTACGACTTCTTCGGACCCATCGACAACATCTACGCCTCGCTCGTCACGTCGCTGGCCGTCAGTCAGCGCTTCGGCCCCATGCGCTTGTGGGAGAACCGGGCCGAGTTCGGGCAGGCCGGCAAGGACTCCTCGGGGATCCGCCGCGTGCAGAGCACGAGCCAGGGGGCGCGAGGCATCGCCCAGCTCGACGTCTACTTCGATGACGGGACGGACCCGAGGACGCGCGAGCTGTTCGTGAACTTCATCGAGCAGCACCTCCAGGAGCACGGAGTGGAGCTGCTGGAGCGACTGACCATCACCTGCGTCTGCGGAAAGGTGTTCCCGGAGGAGACCGTCCGCACGAGGCTCGCCAAGGGGGCGCCGGACGTGGGCTGCGAGGCCTGCGACCACCGGACGCCGCTCACGCTGGGCGCGCAGCAGTCCCGTGAGCTCAACCCGGAGCTGGTGAAGCAGGTCCAGGCACTGCGGACGACCATCCAGGAGCAGCGCTCCCAGAGTGCCGCCGAGACGAAGGTGACCATGGCGGTGGCGAAGACGGGCAACACGAGCCAGGGGACACCCCTGCGGATCCTCCACTTGAGCGATCTGCACATCGGCGCCGGGGACGATCCGATCAGCCTGCTCGAGCCCCTGCGGGCCGGCCTCCAGGATAGGAGCGAAGGGCCCGGAGTGAAGCGCCTGGACTATCTGGTCATCTCCGGCGACATCACGAACCGGGCCTCGCCCCAGGAGTTCGAGAAGGCGCGCGAGTTCGTCTCCGGTCTCATCGAGCAGTTCGAGCTGACGGCCGAGCGCCTCATCCTCGTCCCTGGCAACCACGACCTGGACTGGAACACGGAGGTCTACGACTGGAAGAAGAAACGGCTGGTGGACAAGAGCGGGCTCGTCACCGGCAGGTATCATGAAGCGGGTGAGGGGTACCTCCTCCGCAACGAGCTGAAGTACCCGGAGCGCTTCAGGAACTTCTCGGATCACTTCTACCACCCGCTCATCCAGAAGCCCTATCCGCTCGCTCCCGAGGAGCAGTGCATCCCGTTCCTCTTCAGCGAGTCGCGCCTCCAATTCCTGGCCATGAACTCGGCCTGGGAGATCGACGAGTACTTCCAGGGGCGCTCCAGCATCTCCGACAAGGCGCTCTCCCGGGGGCTCGCCAGGGCGGACCAGGACATCCTCAAGGCCCGGGAGCGCGGTGAGCTCGCGGCGGAGGCCAAGGTCCTGCGGCTGGCCGTCTGGCACCACCCCATCACGGGCAACGAGAAGATCCAGGATGACGCCTTCACGGGCCGGCTGCTTCAAGCGGACGTGCGTGTCTGCCTGCATGGGCACGTCCATGAGGACCGCGCCGACCTGCTCAACTATCTCCACTCGGAGCGGCGGCTCCATGTCATGGGCGCCGGGAGCTTCGGAGCCCCGACGCACGAACGACCGGAGTCGGTGCCGCGCCTGTTCAACCTGCTGGAGGTGCAGCCGGAGCTCCAGCGGCTGCGGGTGCACACCCGTAGCCTGCGCAAACAGGGAGGCGCGTGGGATGGCTGGGCGGTGTGGCCCGGAGAGAAGCCGGGAGAGAAGCGCACGTACTACGAGGTGACATTATGAGCCGTGGGTGCCTGGTCGGCTGTGCCGTGAGCCTGTGGATGGTCCTGGTCTGTGGCGCCGCGCGCGCCCAGCCCTTGCCCTACCGTCACGAGTCCTGCTCGGACGACGGGGTGCTGTGCCTCGTCACCGAGCAGCCGGACACGGAGAGCGTCTCCTTCACCCTCCGCGCGAGAATCCAATCCGCGCTCACGGTCACGCTCGCCGCGGAGCTCGAGAACGTGGAGGCGTCGACGCCGCTGCCCGTCACGGTGGTGTTCGAGGGCTCCGAGACCCGGACGGTCCTGAAGCTCAAGCGCCTGCGCCGCGAGCTGGCCTGGAGCTACAAGAACGTCCGCTACACCTCGAACTGGGGCACCCCCCGGGCGGTGCACGATGACTCGGTCGTCTACCAACTGCCGGTGGCCTCGGGTCGGCCGGTCCGGGTGGTTCAGGGGTATGACGGCGCGTTCAGCCACAACGGCCCGAGCCGGTACGCCGTGGACTTCGACCTCCCCGAGGGCTCGCCCGTGCACGCGGCTCGGGCGGGAGTCGTCGTCCAGGCCATCCAGCATTTCACGGAGGCTGGCACCGACGAGAGCTACCAGAAGCGGGACATGGGCAACCGGGTGCTCGTCCGCCACTCCGACGGAACCCTCGGGTACTACGGCCACCTCAAGCCCGGCGCGGTCGTGGTCAAGGAGGGGCAGTACGTCCACCCCGGGCAGTTGCTCGGCCTCTCCGGCAACACCGGCTTCTCACGGGGGCCGCACCTGCACTTCGAGGTG
>NZ_DASVWK010000722.1:0-2472 GCF_036389735.1 Archangium sp. | reverse complement strand
CTTGGGGCAGAGGAGGTGCCAGATGGCGGACGACCCCGTGGAGAGGCTGCACCAGCGTGAACGGCAACAGGAGCGGGAGCGGCTCCGGCAGCAGGAGGTCAAGGACCTGGAGGTGGAGGCGCATCGCGGCCCCCGCCCCCTCGAGGGCTTCGCCGGAGGCCACACCACGTGGACTGGCAAGCAGGACGACGAAGCGGCGGCGGAGATCCACGCCCATGACGCGGAGGACTCCTGGGCCGCCAGCCAGGAGCAGGTGGCGCGACTGACCCCGTCCGAGGACGAGGCGCCCGCCCGAGAAGACGCGGAGCGCGAGTAGTCCCGCTCCATCAGCCCCCTCCCCTCTCCCTTCGGGAGAGGGATGGGTGAGGGTACCTTGGTTCCCTGATTGAACAGGTCCGCACCCCTGCTCTCGGGATTCCAGGGATACTAAAAATGCCCATCTTCACGGTTCTCAATATTTGAGATACCCACTGGACTCGTCCTTCCCCCTGGAGGCGAGCCCATGCTCACCGGCCTGAAGACCCCCCTGCGTCCCCTGCTGTTGCTGACCCTGCTCCTGCCCACGCTGGCCTGGTCTCAGGATTTGCGCTTCACCACCCTGGACATCGGCCAGGGAGACTCGGCGGTGCTGATCGCCCCGGGCGGGTGCGTGGCGCTGTTCGACGGAGGGCCCACCGGCTCGGGCGCCACCATCAAGGCCTACCTGAAGGCGCGGGGCGTCACGAACATCGACATGGCCTTCATCTCGCACATGCATGCCGACCACATGGGCGGCATCGACGAGGTGGACGTGGGCACGGACGCGGTCAGCATCGACGCGGTGTACGACCACGGGGGGGCGTATGACTCGGTCGCCTATACCGATTACACCAGCCACTTCAGCGGCCGGCGCTTCACCGCGCGCAAGGGTGACGTCTATAGCCTGTGCGGCCAGGTGCGGCTCGAGGTGGTGGCGGCCGCCGGCAACGGCGCCCACGTCTCGGATGAGAACGCCAAGTCCGTGGTGGTGAAAATCACCTACGGCGCCTTCGACGCGCTGGTGGGCGGCGATCTCACCGGTACCACCGAGGACATGGAGACGGGAATCGCCACGGCGGTGGGACCGCTCGAGCTGTACAAGGTGCACCACCACGGCTCGCGCTACTCGTCCAACAACACCCTGCTCGACGCGACGAATCCGACGGTGTCCTTCATCTCCGTGGGCAAGGACAACACCTATGGCCACCCGACGGCCGAGTGCCTGGACCGACTGGCGGCGCACAACTCGCAGGTGTGGCAGACGGAGGACCCGGCCACCAACTCGAAGTGGGGCCACATCGAGCTGAGCTCGACGGACGGCGACACCTACGTGGTGGCGCAGGGGACCAAGAGCGTCTCCTACGCCTCGAAGGCCCCGGACACGCAGGCGCCCAGCGCGCCGGGCTCGCTGGTGGCCACCGCCGCGTCCTCCACGGAGGTGGACCTCTCCTGGATGGCCTCGACGGACAACGTGGGCGTGCACCACTACAACGTGTACCGGAGCACCAACGGCCTGGCCTACGCCCTGGTGGGCACGTCCACCACGACGGGCTTCGCGGACCTGGGCCTGTCGCCCGGCACCACGAACGCCTACCGGGTGACGGCCGTGGACGCGGCGGGCAACGAGTCCGCGGCGAGCAGCGCCACCGCGACCACGCCCATGCCCGGCATCACCGTCACCAGCCCCAACGGCGGCGAGAGCTGGGCGGGCGGCGGCTCGCGCAACATCACCTGGACGTCGCGGAACATCTCCAACGTGAAGCTGGAGTACTCGCTCGATAACGGGGCCTCGTGGCAGATGATCGCCAGCAGCCTGGCCGCGTCCACGGGCAGCTACGCGTGGGTGGTGCCGAGCTCGCCCACCACGCAGGCGCGGGTGCGGGCCACGGATGCCTTCGGCTCGGCCTCGGACGTGAGCGATGGCACCTTCACCATCACCGGGACCGCCAGCCCGGCGAAGGTCATCATCAATGAGATTCTCGCCAACGAGCCCGGCAGCGCCACGGATGGTGAGTTCGTGGAGTTGGTGAACGTGGGCGGTACGGCCATCGACATCAGCGGATGGATCATCCTGGATGCGACCTCGGCGCGGCACACCTTCGCCTCGGGGACGGTGCTCGGCGCGGGCAAGGCCATCGTGGTCTTCGGCGGCACGTCTGGCATTCCCTCGGGGACGACCAACGCGGTGGTCGCGTCCACCGGCACGCTCAGCCTCAACAACAGCAGCGACACGGTGACGGTGAAGACCTCGTCCGCCAAGAACGCGACGACGATCAACACGTATAGCTACACGAGCTCGCTGACCGGCCAGGACGGCGTGTCGATGAACCGCAGCCCCGATGCGAGCGCCACGGGCGGCTTCGTGCTCCACACGGGCCTGTCGTCCTTGAGCGCGTCGCCGGGTGCCCGCGTGAACGGCGCCACCTTCTGACCCAGGTCCTGCGGTGCATGAGG
>NZ_DASVWK010000721.1:0-7367 GCF_036389735.1 Archangium sp. | reverse complement strand
GGTTATGGCCTACAACTTCCTGTCGGGCTGGGTGGACGCTCGCTCGGTGGACATCTCCGAGTCGTCCAACGAGTTCCTGGACGTGGTGGCGCGCAACGCGGGCGGCGCGCACGCTCCGCAGGGCTGATTTACCCCGAGAGCACCCAGGCCCGCCTCGGCGTGTATCGGGTCTCCTGATCCAGGAGACCCACCGTCGGGCGGGCGCTCTCTTCTCCAGGAACAGGTGCATTCATGGGAATGGCAGTAGGTGGCTCCCAAGGGGGCCCGAAGAGCGACATCAACGTCACCCCCCTGGTGGACGTGGTGCTGGTGCTCCTCATCATCTTCATGGTCGTCACTCCCATGCTCCAGCGTGGGAAGTCCGTCACCCTGCCGAAGGCGGCCAAGGTGGAGGACGAGAAGCCAGGGAACGACCCGGATCCGCTCATCCTCTCCATGACCGCGGACAAGAAGACGTTCGTGGAGCAGGACGAGTTCGATGCGGCGGGCCTGGAGGCCAAGCTGCGTGAGACGCTGGCATACCTGCCCAACAAGAAGCTTCTTCTCAAGGGCGACAGCTCCCTCACCGTGGGCGACGTGCGCCAGGTGATGGAGATCACCCGCAAGGCGAAGGCCAGGAAGATCTTCCTGGGCGTCGAGGAGCAGAAGTAGCCATGGCCGGAACTCGTAAGTTCGTCAAACCCTCCACCCCGCCCAACTCGGAGATCAACGTCACTCCGCTGGTGGACGTGGTGTTGGTGCTCCTCATCATCTTCATGGTCGTCACCCCGCTCCTCGAGAAGGACATCGAGGTGCGCATCCCGGAGACCGAGGACGTCCCCGTGGAGCAGATGCCCCAGGACAACAGCCAGCTGATCGTCAAGCTGGACGCCGACGGCACCTACTCCATCAACGCGGACCCCGTCGCTTCCGACGACTACGTCAACAAGCTCAAGCGCATGCTGGCCGCCAAGACGAAGGAGGACCGCGTGGTCTTCTTCGTGGCGGACGACAAGGCCAACTACGGCAAGCTCGTGGCCGCCTTCGACGGCGCCAAGCAGGCCGGGGCCTTCGTGCTGGGCATGGCCACCGAGGACATCCCGCTGGCTCCGGCGGGTGCTCCCGCTGGCGACCCGGGGGCCGCTCCGGCGCCCGCCCCGGTTCAATAAAACATCGTGTGGTTCACAGACAGGGGCTCGTCGGCTAGAGTGTAAAACTCTCATGGCCGACGAGCTCCTGATCTTTGAGCAGACCATCGAAGCCGTCTATGTGCGAGCACTGCACGGACGGATTCCTCCCAGCTGCAAGGCTCGTCTGCGGGAGGCGGGACTCGACCTGGACAAGAAGCTCCGCCCCGCCTACCCCTTCGACTCGTGGATGACGTTCCTGCGCATCACGGCGGAGGAGCTCTACCCGGGTGAGCCGCTGAGCCAGGGGGCCTTCAAGATTGGCGAGGCGTGCATCGACGGCTTCCGCGAGACGATGCTGGGGCGCGCCGTGCTGTCGCTCTTGCGCGTGCTGGGCCCCCGGCGGGCACTGATGCGGGCCACGCAGAACTTCCGGGCGGGCAACAACTACACCGAGTCACGCCTGAAGGAGATCTCCCCGCGTCAGTTCGAGCTGTGGATGAACGAGGTTGGCTCGCTGCCCACGTTCACCGCGGGCATCCTCCACGCGGGGCTGCGGACGGCCGGCGCGGAGAACATCCACGTCGACCTGTCCGGCTACGACGGGCACGCCTGTACCTACCGCATCAGCTGGAGTGAGGCCTCGGTCTCCTCGGGCGTGGCCGGCAAGGGCGACTCCAAGGCCGCCACCAAGTCCGGGTCCATCAACTCCCTGTAGATGAACTCGGCGATCAGGCCGGTCACCATCCAGATGGGCAGGATGTAGAGCGACGTCATCTCCCAGAGGATGGCGCCGCTGTCCGCGTAGTACCAGATGCGGTAGCCCGTCAGCTTCTCCAGCACCACCCCGCTCAAGCCCTCGAAGAGGAGGATGGCGAAGCCGTAGAGCACCGCGCGCAGCGCCGTGTGCTGGCGGAAGGTGCGGCGGTAGATGGCCTCGACGAAGCAGAAGCAGGCCACGCCGTAGATGAGGAACATCCACAGCGAGCACTGGCCGTACGCCGCGACGACGGGCGTGTCCCAGATGTGGTTGAGGTTCAGCCGATCATCCACCCGCCATTGGAAGCGGAAGAAGACCTCCAGCAGCGGCACGTGCCGGCCGATGCGGACCAGGTTGTAGAAGAAGATCTCCGAGGACAGACCCACCATTCCGTAGAGGACGAAGCGGAAGAGGGCGAAGGTCAGCTTCAGCCGCACGTTGCGCTTGAGGTCAGCGCGGCGGACGTGGACGGACCGGGGAGAGGTGCCCGACTGCGGGGCCGAGGTGGTGTGTTCCATGGCCCCCTAGATTAGCCGAATTTCACGCCGGCTCGTGGGCGGTGCCCTCCACTGCGCGGGACGTGCCATCCCGGGCCGGGGACGCGTTGGTGCCGGAGGCCTCTCGGAGGGGAAGCGGTACGCGCATTGCTCCAGCGAGCCGAGAACCTTTCGGAGGGCAGGACATGCTGGCGCGGGTGCGGTCGGGCGCGTTGATGGGCATCGACGCGGTGGTGGTGGAGTGCGAGGTGGATATGGCGATGGGCCTCCCGTACTTCAATGTGGTCGGTTTGCCGGAGGGAGCCGTGCGCGAGTCCAAGGTGCGCGTCGTCTCGGCCCTGAAGAATTGTGGCTTCGAGCTGCCGCAGAAGCGCATCACCGTGAACCTCGCTCCGGCGGACATCCGCAAGGAGGGAGCGGCCTTCGAGCTGCCCATCGCGCTGGGGGTGCTCGCCGCGGCGAAGCTGATGGAGGAGGAGCCGCTGGGGCGCTACCTCTTCGGCGGGGAGCTATCCCTGGACGGGTGGGTGAAGCCCATCCGGGGCGTACTGCCGCTGGCCGTGGCGGCGCGCGACGGGGGCTACGAGGGCGTGATGGTTCCGGCGGCGAACGCGGCCGAGGCGGCGCTCGTGGAGGGCATCCAGGTGCTGGCCGTCAACAACCTGCGCGAGGCGGTGGAGCACCTCACTGGCGAGAAGCCCCTGGCCGCCTTCACCCGCGAGAGGGGCTCCCCTGCCCTCTCGCGCGGGCGCTCGACCCCGCTCGACATGTCCGACGTCCGGGGACAGGCGGACATCAAGACGGCGCTGGAGCTGGCCGCCGCCGGGGGCCACAACGTCATGCTCTGTGGTCCACCTGGCTCGGGCAAGACGATGCTGGCCCGGCGGCTGCCCGGCATCCTCCCCACGATGACCTTCGACGAGGCGCTGGAGGTGACCAAGATCTACTCCGTGCTCGGCCTCCTCGGAGACGATCAAACGATGATGCGCGAGCGGCCCTTCCGCGCGCCCCACCACACCATCTCCGACGCGGGACTGGTGGGCGGCGGCCCCACCACGAGGCCGGGAGAGCTGTCCCTGGCACACCACGGAGTGCTCTTCCTCGACGAGCTGCCCGAGTTCCGCAAGAACGTGCTGGAGGTGCTGCGGCAGCCCCTGGAGGAAGGTTCCATCCACCTGGCGCGCGCCACCCAGCATGTCACCTACCCCTGCCGGGTGATGATGGTGGCGGCGATGAACCCCTGCCCGTGCGGCTACTTCAACGTGCCCGGACGCAACTGCCAATGTAAGGACTACCGCGTCTTCGACTACCACTCGCGGGTGAGTGGACCGCTGCTGGACCGCATCGACATCACCCTCCAGACGCGCCCGGTGGAGTACCACCACATCGCCCGCGCCGACGGAGAGGAGCCCCCCAGCGCGTACTACCGGGAGCGCGTGGAGGCCGCCCGCGAGCGCCAACGGGCCCGGTACCGGGACGAGCCGGGGGTGTACTGCAACGCGCAGATGCCCGCTCGCCTGCTGCGCCGCTACTGCAAGCCCTCCCCGAAGGCCGAGTCAATGCTCGAAAAGGCCGTGCACACCTTCGGGCTGTCCGCGCGTGCCCACGACCGCATCCTCAAGCTGGCCCGCTCCCGCGCGGACCTGGAGGGGCACGAGCGCATCGAGGACGTGGACGTCCAGCTCGCCATCGACTGCCGACAGATGGACCGCCGGGGCTGGCTGCACACCAACACCCATGGCGGTCCCGCCCCCGTCCAGCAGAACACCGCCTTCAACCAAGTGCGGCGTCCCGAACGGGACTCGTGGCCTCCCGAGGACCCTTGAGCGGCTCCCCTGCCCTCACGGGCCGCACCAACTCGGGCAACGGGCCGGTGATGAGGCGGGCCGATCGCTTGAAGGCCAGGAACGAGTACGCCCAGTCGAGGAGCACGGCCAGCTTGCTGCGAAAGCCGATGAGGAAGAGGAGGTGGACGCCGAGCCAGGCCAGCCACGCGCTGAAGCCCGAGGACTCGAAGCGCTGAAAGGCCACCCCCACCGCCTTGCCTCGCCCGATGACCGCGTAGGTGCCCCGGTCCCAGTAGCGGAAGGGCTTCATCGGCTGGCCCTCCAGGTGGCGGTGGATGTTGTGCCCGACCTGCTTGCCCTGCTGGATGGCCGCGGGCGCCACGCCCGGAATGGGATTGCCGTCCTGGACGAAGTGCGCCAGGTCGCCGATGACGAAGACGTCCTGGCGGCCCGGGAGGGTCAGCTCGGGCGTCACCTTGACGCGGCCCGCCCGATCCAGCTCCGTGCCCAGCGAGCGCGCCACCGGAGAGGCCGCCACGCCGGCGGCCCAGATGATCGTCCGCGCCGGGATGTGCTCCTCGCCGATGAACACGCCCGTCTCGTCGAGGTGGGTGACACGCGTGTTCGTGCGGACCTCCACTCCCAGCTTCTCCAGCGCGCCCCGGGCCTTCTCCGACAGCGGCTCCGAATAGATGGGTAGTACGCGCTGCACGCCCTCCAGCAGCAGGATGCGCGCCTGCGAGGGATCGATGTTGTGGAAGTCGTGCGCCAGCGTGTGGCGGGAGATCTCCGCGAGCGCTCCGGCCATCTCCACCCCCGTGGGCCCCGCTCCGATGATGACGAAGGTGAGCAGCTCGCGGCGACGGACCGGGTCGGGCTCGCGCTCGGCCATCTCGAAGGCCAGCAGCACCTTGCGGCGGATCTGCAGCGCGTCGTCGACCGTCTTCAGTCCCAGCGCGTGCTTCGCCCACTCGTCGTGGCCGAAGTAGGAGTGCGTCGCCCCGGTGGCGACGATGAGGTAGTCGTAGGACAGCTCACCATCGGCCAGCAGCACGCGCTTGCCCGCCACGTCCACCCCCGTCACCTCGGCGAGCAGCACCGTCGTCTCCCTGCCCAGCAGGCCACGGATGGGCGAGGCGATCTCTCCCGGGCTGAGCGTGGCCGTGGCCACCTGGTACAGCAGCGGCTGGAAGAGATGGTGGTTCTGCCGGTCCACCACGGTGACTCGCACCGGCGCCTTCCGCAGCGACCGCGCCGCGTACAGACCGCCAAAACCACCACCGAGGATGACCACGTGGGGAAGCTCGTCGTGTCGGGCCGTCATGTTCAGGAAATTCCTCCCAGCGGACTCGAATTCAACGGAATCGACGTCCCCGCGTCTACCCCGTACCCGGCGGCGGTTTGACCAGCTAGAAGGCCAGGTGATGAAGCTCCTGTCCCCCCTCATCGCCCTCTTCCAGGCCCTCATCGTCATCTTGTGGCTGGTGTTCTGGATTTCCGTGTCCGGGCTGGCGGCGCTCCTCACGTTCAACGGGAGCGTGCCCCTGATGATGGCGCGGCGCTTCTGGGCTCCCATTCACTGGCGCATCACCGGCTCGCCCCTGCTCGTGGAGCCCCTGCCGGACATCGACTGGAGCCGGCCCCACATCTTCCTCATGAATCACCAGTCCGCCTTCGACATCCCCGTGGCGTTCGCGGTGATTCCCGTGAACATCCGCTTCCTCGCCAAGCATAGCTTGAAGTGGGTTCCGTTCCTGGGCTGGTACATGACGATGACGGGGATGATCTTCGTCAACCGCTCCGACCCGCGCGAGGCCGTCCGCAGCCTGAGGGTCGCCGGAGAGCGCATCCGCGCCGGCTCCAACCTCCTCGCCTTCCCCGAGGGCACGCGCTCGAAGGATGGGCGAATCCTCCCCTTCAAGAAGGGCGCCTTCGCGCTGGCCGTGGAGGCCGGGGTGCCCATCGTCCCCATCGCCATCGAGGGCACGCGCGGCATGCTTCCCCCGGGCAGCGTGCGGCTGCGGCGCCACCCCATCCGGGTGAAGGTGGGCCAGCCCATCGAGACCGCGGGGCGCAAGGGGGCGCAGCGCGAGGCCCTCATGAACGAGGTACGCGACATCATCATCCAGCTCCACCGGGACATCGGCGGCGAGGGCGAAGCCCCGGCCTGACCTCCACCGTGCGAGACGCTTCACGCGAAACGAGACGCCCCCACCCACCGCTCCCCGAGTGAGCCCAGCGCGGCACGGCGGTTGCTCAAGGCTCCTCGCGGCACGCACGGGCCATTCCGGCTCCGAGGCGCGGCCCCATTCATGTGAAGGGCGGCGAGGCGATGATGAACAAGGTGACGGACAAGCTGAAGGCGGTGGCGGCGGCGGTGGCGGCGATCGAGAAGCAGTTCGGCAAGGGCGCGGTAATGCCCCTGGGTGGCGAGGTGCGCGAGCAGCGGGTGGCGGTCATCCCCACGGGCTCGGTGGGATTGGACCGGGCGCTCGGAGTGGGCGGCTACCCGCGCGGGCGCGTGGTGGAGATCTTCGGCAACGAGTCCTCGGGCAAGACGACGCTCACGCTGCACGCCATCGCGCAGGTGCAGGCCCAGGGCGGCGTGGCGGCCTTCATCGACGCGGAGCACGCGCTGGACGTCAACTACGCGCGCAAGCTCGGCGTGCGCGTGGAGGAGCTGCTCATCTCGCAGCCGGACACCGGGGAGCAGGCACTGGAGATCACCGAGCAGCTCGTGCGCTCGGGGGCGGTGGACCTCATCGTGGTGGACTCGGTGGCCGCGCTGGTGCCTCGTGCGGAGATCGAGGGCGAGATGGGTGATGCGCACATGGGCGTGCAGGCGCGGCTGATGAGCCAGGCGCTGCGCAAGCTGACGGGCGCGGTGAGCCGCTCGGGGTGCTGCATCATCTTCATCAATCAGATTCGCATGAAGATCGGCGTGGTGTTCGGCAACCCGGAGACGACCACGGGCGGCAACGCGCTGAAGTTCTACTCCTCGGTGCGCATGGAGATCCGCCGCACGAGCAACCTCAAGGACGGCGAGGCGGTGGTGGGCACGCGGGCCAAGGTGAAGGTGGTGAAGAACAAGGTGGCCCCGCCCTTCCAGGAGGTGGAGTTCGACCTGCTGTACGGCGTGGGCATCCACCGCGCGGGCGAGGTGCTGGACCTCGGGGTGCAGTCGGGACTGGTGGACAAGGCCGGCAGCCACTTCAGC